>JBMSOD010000055.1:0-15259 GCA_049422085.1 Burkholderiaceae bacterium
CCCCGGTCTCCTCGGTGATGGCGCGGATGACCGCACCGCCCTTGCCGATCACGTCGCGGATCTTCTCCGGATTGATCTTGATCGTGATCAGGCGCGGCGCGTAGGCCGAGATCTCGGTGCGGGCGTGGTCTGTCGACAACGAGCCCGGGGCGCGGTGGCCGTTCATCCAAGCGGCGACGTACACCTGGCGGCCGCCCGGCGAGCGCATCGTTCGGCTGGGCGGATGGTGCACGATGCAGATCGTGCGGATCGGTCAGGGTGCCCGGCTTTTGCTGGACCTGATCATTGCCACCCCCGCGGCGCTGGCCCGGCCCAGACTGGTGATCGATCAGTTGCACGTGATCGGTAACCGATCCCTGGTGATCATTACCGTCTCCGGCCTCTTTGTGGGGTTTGTGCTCGGGCTGCAGGGTTACACCACCCTTCAGCGCTACGGCTCCTCTGAGGCGCTGGGTCTGCTCGTTGCACTATCGCTTGTACGTGAACTCGGTCCGGTTGTCAGCGCGCTGCTGTTCGCGGGTCGGGCGGGCACGTCACTGACTGCTGAAATCGGACTGATGAAGGCCGGCGAGCAACTCGCAGCCATGGAGATGATGGCGGTCGATCCGGTCCGGCGTGTTCTGGCGCCGCGCTTGGGCGCGGCGCTGGTGGCCATGCCCCTGCTGGCCGCCATTTTTTCTGCAGTCGGTATCCTTGGCGGCTGGGCGGTTGGCGTCGTGCTCATCGGGGTCGATTCGGGCGCGTTCTGGTCCCAGATGCAGACGGGAGTCGACTGGCGTACCGATGTGCTCAATGGCGTGATCAAGAGCGCAGCCTTCGGATTGATTTGTGCCTACACGGCGCTTCAGGTGGGGTATTCGGCCCAGCCTACCCCTGAGGGTGTGTCGCGTGCCACCACTGTGACGGTCGTTGCGTCATCGCTGGCTGTCCTGGGCTTCGATTTCATTCTGACAGCCCTGATGTTCGGCTCGACCTGAGTGCGGCCCGATCCTGTTGACCTGAGGTTTGCAACACCATGAAAAACGGAGTCCTGTCATGACCGCCTCAAGACGCGCCATCGACCTGATGGTGGGTGGGTTCGTGCTGCTCGGTCTGGCGGCGCTTGTCTTCCTGGCATTGAAGGCGGCCAACCTGGGAAGCTTTTCGTCCGGGCCGACCTACGAGGTGCAGGCACGATTCGACAACATCGGCGGACTCAAACCCCGTGCGCCGGTCAAGAGCGCCGGCGTGGTCGTCTGCCGGGTGGCCGGCATCAGTTTTGATGACCAGACCTACCAGGCCAGAGTGCTCCTGAGCCTCGAGTCGCGATACCAGTTTCCCCACGACACCTCCGCCAAGATTCTCACCTCCGGCCTGCTTGGTGAGCAGTACATCGGCCTCGAGCCCGGCGGCGATAGCAAGATGCTCGCCTCGGGGGGCACCATTCGCATGACGCAGTCAGCCGTCGTGCTTGAAAACCTGATCAGTCAGTTCCTGTTCAGCAAGGCGGCAGAGCCCGCTCCTGCCACCGGGGGCAAGCCTTGAACCCGGCCCGCTCCTGTGACAGCGGCCTGAAAAGCATTCTGGCCCGCCTCGTGCTCGTCCTTGCGCTGGGGCTTGCGGGCTGTACGTCCATGCACGATCCGCAGCGCATCGCCCCACTGGCGAGCAGCCCGGAGATCGCGCAGCAGGTTGATCCCTTGCAGCCGCTCAACCGCCAGATGCTGCGCCTGAACATCTTTGTCGATGATCTGCTGCTGCGGCCCGCAGCGCGCGTCTACGATCGGGTCGTGCCTGAACTCTTCCAGCGGGTCATCGAGAACATGCTGGGCAATCTGCAGGATCCCTGGATCGCATTCAACAGCCTGCTGCAGGGCAAGCCCGGGCAGGCCACGTCTGACCTTGGCCGCTTTCTCTTCAATTCCACCTTGGGATTTTTTGGCGTGGTGGATCTCGCCAGCGAGATGGGCTTGCCCAAGCATCGCGAGGATTTTGGTCAGACCCTGGCCACCTGGGGAGTGCCGGCAGGTCCGTACCTGATGCTTCCCGGACTGGGGCCGTCCAGCCTGCGTGATGCGTTTTCCCTCAGAGCCGATTACTACGGCTCGCTCAAGAATCACATCGACAGCGCCCAGACCCGCACGACCCTTCTTGGGCTGGACGTTCTTCAGTCGCGTGCACGGGCCCTGCCTGCACAGCCTTTCCTGGAGCAGGCGCTCGATCGGTATCTGCTCATCCGGGACAGCTATCTGCAGCGCCGCCGCTCACAGATCTATGATGGCGACCCACCCGAAACACCCTGATTTTTTGCGGTGACCTCGGCTTGGCTGCAACCCTGCTCCTGCCCCTGGGTCTTAAGGCCCAGCCTGCCTCCAGTGCCACCGGTTCGGGCAATTCCCCCGTCGCTGCAACCGCGACCGCGACCGGCTCGCTTGCGTCGATCCAGGCGCCTGAGGAATTCATCCGGCAACTCAGCCAGACAGTGCTTGATCGCATTCGACAGGATCCCGAGCTGCGCGCCGGCGATCTGCGTCGTGTTTCGCGCTTTGTCGACGAATCGGTCATGCCTTCGGTGGATTTCGAACGCATGACTGCCCTGGCAGTGGGCCGTGGCTGGCGTCAGGCCACCCCGGAACAGCAACGTCAGTTGATGGCCGAGTTCCGGGTCCTGCTGGTTCGGACCTACGCCGGGGCTGTGGCTCAGGTCAAGGATCAGCAGATCCGCCTCAAGCCGCAGCGTCCCACCACCGAAGAGGGGGAGGCCATTGTGCGTAGCGAGATCGTCTCCTCGCGCGGTGAGCCCATCCAGCTCGAATACCGGCTCAGCCGCACGCCCTCGGGCTGGAAGATCTACGACCTGAATGTGCTGGGCGTCTGGCTGGTCGAGTCCTACCGGAACCAGTTCGCGCAAGAGGTCTCGGCAAAGGGCGTCGATGGGCTGATTCGAAGCCTGTCCGAGAGAAACCGCCAGTTCGCACAGGCCAAGCCCTGATCATGCGGTTCCTCACTGAGGCTGCCTTGACCAACGCCCCCTGCCGATGACCGGGTTCGACCGCCAGGGGGTTCCAGTCCGTCTTCGGCTTCCCGAGGCCCTGCAGATCCTGGGCGAACTCAGGGGCAGGCTTGCCACGCGGCCGTCCGAACTTCGGCAGCTTGATCTGGCTCCGCTTCAGGATATCGATTCATCGGCACTGGCCGTATTGCTCGCCCTGCGCCGCGAATTCGGCGACCGACTGCAGTTTTCGAATGCGTCCGCGCGACTGCGTAGCCTCGCCCGTCTCTATGGGCTCGAATCACTGCTGTTTGGCAGCGCCGGAAACGGACCAGGTCGATGAACGAGAATCGTGTCGCGGCCGCCCCGCCTGCCATCGAGCTTCAGGCCATCACCAAGCGCTACGGACGTTTCGAAGCCCTGAAGGGCGTCAGCCTGTCGATCGAACAGGGTGAATTCTTTGGTCTGCTCGGCCCCAATGGGGCAGGCAAGACCTCGCTGATCGCGATCATCGCGGGACTGAACCGGGCCAGCAGCGGCAGCGCCCGGGTCATGGGTCACGATGTCGTGACCGACTACCGGGCTGCACGTCGCGCACTGGGCGTGGTCCCCCAGGAACTGGTCTTCGATCCTTTTTTTACCGTCCGTGAAACCCTGCGCCTGACCTCGGGCTATTACGGCCTCAGGCGCAATGACGACTGGATCGACGAAATCCTCGAGAACCTTCAGTTGTCGATGAAAGCCGACACCAACATGAGGGCCTTGTCCGGGGGCATGAAGCGCAGGGTTCTCGTGGCCCAGGCGCTGGTGCATCGTCCGCCGGTCATCGTGCTCGATGAACCGACTGCGGGCGTGGATGTCGAGTTGCGCCAGACCCTCTGGAAGTTCATCGCACGCCTCAACCGCGAAGGCCACACCATCGTGCTGACCACGCACTATCTCGAGGAGGCGCAGGCCTTGTGCGGGCGCATTGCCATGCTCAAGGCCGGACAGGTGGTTGCTCTGGATCAGACCTCCCGGCTGGTGGGCCGCTTCGGCGGAGGAACCGTACGCCTGAAGCTCGATGGTGCCCCGGTGCCTGCGGCACTGCAGGCCAGGATGCAGGGTGAGCCCCGCAGTGACGGACGTGTGTCGATGGCACTTGCCGACTGGAGTGACCTCGAGGGTGTGCTGCGAACACTGCGTGAAGCCGGCTGTGTCCTGTCCGAAATCGAGACCGAACACACCGACCTTGAAGATGTCTTCCTGCGCATCATGAGCGAGGCCACATGACCGGTTTCACGACCCTGTTGCGCAAGGAGATCCTGCGATTCTGGAAAGTGGTCGTGCAGACCGTGGCCGCACCCGTGCTGACCGCAGTCCTGTATCTGCTGGTGTTCTCGCAGGCCCTGTCCTCGCATGTGCAGGTGTTTCCGGGTGTGGACTACATCCAGTTTCTGATTCCCGGACTGGTCATGATGTCGGTCCTCCAGAACGCGTTCGCCAATGCGTCCTCCTCCCTGGTGCAGTCCCGCGTGACCGGCAATCTGGTGTTCGTGCTGTTGCCGCCGCTTTCTCCGCTCGAGATCTTCGGGGCCTATGTGCTGGCCGCGGTGACCCGTGGCGTGCTGGTCGGGCTGGGGGTATTCCTCGCGACCCTCTGGATCTCGCCGCCCGCCTTTCATGCACCTGGCTGGATCCTGGTCTTCGGCCTTCTGGGGGCAGCCATTCTCGGTACAATGGGCCTGATAGGCGGAATCTGGGCCGAAAAATTCGACCAGATCGCCATGTTTCAGAACTTCCTCATCATGCCGGCGACCTTCCTGGCCGGGGTGTTCTATTCGGTGCATTCGCTGCCCGCCTTCTGGCAGGCGGTGTCGCACCTGAACCCCTTCTTCTACATGGTCGACGGTTTTCGCTACGGCTTTTTCGGCCAGTCCGACGTGCCTCCGCTCACCAGCCTCCTGATCGTCGGCCTCACCCTGATCCTGACAGCGCTGATCGCACTGCGCATGTTGCACACGGGTTGGCGCATCCGTCACTGAGGCTCAACGCATCGCCGCATCATGACCACTCCAGAAAGCATTGAACGCGACATCGCCCGGGGCCTGCCCTGCGACCACCTCACAGTCGAAGGCGATGGCCAACACTTTCAGGCGGTCATCGTCTCATCGGCCTTCGAGGGCAAGCGCCCCATTCAGAGGCACCAGCTGGTCTATGCGGCCCTGGGTGACCGCATGCGCGCCGAAATCCATGCCCTCTCGATGCAGACACTCACCCCGGGTGAGTGGTCCGCGCGAAGCGGCGCGGCCTGATTACAGGGCTGGATCGTATGGACAAGCTTCTGATTCACGGGGGCCTGCAGCTCAGGGGCGAGGTGCCCATCTCGGGCGCCAAAAACGCGGCGCTGCCCATTCTCTGCGCAAGTCTGCTGGTGCCCGGCGCGCTGCGGATCAGCAATGTGCCCATGCTTCAGGATGTGCGAACCACCCTGGCCTTGCTGGGGCGCATGGGCGTCAAGTCCAGTGTGCAGGACGATGTTGTCACGCTCGATGCGTCGCAGGTCACCCACCTCGAGGCCTCCTATGACCTGGTCAAGACCATGCGGGCTTCGATCCTGGTTCTGGGCCCTCTGGTCGCACGATTCGGTGAGGCGCGTGTCTCACTGCCCGGGGGCTGCGCCATCGGTCAAAGACCAGTCGATCAGCACATCAAAGGTCTGCAGCTGCTCGGGGCCCAGATCGAGATCGAGCACGGTTATGTGGTGGCCCGGGCGTCGGGCCTCAGGGGCACCCGGATCGTCACCGACATGGTGACCGTCACCGGAACCGAGAACCTCCTGATGGCCGCAACCCTGGCCGAGGGCGAGACCGTCATCGAAAATGCGGCCCGGGAGCCCGAGGTTGTGGATCTGGCCCGGGCGCTGGTCGCGCTGGGAGCCAGAATCGAAGGGGCAGGCACCGATCGCATCGTGGTGCAGGGCGTCAAGGCCTTGCATGGCGGCGAGGTTCGGGTCATGTCCGACCGGATCGAGGCGGGCACCTTCCTGTGTGCCGTCGCAGCCACCGGAGGCGATCTCACGCTCACCGCATGTGATCCTGCCTCCATGGATGCCACGCTCGACAAGCTGCGCGAGGCCGGATTGCAGATCGAGACGGGCCAGGACTGGATCCGTGCCCGCATGGATCGCCGACCGCGGGCGGTCAACCTGAGGACCGCGCCTTATCCCGGACTGGCCACCGACATGCAGGCGCAGTTCATGGCGGTCAACAGCGTTGCAGAGGGGACGGGCGTGGTCACCGAGACCATCTTTGAAAACCGCTTCATGCACGTCCAGGAAATGCGGCGTCTTGGGGCCGATATCGATGCCCAGGGCAACACCGCCATCGTGCGGGGCGTGCCCATGCTCTCGGGCGCGATCGTCATGGCCACCGACCTGCGTGCATCAGCCGGCCTGGTCATTGCGGGCATGGTCGCTCAGGGCGATACCCTGATCGACCGGATCTACCATCTTGATCGTGGCTATGAGCGCATGGAACGCAAGCTCGCCGCGGCCGGGGCCAGCATCGAACGCGTTCGAACGGTGACTGACGCATGATCACCCTTGCCCTGTCGAAAGGCCGCATCCTCGAAGAAACCCTGCCCCTGCTCGCCAGCGCAGGCATTTCGGTCGATCCGGCCGACCTCAAATCGCGCAAGCTCATTCTGCCCACGGCCGACCCGGGGCTGCGCCTGATCATCGTGCGGGCCAGTGACGTGCCGACCTATGTCCAGCATGGCGCCGCCGACCTCGGCGTGGCCGGCAAGGACGTGTTGCTCGAACACGGCGAAGCGGGGCTTTATCAGCCCGTCGATCTGGGCATCGGCCGCTGCCGCATGTGCGTGGCCGTGCCCGAGGGGTTCGACTATCTCGGCCGTGTGCGCAGCGGCGCGCGGCTGCGCATTGCCACCAAGTATGTCGATGTGGCCCGGCAGCATTTCGCAGCCAAGGGGGTCCATGTCGACATCATCAAGCTGTACGGCTCCATGGAGCTCGCCCCGCTGGTGGGTCTGGCCGATGCCATTGTCGATCTTGTGTCCACAGGCAGCACACTCAAGGCCAACCATCTGGTCGAAGTCGAACAGATCATGGAGATTTCCTCCAGGCTGGTGATCAACCAGGCCTCGCTCAAGACCCGCCGTGCTGCGCTCGAACCTGTCATTGCAGCACTGAGCCCGCCGGAGGCGGCATGAGCGCCCCCCGCATACGCAGACTCCACGCCGGCGCCCCGGGCTTTGAGGCCGAACTCAAGGCCCTGTTGGCCTGGGAGGCAGACCAGGATGCGGCCATCGAGTCGGCGGTCAGTCATATCCTGGCCGAGATCCGCAGCCGTGGCGATGACGCGCTGATCGAGTTCACCCGACGCTTCGATCGCCTGACCGTGACCGAGCCAGGCGCGCTCGAACTGCCGCGCGCCACACTCACGCAGGCCCTTGACGCGCTTGCGGTGGAGCAGCGTCGGGCCCTGCAGGTGGCTGCCGACCGGGTCCGCGCCTATCACGAGCGTCAGCGCGCGGGCTCCTGGGATTACACCGATGCCCTGGGCAACCGGCTCGGTCAGAAGGTCACGCCGCTCGATCGCGTGGGACTCTATGTGCCCGGAGGCAAGGCGGCCTATCCCTCCTCGGTGCTCATGAATGCACTGCCGGCCAAGGTGGCTGGCGTGGGCGAACTGATCATGGTCTGTCCCACCCCCGACGGGGTCCGTAATCCCATGGTGCTGGCGGCTGCGGCCATTGCCGGCGTCGACCGGGTCTTTACCGTGGGCGGCGCTCAGGCAGTCGGCGCGCTGGCCTTCGGCACGGCCACCGTCCCTGCGGTCGACAAGATCGTCGGCCCCGGTAATGCCTATGTCGCCGAAGCCAAGCGACGGGTCTTTGGCACGGTGGGGATCGACATGATCGCCGGACCTTCGGAGATCCTGATCCTGTGTGATGGCCAGACCGATCCTGAGTGGATTGCCATGGACCTGTTCTCACAGGCCGAGCATGACGAGCTGGCCCAGTCCATTTTGCTTTGCCCTGATGCCGCCTACCTCGATGCGGTGCAGGCTGCAATCGACCGTCTGCTGCCTGACATGCCCCGGCATGAAGTGATCGCAGCCTCGCTGGGCGGCCGCGGCGCGCTCATTCAGATTGAATCGCTCGAGCAGGGCTGTGCGCTCATCGACCGGATCGCGCCGGAGCATCTCGAAATCTCCACCCGCAATCCGGAGCAGTGGGCCGAGCGCATCCGTCATGCAGGCGCCATGTTCCTCGGGCCCTGGTCGTCCGAGTCGCTCGGCGACTATTGCGCAGGCCCCAATCATGTCCTGCCCACCATGCGCACCGCGCGTTTTTCCTCGCCCCTGGGGGTCTACGATTTCCAGAAGCGTTCAAGCCTGATCCAGGCCAGTGCGGCCGGTGCCGCCCGTCTTGGCGAGGTTGCGTCGGTGCTGGCCCATGGTGAAGGCCTGCAGGCGCATGCCCGCAGTGCCGAGATGAGGATTGAGGGTGCGCGACAGCAGGCGCAGGCAGACCATGCGAACACGGGCAGCGCCCTCGGTCCTGGGCACTGGGTCAGGCCCGAGGTGCAGGCCATGGCGGCCTATCACGTGCCAGACGCTTCGGGCCTGATCAAGCTCGATGCCATGGAAAATCCCTTCCGTCTTCCAGAGCCGCTTCAGCAGGCCCTGGGCGAACGGCTCGCCGCAGTGGCCATCAACCGCTATCCTGCCCCGAGCTATGCCTCACTCAAGCAGAAGGTGAGGGAACGGCTCGAAGTGCCGGAGGCGGCCGGCCTTCTGCTGGGCAACGGATCGGATGAGCTCATCACGATCATGAGCACCGCGCTGGCGCGCCCGGGTGCCACCGTGGTTGCACCTGCGCCGTCCTTCGTGATGTACGACGTCACCACCCGACTGGTGGGCATGCACTATGTGCCGGTGCCTCTGGCGCCCGATCTGAGCCTCGATCTGCCCGCCCTGCTGGGCGCCATTGAAGCCCATCGCCCCGCCCTGGTGTGGCTGGCCTTTCCCAACAATCCCACGGGCAATGCCTTTGCGCGCGAGCACATCGAAGCGGTCTTGCGCGCCGCACCGGGTCTGGTGGTGGTCGATGAAGCCTATCGTCCGTTCGCCGACGATACCTTCATGACTGACCTGCCGCGCTGGCCCAATCTGGTGGTCATGCGCACGGTTTCCAAGCTCGGGCTGGCGGGGGTGCGTCTGGGCTACATGGCGGCAGCCCCCGAGTGGATCGCCGAATTCGACAAGGTGCGACCACCCTACAACCTCAGCGTCCTCAACGAGGCGGCAGCAGAGTTCGCGCTCGAGCATTTCGATGTGCTGCTCGAACAGACCGCCCTGTTGCGTAGCGAACGTGAGCGGCTTCAGGGCGCGCTTGCGCAGATCCCGGGCGTCACGCCTTTCCCGTCGCAGGCCAATTTCATTCTGGTCCGCGTGCCTGACGCCCCGGCCGTGGCCGCCGGAATGCGTCGTGAAGGGGTGCTGATCAAGGATGTGAGCCGCACCAGCCCGCTGCTGGCCAACTGCGTGCGCATTTCGGTCGGTACGCCGCGAGACAATGCCCGCATGCTCGAGGCACTGAACGCCGCACTTGCAGGCATGGCCTCTCCGGGCGCATCCTCCTGACTCATTCTTTGATCCTGACCATGCGCCAAGCCGAAGTCCGCCGAGATACAGCTGAAACCCGTATCCGTGTCCGAATGAATCTTGATGGCACCGGACAGCAGAAGCTGGCCAGCGGTGTGCCTTTTCTCGATCACATGCTCGACCAGATCGCCCGTCACGGACTCGTCGATCTCGAGGTCGAGGCCGACGGCGATCTGCATATCGATGGTCATCACACGGTCGAGGATATCGGCATCACGATGGGCCAGGCGCTGGCTCGTGCGGTGGGGGACAAAAAAGGCATCCGCCGCTATGGCCATGCCTACGTCCCGCTCGATGAAGCCCTGTCGCGCGTGGTGGTCGATTTCTCGGGTCGCCCTGGCCTGATCTGGAACGTGCCGTTCACGCGCGCCATGATTGGCGGTTTCGATGTCGACCTGGCCCATGAGTTCTTCCAGGGGCTGGTCAATCATGCCCAGATCACCCTGCATGTTGACAACCTGCGCGGTGACAATGCCCATCACCAGTGCGAGACGGTGTTCAAGGCCTTTGCGCGGGCACTGCGCATGGCCATCGAGCCTGACCCGCGTGCCGCAGGTCAGGTGCCGTCCACCAAAGGCAGCCTGGTGGGCTGATCCGTGAAGCCGACCACCGTTGTTGTCGATTACGGCATGGGCAATCTGCGCTCGGTGGCCCGGGCGCTCGAACATGTGGCCCAGGACCGTGTGCAGGTTGTCGTTTCGAGCGATCCCGAGACGCTGCGCAAGGCCGATCGCATTGTCCTGCCAGGGCAGGGGGCCATGCCCGATTGCATGCGCGAACTCGATGCGCGTGGCCTGCGCGAGGCTGTGATCGAAGCTGCGCGAAGCAAGCCGCTCTTCGGGGTGTGCATCGGAGAGCAGATGCTCTTTGCGCACAGCGAGGAGGGAAACACCCCCGGACTCGGACTGTTTCAGGGCGAGGTGGTGCGCTTTCCTGCCGGTCTTCGGGATCCGGCGCTTGGCGCTCGCCTGAAGGTGCCTCACATGGGCTGGAACCGTGTTCGTCAGGAGCGCTCCCATCCGCTCTGGCAAGGCGTGCCCGATGAAAGCTATTTCTACTTCGTGCACAGTTACTTTGCGCAGTCGACCCAATCCGACGAGACGGTCGGTAGTGCCGAGCATGGGCTTCGCTTTACCTGTGCGGTGGCGCGGGATAACATCTTCGCCACTCAGTTTCATCCCGAAAAAAGCGCGGCCTGCGGCTTGCGCCTTTATGCCAACTTCCTTGACTGGCGGCCCTGAGGTCTGCGCCTGATGCGTCACTTCTGCGTCATCGCGCTTCCTTCAGCCTTCGGTTCGCCCCCCACCTGCCCCGTGCCTTCATGCTGCTGATTCCCGCCATCGATCTCAAGGATGGGCGTTGCGTGCGCCTGCGTCAGGGCGACATGGACGACGCCACCGTCTTTTCGGACGACCCGGCGGCCATGGCCCGCAAGTGGCTCGATCTCGGTGCCCGGCGCCTGCATCTGGTTGACCTCAACGGTGCGTTTGCAGGCAAGCCACGTAACGAGTCGGCCATTCGGGCCATCCTCGACGAGGTGGGTGCTCAGATTCCAGTCCAGATTGGTGGAGGCATCCGGGATCTCGATACGATCGAGCGTTACCTCGACGGGGGAATCAGCTACGTGATCATCGGCACGGCCGCGGTCAAGAATCCCGGTTTTCTGCACGATGCGTGCAGTGCCTTCCCCGGACAGGTGATCGTGGGTCTCGATGCCCGCGATGGCAAGGGTGCCACCGACGGCTGGAGCAAGCTCACCGGTCACGATGTGGGTGACCTGGGCCGCAAGTTCGAGGGCTATGGCGTTGAGGCGGTCATCTACACCGACATCGGCCGCGACGGCATGATGCAGGGCGTCAACATCGAAGCCACCGTTCGACTGGCCCGTGCGCTGACGGTGCCGGTGATCGCTTCGGGCGGTGTCAGCAGCATCACCGATGTCGATCGACTGTGCGAAGTCGAAGACGAAGGCATCGAAGGGGCCATCGTGGGTCGCGCGATCTATGAGGGCGCGCTTGATTTCGGCCTGGCCCAGGCGCGGGCTGATGACTACACGGGCGGCGAACGCTGATGCTTACCCGTCGCATCATTCCCTGCCTCGATGTCACCGCAGGCCGGGTGGTCAAAGGTGTGAATTTCGTGGGGCTGCGCGATGCCGGAGACCCGGTCGAGATTGCGCGACGCTACGACCGTGAAGGTGCCGACGAGCTGACCTTCCTCGACATCACCGCCTCGAGCGACGAGCGGGACATCATCGTGCATGTCATCGAGCAGGTGGCGGCACAGGTGTTCATTCCGCTCACCGTCGGTGGAGGGGTTCGCAGCGTGGCCGATGTCCGCCGACTGCTCAACGCGGGCGCCGACAAGGTGTCCATCAATACCGCCGCGCTGACACGCCCCCAGCTGATTGCCGAAGCCGCTTCGTTCTTCGGGTCGCAGTGCATCGTCTGTGCCATCGACGCCAAGCAGGTTGCTCCAGGGCGCTGGGAGGTCTTCACCCATGGCGGACGTCAATCGGCCGGACGCGATGCGCTGGCCTGGGCTGCCGAGGTCGAACGGCTGGGTGCAGGAGAAATCCTCCTGACCAGCATGGACCGTGACGGGACCCGGCAGGGTTTCGACCTTGAACTCACCCGCGCGGTCAGCGATGCCGTCGGTATCCCGGTGATCGCTTCGGGCGGCGTGGGCGGGCTCCAGGATCTGGCCGATGGCGTACTGAAGGGCCATGCCGATGCCGTCCTTGCGGCGAGCATCTTCCATTTCGGTGAATTCACGGTCGGTCAGGCCAAGGCGCATCTGGCAGCGCAGGGCATTGCCATGAGGTTGCAGTGAACCCCCAGGCCTCGACCAACGTATCCTGGCTTGATCAGGTGCGCTGGGACGCTCAGGGGCTGGTCACGGCGATCGCCCAGGATGCAGACTCCCAGCGTGTGCTGATGGTGGCCTGGATGAACCGCGAGTCGCTTGAACTCACCGCCCGGCTTGGTCACGCAGTGTACTGGTCGAGATCCCGGGCACGTCTGTGGCACAAGGGCGAAGAGTCCGGTCATGTCCAGACAGTGAGAGAGATCCGCCTCGATTGCGACGGAGATGCGATCGTGCTGCAGGTCAGTCAGGCCGGCGGCATCGCCTGTCATACCGGGAGGCAGTCCTGCTTTTACAGCCGGCTCGAACAGGGACAGTGGGTGAGCGTCGACCCGGTCCTGCAGGATCCGGCCACCATTTATCGCACCTGACCGCGCCCACCTCTCCTTCATCGGCCCCGGAAAACCCCGGTACCAGACCCAAGCGGCCCATGCCATGACCCATCCGCCCGCGCCCGCGTCCGAGTCCGCCAGACCCGCATCAGCCTCGTCGTTGGTAACAGCGACCGAGTCTTCGCCTGCGCCGACGTCGGACCTGCTCAACCGCCTTGGCGAATTGCTTGCAGCGCGACGTGAAGCTGATCCGCAGGTGTCCTATGTGGCCCGCCTCATGAGCAAGGGACCGGATTCGATCCTCAAGAAGATCGGTGAGGAAGCGACCGAGACCGTGATGGCGGCCAAGGACGGTGTGCCCGACCGCATCGTGTCCGAGACGGCTGATCTGTGGTTCCACACGCTGGTGATGCTGGCCTTCTACAACCTTCGTCCGCAGGATGTCCTCGACGAACTCGCTCGCCGCGAGGGGCTGTCGGGTCTGGCCGAAAAAGCCGCACGTACGGACTCCCCCACTTCATTGCCGCAGGACACGCCATGAGTCATGACTGCATTTTTTGCCGCATCGTCCGCGGCGAACTGCCCAGCCGCAAGGTCTATGAGGATGAGGACATCCTGGCCTTTCACGACATCCGTCCGCTTGCACCCGTGCATTTCCTGATCATCCCCAAGGTGCATGTGGTCAACCTCTACGACGCCGACCTCGGGCATCAGGCCCTGCTTGGCAAGATCCTGGGCATGGCGGGGCAGTTGGCGCGTGAACAGGGCCTTGAAGACGGCTTTCGCACTGTGGTCAACAACGGCAGGATCGGGGGGCAGGAGGTGTATCATCTGCACCTCCACGTCCTGGGCGGCCCCCAGCCTTTGCGTATCGGCCTGCCCACGGCCTGACAAGGAGCATTTCATGGGTTCACTGAGCATCTGGCACTGGCTGATTGTTCTGGTGATCATTCTTCTGGTGTTCGGCACCAAAAAATTGCGCAACCTCGGATCCGATCTGGGCGGCGCGGTCAAGGGTTTCAAGGACGGCATGAAAGAAGGTGCCTCCGAGGCATCTGCTTCCGGCTCGAGCCCTGCCGGCCAACCTGCGGTCACCCAGTCGCAACAGGCTTCTTCCGACGGCCGGACCATTGACGTCGACGCGCAGCGCAAATCCTGAGGCCCGATCTGTCGGGCTGGCCTGATTTGCCATCGCCCTGAGTCCCCTGCATGTTCGACATCGGCTTTTCGGAGATGGTCGTGCTCGCCGTGGTGGCGCTGGTGGTCCTGGGCCCCGAGCGACTCCCCAAGGTGGCCAAGCAGGCGGGTGCCTGGATGGGCAAGATGCGCCGTTATGTCGATGACGTGAAGTCCGACATCAACCGGCAGATGGAGTTGAGCGAATTGCGCAAGCTCCAGACCCAGGTCACCGACGCAGCCAAGGAAATCGAAAAGACGGTCGGCTCCTCGGTGGCCGAGCTGCAAAACGAGGTCGATGACCTCAATCGATCCCTTTCCGGCGAGACTGCCAAGCCAGCCACCGACTGGGATACTGTCTACGCCATCCGCCGCCAGCGTGAGCGCATCCGCGACCGGCGGATCGAACGCGAACGCGAACTCGGCATCAAGCGCCCCAAACGGCGCTTCTATCGCTGAAGTTCAGGCGCACACCCGTTACGAGCCCTTCATGGCCTTCAAGCTCTTCAGTCGCAAGAAGCCCGAGATCGACCCTGCCCAGGACGAAAACTTCATTTCGCATCTGGTTGAGCTGCGCGACCGTGTGATCCGTTCGCTGATCGTGGTGCTGCTGCTCTTTGGTGTGTGTTTCTATTTCAGCGGCGACATCATGAAGTTCCTGTCGCAGCCGCTCTATGACGCCCTGCCGGCGGGAACCAAACCGATCTTCACCGATCAGGCGGGTGCGTTTTTCACCCTCACCAAGGTGGCCTTCCTGACGGCGCTGCTGGCATCGCTTCCCTGGGTGCTCTACCAGGCCTGGGCCTTTGTGGCGCCGGGGCTGTACGAGCACGAAAAACGCTTTGCGCTGCCGCTGGTTGTCTCGAGCGTCTTTTTTCTTCTCGTGGGCATCAGCTTCGCTTACCTGTTCGTGCTTCCTGCGGCGTACAAGTTCTTCATCTCGTTTTCCGCGCAAACCGGAGCCGAGACCCTTCAGGACCTGCAAAAGTACTGGGACTTCACCCTGGCGATCTTCTTCGGCTTCGGACTGACCTTCGAAGTGCCGGTGGTCGAAATGATCCTGGTCAAGCTTGGCATGGTCACGCCACAGCAGTTGCGGGATGCGCGCCGCTACGTGATCGTGGGCGCCTTTGTGGTGGCTGCCGTTCTCACGCCTCCCGACGTGCTCTCGCAGTTCATGCTGGCGATTCCGCTGTGCCTGCTCTATGAACTCGGGATCTGGCTGTCCGGCTTTGTCACCGCCA
>JBMSOD010000056.1:0-15250 GCA_049422085.1 Burkholderiaceae bacterium
CCCGGCCCTCAACGACGTTCTGGCAGGTCATGTCCCGGTCATGTTCGATGGCCTGGCCGCCGTCACACCGCATTTGGCGGGGGGGAAGATCCGCGCTCTGGCGGTGACGTCCATGACGCGTGCAGCCACCGCACGTCAGATTCCCACCATCGATGAATCAGGGGTCAAGGGATTCGAAGTCCTGTCGTGGTTCGGGCTCTATGGACCCGCCCAACTCCCGCCCGCAGCCCTGGCCCGACTCGTCTCCGATGTCACCGCCTCATTGCGTACACCGGAAATCGAGCAGCGATTCGGGCGGCTTGGCGTGACTCGGGGCGAACTCACTGACGCTGGCTTTACGCGCTTTGTGAACGACGAGGTCGACAAATGGGCGCGTGTCATCGACACCGCCAGGATACCCAGGCAATAAGCCTAGACACCCGGCCCGCAGCGTTGTGAGACCGATTGTTTGGATCCCTGTCCCATCCTGACTTCATTGGTCATGAGCTGAGCCTGAGACCGGCGTGGCTCCCCGCCATTGTGCTCACACCTGAGCGTGACGGTGGCGGTGCCAGGTGCGCTTTCCTTGAAGCGCTCGACATCACACAGAAACTCCATGTTTCGCTTGATCTGGCGTGCGCTGACTTCCAGGCCCATGAACTCGCCGCCAAATGCGGCACCCATCTCCCGAGTTTCCTTGCACGACATGCCACCGACCGAAAATCGGCCTTGATAAATTTTGGGGATGGGCATGCCGATGCCGTCCTGCATGGCTTTTTCCAGCGCGACCTGGTTGGCCTTGCCTTCGGCCGAACCCAGTTCTGCCGACTTCTTGAAGAGCGCAAGCGCCTGGGAGGCGTCTTTCTGGAAATGCTTTCCGTCGCGATACAGCTCACCCAGGTTGTTATAGGCCGCCGCATGACCCCGCTCTTTGGCTTCCGTGTAAGCCTTGACCGCATCGGGCAGGCGAGCGGCTTTTTCAAGTGCGCGCCCGTACTGGAACCACAAGCGGCCTTCGCCCGGCGTTTCTGAAACTGCAGTCCTGCAGGCCGCCACCGCAGCCGGCGCATTCATTTGCGCGTAAGGAACGCCCTTGGATTTTTTCTGCGGATCGTCCGGTGAGCCAGCGAGCCGATCACAATCGCCCGCGGGGATCTGGGCATGAGCCAAGGCGGGTAGCAACAACAGGGTCAGCAGCCCAGCACGAATACCAACCGACATCAACATCCCCTCAAGTCCAGCGCGCCTGATCTGCCTGATCAGATGCAGTCAGCAAAGTGGTGGTGTACACCTCAGTATCGTCACACAGGTCGTAGCGCCTGGACAGCGCATCCCTGACCTGCACTTCGGCCTCGCCCTGAGGAATCTTGGAGCGCTCCCACATGGCCAGATTAGGCCGACGCGTGAGCAGCAACGCCCGTGCACGCCCGTCCTGATTGCTCTCGATATCCCAGAGCCCGATCACCTGACTGTCGTAGGCGGCCTCAAAGCCAGGCCAGGCTTGTGCGCACAGAGCAAGAAACTCGTTGCGATCGAGCTGCGGCAACTCGAAACTTCGGAAAGCATAGTTGCCCTGTCGGGATGGGGGTGTGCCATCTTGCGGCCGCAGCACTGCCCTCATGCGTCGACTCGACACCTCGCGCACCTGGGGCAGGACTGAGCACAAACTGGCTTCGCAGTCCTGTCCTGACGGCTCATGCTGCCAACGGGTGATGATCGTGACCTCGTCCCGGGGTCGCCCGATCTGACTGCGCCAGGCCCCATACAACTCACCCCCTGAAGGCCTCAAGGCAGCGCGCAGCTGGGGCGCCAGTGCGCCGATGCGGTCCCATTCACGGGGCATGGCCAGGATCTGGTGCAGGCAGTAGGTTGCTGTGTCAGCGGACATCTCTTGGGCTCCTGCAGTGGCCTGACGGATTCATTTGTGGCGCAGGTCGATTCCCGGCGCCTTGAACTTCGGTTGGCAGCCCGGCTCGGCAAGCGCGTCCAGGAAAGCCCGGATCACACGGATCGTACTTGCCTCAACCGCCTTGGAGTCCCCGATGCCTGCAAACTGCATGTGAGTTGCGCCATCAAGTACGGCGAGCCAGACGCAGCCGGCTGGCAGGCTCGCAAAGGGCTCCATGCGGGACTCCCAGCGACCGGTGCCAAGTTCGGTATCTCGGGTTCCTGTCACGAGGAGCACCGGCCGTCTGATCTGCGACCAACCGTCAGGTTCGAAGATCGAACCTGCTCCCTGAGGGGACAGCGCGATGTAGGCATCAAAGCCATCGCGACCGGTCAGGCCTAGTCGATTTTTTGCCCCAGCCTCGAGCATGACGGTCGCCGCCCCCATGGAGTGGCCCACCAGGATCAGCCGGGTGCCCCCAGTGCAACGGGATGCCGCCCAGGAGCCCGAGACGTCGATATCCCCGAAGCGGGCCCGGTAAGCCTGAGGATCGCCGATCAGGTCGGCCAGGGCATCCCGCAATCCCTTGAAACGCACCGCCTCGCGCACCACCTCTCGGCCACTCTCAGGGTGTCCCGGCACGATCGCAAGATATCCAAGCGACGACAACGCTTCGCCCAGATAGCGGTAGCCCAGTTCTGAGCCCCCTGCGCCATGCGAGATGATGGCAATCCCCTGGCAGGCATCGCCGGCAGGTGGGAACACGCTTGCCTGGACGGGCCGCGAGAGACTTCCCTCGATGCGGATGACTTCAGCTGCGGGCGCACTGACGCTGGCAATCAGTGTCAGCAGGAACAAAACGAAGCGCATGGTGAACCTGTGGCCTCAATCAGGCGAATCACGGTGCGTCCGTCCGTAAGGAGGATCCTGCGCTCGGGATCGGTAAGATGAGTTGTTTTAGAGGGTGGCATGTCTTGATTCTGGTCTTCCAGACTCGGGACTTTAACCCGACGGAGGAATTGCATGCAGCCATCAATCGGCATGATTGGTGTGGGTCTGATGGGTCTGGGCATCGCCAGCAATCTGGTTCGCAAGGGACATCGACTCACCGTCATGGACCATCCTGGCAACCAGCCTCTGGATGAGCTTCGCGCCCAGGGCGTGTCCGTGGTCAGGACCCCCGCTGAAGTCGCTCAGGCCTGCGAGGTCGTGCTTTTATGCGTGACCGGGGCAACGCAGGTGGAATCCGTGCTCACCGGAGCGCAGGGTTGCCTTGAGGCATTGCGGCCAGGCAGCCTGGTGATCGACTGCTCGACCTCAGTGCCGCAGACAACCGAACGCATGGCCGCCGCGGTGAGAGGCCTTGGTGCAGACCTGATCGATGCCGCCATGACCCGCACGCCCACTGAAGCCATGCAGGGCAGGCTCAATCTGCTGGTGGGGGGCAGCACTGAGGTTTTCGAGCGCGCGAGGCCGATTCTGCAGTGCTTTGCAGAGAACATCACCCACACCGGTGCGGTCGGGTCCGGGCATCGTATGAAACTGCTGCACAACTTCGTCTCGCTGGGCATGGTGACCCTGATCGCCGAGGCGGCTGCATGTGCAGACTCTTCTGGCATGGACGCGGCCATCTTCACCGACGTCCTCGCAAAAGGCGGTGGCGCGGGCACCGCGCTGGAGCGCATCAAACCCTATCTTCTGAATCGGGATCCGAACGGACTACGTTTCAGCCTGGCCAATGCCCACAAGGACATCAGTTACTACGCTGAGATGGCTGAAGCCATCGGCGCTTCGAGTGACGTGGCACGAGGTGTCCAGGCGACCCTGAAGACCGGGTGCGAGCGGGGCAGCCCGGACGCGCTGGTGAGCGAACTGGTATCCCGACTTTCTGTCACACCCACACCCAATGCCTGAGCGCCGCCCCCTGATCGTCCGACTGCGTCACTGGGTGGGCGACGTGGTGCTTTCAGTGCCGACTCTGCAGCGTCTCGAATCGGCCGGATATGAGCTTCATCTGATCGGCAAGGGATTTGCGCCGCAGCTTCTGGCAGGGTTCGGATGGACAGTCCATCGGCTTGCTCCAACGCTTCGGGAAAGGGTCGCGCAGTTAAGAGCGCTTCGAGCATCGCTGACACCTCAGGCGGGATCAAGAACCCGCAGGCCCGAAGCCATCGTCTTTCCCTATTCGTTTTCGAGCGCGCTCGAGGCACGGCTGGCTGGCCTGAAGGCCTGCGGATTCGCAACCGAGGGACGCAGTCTGCTTCTGGGCAGCACGCTGCCCCGTCCGCGAACCGGTCACACGCTGGAGGAGTACTGGTCCTTGGGGAGTGCTTTTCTGAACGAAGACATGCCGGCGCCGCAGGCGGTCAAGTGGCAGACCACCCCCGAGGCACAGGAACAAGCGAAAACCCTGCTCGCGCAGGCCGGCCTGACGCGAGCCAACAGCCCGGGGTTCATCCTGGCCGTTCCTTATGCCAGTGGCACTTATGGCGGCCAGAGCAAACACTGGCCAGGGTTCGATTCCTGGCTCAGGCAGGCCTGGCAGAGCACTGGCTGCATGACGCTCCTCTGTCCGGGTCCAGGCGAAGAGCAGCAGGTCAGATCCGACGATGCAGCTCATGTCAGGGTCCTCCCTGGTGTAGACCTTGGCGTTTTCGCGGCATTGGCAGAACATGCCCGCCTGGTGATCTCAAACGATACTGGCCCGGGGCACCTTGCTGCAGCCACCGGGACATTGACGCTGTCCATTCTTGGGCCGACCGACGCGTCGCGCTGGGCAATCAGAGGCGCCAGGGGGCACACGCTCCAGACCGCCCAGGGCTGGCCTTCGGTGGATGAGGTACGTGCCGCGATTGAAGGCATGATGCGCTCTGATCATCGCCTGCCTTCCTGACTCCAGACCCAACCGTCCCACACACACAGATCTGACTGACCGTGATGCCGCCCGTTCAATCCGAAGCAATCCTGGACCTGCATGACCAGGCACTCGCACAACCCGACTGGCCTTCGCCAAAGGCAGATTCAGATGCGGCGCAAGGGGTCGGCAACTCGATCCTCGATTGGGCTCTGCGTAACCATCGATTCAACAGCCTGCTCTGGCGAGAAGAAGACCTTGCCCGCCGGACGCAGGTGAGCGATGCCGAAATCGCAGCCAACAAGCGCGCCATCGACCGGCTGAACCAGGCCCGTAACGACGCCACCGAGCGCATCGATGAACTCCTGCTGCTCGCCCTCGGACTGATCGATGCCGATTCCGCGAGAGGGGATAATCCGCGCAGCCTGGCCGCGCCTGGCGCACGCATGAACAGCGAGACTGCCGGCAGCATGATCGATCGGCTCTCGATTCTGGCGCTCAAGATTCACGCCATGCGCGAGCAGCTCGCCCGAACCGATGTCGATGAACACCACAGGGGCCAGAGCGCTGCAAGGCTTCAGCGCCTGAGCGAACAGCGCAACGATCTCGCGCATTGCCTCGACGGACTCCTCGAAGACTGCGGCACGGGCCGCGCCTTCTTCAAGGTCTATCGTCAGTTCAAGATGTACAACGACCCCCGTTTCAACCCAGAACTTGTTCGAGAACAAAAGAGCCCCCAATGAAAACAGCCCTGGTTGCCGAATCCGGCCTCATCCTCACCCAAAGCGATGTACCGACGCCTGCCCCCCATCAGGTCCTTGTCAAGGTCGCTGCGGCAGCGCTCAATCGGGCGGACCTCGCAGTGGTCTCTGGCGGCCGACACGGAAGTCATGGAGGCCCCGGGACGGTGCCTGGCATGGAATGGGCCGGCACCATTGAAGCGGCTGGTTCCGAGGTGTCCGGCCTGAGCGTGGGCGACCGGGTCATGTGTTCAGGCATGGGCGGATATGCGGAATACGCAGTCACCGATTGGGGGCGGGTCATGACGATCCCGGCCGGCATGAGTTTTCAGGATGCGGTCACCATGCCGGTGGCCATCCAGACCATGCACAACGCGCTGGTCACGGCAGGCGGATTGAGAGCGGGCGAGACGGTGCTGGTACAGGGCGCGTCTTCAGGCGTTGGTCTCATGGCCATGAAGATCGCCCGCCTGATGGGCGCCGCTCGGGTCATCGGCACGTCGACCCATGCGGGTCGCAGGGCACGCCTGAGTGAATTCGGTGCCGATGCGGCCATCGACACCACAGCAGCAGACTGGCATGAGCAGGTGGTCAAGGCCAATGGCGGGCAGGGCGTGGAGCTGATCATCGATCAGCTGAGTGGTGCCTATGGCACCGGCAACCTGCATGCCTGCAAGGTGCTGGGTCGGGTCGTCAACGTCGGACGTCTGGCAGGTCGTTTCGCAGAGTTCGATTTCGATCTCCATGCGCTCAAGCGCATCAGCTACATCGGCGTGACCTTCCGGACCCGCAGCCTGCAGGAAGTTCGCGACATCAATGCAGCAGCTCAACGCGATCTGGGCGCCGCGATTGCGGCAGGCAAGCTTGTGCTGCCGATCGACCGGGTCTTTGGCTTCGCTGAACTCGCGCAGGCCTTCGAGCACATGCGTACCAACCAGCATCTGGGCAAGATCGTCGTCGCATTCTGAGCGGAGACTCTGCAAGCATGTCGCGCGACCTCAGCGAACTCTTCTAGCGCAATCGCCTGTGGGCGCGCGAAACCGAAAAACAGAAGCCCGGCTTTTTCTCCGGGCTCCTTTCACAGCAGTCGCCTCGTTACATGTGGCTGGGCTGCTCGGACAGTCGGGTGCCCGCGAACGAACTGGTCGACCTGCTTCCAGGCGAACTCTTCGTGCATCGCAATGTCGCCAATCTGCTGGTGCATTCCGATCTGAACGCCCTGTCGGTCATCCAGTACGCGGTGGATGTTCTCGGCGTGCAGCACATCATTGTGGTGGGGCACAGTCAGTGCGGTGGGGTACGGGCCGCCCTGCTCGGACAACGTGCAGGTCTGGTCGATAACTGGTTGAGGCATGTTCAGGATATTCGGGACAGCCATCGCAGCTTCCTGGATAAACTGCCTGACGCCTGTCGGCTTGATGCGCTGGTCGAGCTCAACGTGCTCGAGCAGGCCCGCAATGTGTGCCAGAGCACGGTGGTCACCGATGCCTGGCAACGTGGGCAATCCGTGGTGGTCCATGGCTGGGTCTACGGACTGCACAACGGTCTGTTGCAGGATCTGCAGATCACCGCCACCTCGACGGACGAGGTCAATCCATCCTACGATCAGGCTCTGGCGCGCCTCGAAGCACGCTGGCTGAATCATCCTGAGGAGACAACATGAGACGAACCCTGTTGGGCGGTCTGGCTGCGGGCATGTCAGGTCTGGCCCTCCCAGGCCTTGCCAGGGCTCAAAGCCCGGCTGCCGCGAGCGCATGGCCAACCCGGCCTGCACGAATCATCGTGGGTCTGGGTCCGGGCAGCGGAGCCGACACCGGAAGCCGATTCATCGCCGAGCGCGTTGGCAAACTCAGCGGGCAGGCCGTCACGGTCGAGAACCGGCCCGGGGGAGATGGCGTGGTGGCGGTTCAGGCGCTTCTATCGGCACCTGCCGATGGACACACCCTGCTTTATCTCTCGCCTTCGCCCATGGTGCTCACGCCCCTGCTCAATCGGGACATCCCTTACGAGCCCCTGCGTGACATCCGGCCTGTGGCGTTTCTGTCGCGCAGCTATGCGGTCATCGTCACGGGCAGCAATTCCCGGTATCGCACGCTGGACGATCTTCTGAAAGAAGCGCGCAATCGTCCAGGCACGCTCAAGATGTCCAACTACGGACATCACTACCGCATTGGTGGTCTGCTGCTGCAGAAGGTCAGCGGTGCGGACTTCATTCACGTCTCGTACAAGGGCGCAGCCCAGGCCAGCAATGACGTGGCAAGCGGAGAAATTGATGTCGCCATCACCGATACCGGAGGAGCGATTCCGCTGATCAAGGCCGGCAAGTTGCGTCCCCTTGCCATCACCGGGCCGAGTCGCCATCCCTTCTTGCCCGAGGTGCCTTCGATGAAAGACCTGGGTCTGGATTATGTGCTGCAGGTCTGGACCGGCTATGGCATGTCGACCAAGGCGCCGGAGGCCGTGGCGCGCGCCGCTCAGGACATGCTGCTCTCGGTCATGAAGTCGCCCGAATACGCCACCTACAACCAGAATCAGGCGGGCGCCGAAACCGTGGCCGAGCCCGGAGAATCATTGCGTCAGACCATTCTTGCCGAGACCCAGCGATATCGGGATCTGGGCAAGACAGTCAATCTGCACGGGCAGTAAGGCTTCAGGCGGTGCTGCCGCCCGCAGTGCCTTGCGCAGCGCCCTCGGCGGCTGCGAGCCAGTCATCTTCTTCTCCCGGTTCGGGCAGGACCCGCCCACCCTCCAGAATCCAGGACGCGGGCGTGCTGGAGGTTCTCATGCGGATCCGCTCCGGCGCAGTCTGTGCAATCTGCGCCACCGCCTGAGTGCAACGCTCGATCAGGCGACTCACGAGTTCCTCGTCACGGCCAGCCCGGATGCCGGCATGCAGGATGAATTCCGGGACGCCCGCAAGCGCTTCGTGATGATGGAACTGCGAGTGCACGAAGGTCGGCGGCGCACCGGTCAGATCACAATGGATCTCGGTGAAGGCGCGGGCAATTTGCTCACGCTGGGCGTCACTCAGGCGCCCTTGCGGGCTGCTGCATCGATACAGGGGCATCGGTCTACTCCCGGGAATCGGCGGCAACCACCATCACGTCATGGTAGGGCGCGCCAGTGATTTCGCTGAATCGGTGGGCCAGGTCATCCATCAGGGCAATCCGCGTCTGCTGAGCCGTTCCCTTGGGCACGGAGCCGAGCAGCATGGTGGCGTGTGACGGCTTGCCCGCGGTGAACCACATCCCCTGGGCCACCTCGACGAATTCAATCGGGGCCAGCGTGGCCTCGGGCACATGCCGCTCGAAGCAATCGATCACCGCCCGGGTCACCGCTTGACGCTGATCGGCATCGATCGTGCCATTGACAAGACACTTGAAAGGCAGGCTCTTCATGTCCGCAGTATCCTGCGCATTGAAGAGATCGGGCAAGACCGGAGTTTCAGTTCGGGCACAGATGCATCCGCCCGCCCCGCTCTCGGACCCGAATCTGCATCCACTCCTGAGGAGCTGAAGACATGCCGGCCATCGCCATGGACCACTTCACCGTGCTGACCGATCGACTCGAGGAAACCGTGGCGTTTTATGGCGACATTCTGGGACTCAAATCAGGTCCAAGACCGCCCTTCGATTTCCCCGGTGCCTGGCTCTACTGTGACGGCCGCCCCATCCTGCATGTGGTTGCGGGCCGTCCTTTGCCCGAATCCCCGAGCGGTGTACTCGACCATATGGCCTTCACCAGTACTGGGCTGATCGACACGCTCGCGAGGCTCCAGGAAAAAGGCATCCGTCACGATCTGCGAAAACTGCCCGGTTCAGGCCAGTGGCAGCTGTTCTTCAGAGACCCGAGCGGTGCGCGGGTCGAGATGGATTTTGATGCGGCTGAGGCGGGGCCCGCCTGAGCTCCGAAACCGGTCAGCGCTGAGGCGCCAGTGTCTTCATGCGTGCCCACTGCATGTACAAGACGCCTGCCATGACCACCAGACCGCCGATGATCTGCTCGGGCAGCGGTGTGACCCCGAAGAACACGGCTGCGATCAGTACGGCAAACACCGGGACCGTGTTTTGCCACATCATGCCCGCGTTCACTCCTAGCCGTGACACGCCCACATTCCAGAGTACCGGCCCGGTGGCTGTGGAGAAGACAGCGGTCAGCAAGAAATAGGTCCAGGCGGTGGCATCGCCTGGCAGGCTTGCCTCGCCCGCCCAACCGAGTGCCTGCGCCAGAAAGAAGAAAGAGAGCAGCCAGGGCAAGGCGCCAATCGAGGTGAGGTAGGTGCGTCGCAACTGCGGCACCTCCACGGGAAACCAGCGCACCGAGAGAAAGGTGTAGGTGGCCCAGGAAAAATAAGCCAGAACGATCAGGATCTCGCCGCCCCGCAAGTCCAGTCCTTGCCCGCTCGCCCCTGCACGGCCCCAGATGGCGATGCCTGCGCCAAGCACCGTCAGGGTCATCGCGCCCCAGAAGCCTCGTTCAAGCCTCACGCCAAACAGCAATCGCCCCACCAGCGCACCATAGACCGGGGATCCTGCCATGATCGCTGCCGCGGTGATGGTGTTGGTACGCTGCAGCCCGAGGTTGTAGCAGATGAAAAAGGAACTGATGCACAGGCTCATGATCAATACCCGCCAGAGCGCGATCGGGCTTTTGAGCTGGGACGCACCCGCGGTGAAGACCAGCAGACTGGCCATCAGCACCATGGCCACGCTTTGTCGGAAAAAAGCGAGCCAGAAGGGATCGATACTGTCGAACAATGCCGTGGTCAGGGGCACATTCATGCCCCAGAACACGCAGGCGCCAAAATAGGCCGCCATGCCGCTCAGCGCGGCACCACGCGATCCCGGGTTCAAAGAACCACCATGCGCTTGCCGTAATTGTCACCTGCCAGCAGACCGATCAGGGCATCGGGCACCTGCGCGAGACCCTGCCGGACATCCTCGATGACCTTGAGCTGCCCGGACGCGACCCAGCCCTGCAGGTCTTTCATGGCGGTATCGATTTCAGGATAGAAGTCGTAAAGCACAAAGCCCTGAAGCGTCAGACGCTTGGTCACGATCAGCCCCGGCACGCCCCGGGGGCCGTGCCGCGGCGGTTCCCCGTCGTACTGCGACACCGCGCCACAACAGGCAATTCGTCCGCCCTGCTTCATGCGAAACAGGCAGGCCTCGAAGACATCGCCGCCCACATTGTCGAAATAGACATCGATGCCTTCGGGTGCCGCTTCCTTGAGGGCCCTGGACAGGCCGCCCGCCTTGTAATCGACCGCCGCATCGAAGCCCAGCGTGTTGAGGAGCCAGTCACACTTGGCCGCACCACCGGCAATCCCGACCACCCGGCATCCCTGAATTTTTGCGATCTGACCCACCAGACTTCCGACCGATCCGGCTGCAGCCGACACCACCACCGTCTGTCCAGGTTTGGGCTGACCTACACGCAGCAATCCAAAATAGGCGGTCAGACCTGCAATACCGTAGACGCTCAGCAGATGGGTGATCGGCTCGATGCGCGGCACCTTGCGCAATTCGGCTGCCGGCAGTACCGCATGGCTTTGCCAGCCGATATCGCCAAACACCAGATCGCCGGGCACGAATCCGTCAGCACGGGACTCAATGACTTCACCGATCGCACCGCCTGCCATCACCTGCCCGGCCTCGAGCGCGGATCGATAGGTCGCACCCTGCATCCATGCCCGGTTGGCGGCATCGAGCGATATCACCCGGACCTTCACCAGAACCTGCCCCTGCCCACAGGCCGGCATGGGGACCTCGCACATCCTGAACACTTCGCGTGTCAGCTTGCCCTGGGGCATTCCGGTCAACTGGATCTGGGTGTTCAGCAGGGAGCCTTTGCCAGTCACTGGAATGGCGCTTGAGGTCATGTCTTCGTTCCTGTGTTGAAATGATCGACCGCGCCGAAAGGGAACGGGAACAGGCTGCGGCAGGCTTTGACTGTCCGTCGGCGATTCGTCACGGCAACGCATGATAGCCGCGCCTACTGCAGAGGAGATGTCGTGCAGTCCAGTTTCGACCTGATCATCGTGGGAGCAGGCTCTGCAGGTTGCGTACTGGCCAACCGCCTGAGTGCGGCACCGGGTCGGCGCGTGTTGCTGATCGAGGCGGGTCCGGCGGACCGCAGTTTCTGGATGCGACTGCCGGTCGGTTATTTCAGGAGCATGCACGACCCCAGACGCACCTGGCAGTTCGAGGTCGAGCCTCAGGCGTCCACTGCCGATCGGCGTATGGTCTGGCCTCGCGGCAAGGTGCTGGGCGGCTCCAGTGCGATCAACGGTCTGCTCTACATTCGCGGCCAGCATCAGGATTTCGATGACTGGGCGCAGGCCACGGCGGACACAGGCTGGAGTTACAAGGCCCTGCTGCCCCTGTTTCGCAAATCCGAGCGCTATCAGGGGCCTGCGAGCGAGTATCACGGCACCACCGGCGAGCTGGGTGTGTCGGACCTTCGCAATGATCATGCAGCCTGCGAAGCCTGGCTGCAGGCTGCTGTACAGGCGGGTCATCGCCGGATTCAGGATTTCAATGCGGCCGATCAGGAAGGCGTCGGGCCCTATCAGCTCTCGATCGGCGAGCGCTGGCGCAGCGACACCGGCAGCTGTTTTCTGGATCCGGTTCGCCAGCGCCCCAACCTGACCGTGATGACCGATACACAGGTCCTGAAAATCATCGTCGAACAAGGAAGGGCGGTCGGTGTCAGCGTGTTGCAACAAGGTATCGCGCGGGACATTCGTTGCGAAGGAGAAGTGCTCCTGTCTGCCGGTGCACTGCAATCACCGCAGATCCTGCAGCTCTCGGGCATCGGTCCGGCGGCATTGCTTCGCGAGCACGGTATCGACGTACGGCACGACGCGCCTGAGGTGGGCGAAAACCTTCAGGATCACTATCAGGCCAGAGTCATTGTTCATCTCAAGGAACGCATTTCCCTGAACAACCAGGTGCGCAATCCGGTCGAACTGGCCCGCATGGGCCTGCAATGGGCACTCCAGGGCCGCGGCCCGTTAACCGTCGGCGCAGGACAGGTCGGGGGCCTTGCGGCCACGCCGCATGCGCTCAATGGCAGGGCCGACATCCTGTTCAATGTGATGCCGCTGTCGGTCGACAAACCGGGCGATCCGCTGCACCGCTTCTCAGGGTTCTCCGCGTCGGCGACGCAATGCCGGCCGCTGTCGCGTGGGCATGTGCGCATCGGCCACGCAGACCCACTGTCGCCCCCCCGGATCACTGCCAACTACCTGCTGGAAGATCATGACACCCGCACGCTCGTGGCCGGCCTCAAGATGCTGCGCGAGATCGTTGCGCAGCCTGCCTTTGCGGCTCTGAGCGACGGGATCGAATACATGCCCGGCAATGACCTGAAGTCCGATGCAGACCTGACCCGGTTTGCGCGGGAACGTGGGGGTACCGTCTTTCATCCTTCAGGCACCTGTCGAATGGGGGCTGACGATCGCGCGGTGGTCGACTCCCGTCTGAAGGTCAAGGGGATTGAGGGACTGCGTGTGATCGATGCCTCGATCATGCCGGCCATGGTGTCCACCAACACCAATGCCGCCAGCATCATGATTGGTGAAAAAGGCGCCGCAATGGTCATTGAGGATCTGCAGGCGTGAACGCGAGAAGCGCGGATCAAGGCAGTGGAGACGCACCTGCCGAGGGGCCGGTCCGGATCTCCAAGCTGCTGGCCGAACAGGGCCTGTGCTCTCGACGCGAGGCCGATGCCTTCATTGAGCAGGGTCTGGTGCTGCTGGACGGCCAGCCAGTCACCGAACTCGGCGCGCGGGCCCTGCGCCATCAGGTCGTGAGTCTCGCCCCAGGCGCCCTCAAGCAGCAGGCCAAGCGCATGACGGTCATTCTCAACAAGCCGATCGGTCATGTCTCGCACGCGGATGACGATGATCGCTATCCGCCGGCAGTGCGTCTGATCACGCCCGATCGCCGCTGGAGCGACCCCCGGCAACCCGCCCCTGCGAGGCCTGCCGACAGGCTCAATCTGAGAGGCATGGCGCCGGCCGGTCGACTCGACATCGACTCGAGCGGTCTGCTTGTACTGACCCAGGACGGACGGGTCGCCCGTCAACTCATCGGCGAGGACTCCGGCATCGAGAAGGAATATCTGGTCCGTGTGAGCGGCACCCTCGATGCGCATGGTCTGGCGCTGCTGAACCATGGGCTGGCGCTCGATGGTCGCACCCTGAAGCCCGCAAAAGTCTCATGGCAGAACGAAGACCAGCTGCGATTCGTGCTGCGCGAAGGACGCAACCGCCAGATCCGTCGCATGTGCGAGCTGGTCGGTCTGACCGTGATTGGCCTCAAGCGCATCCGGATCGGACAGATTCCTCTGGGCCATTTGCCGCCTGGCCATTGGCGCCTGCTCGGGCCCTTCGAGCGGTTCTGATCACGCGCCGGACTAGCCCGCGCTCACGCCACCGTCGAGCGCGATGGCCTGTCCGGTGAGATTGGACGAACCCGGCTCTGCCAGTTGCACAATCAGCGCAGCCACTTCTTCGGGCTGGACGATCTTGCCCGAAGGAACACCCTGAGCGGCCTGCTCGGCGGTGATCCCAAGCTCGGCAAAACGACTCCTCGCCATGTCGGTCTGCACCCATCCAGGACAGACCGCATTGACGGTGATCCCGCGCGGTGCAAGGGCCAGCGCCATGCTTTTGACCAGGCCGATCACGCCATGCTTGGCTGCCGTGTAGGCAATCTGATCCGGCACCGCTTTGAGTCCCAGCACGCTGCTCACGCACACGACGCGTCCACCTGCATGCATGGAAGGCAGCGCAGCCGCCGTGCAACGCCAGGACCCGGTGAGGTTGGACTCGACAATGGCGCGGAAGGCGTCCTCATCAGGATGATCCAGCGAATCGCCGCCCGCCAGACCCGCGTTATTGACCAGAACATGAATGCGCGGATGGCCGGATCGAATGCGGGTGAAGGCATCGCGCACTGATCCGGGGTCAGTCACATCGCATTGGACAAACCCCAGAGTGGAAGGAAAATCAGCCGCTGGAACCGCCCTTCCAAGAGCGAAGACCCGATCGCCACGCGCAGCAAAGGCCAGCGCCGTGGCCAGGCCGATGCCGCGGGTGCCCCCGGTGATCACGACCGTTCTCGGTCCTTGTTGGTTCGCAGCGTCCGTGCTTGTCATGGAAAAGGCATCAAAGAAGAGGCCTCAGGAGGAACGGCCTCAGAAGGAATACGGTGCGCCAGAAGGCTCAGGCTGCCGTAAAACCGCCATCGACCGGGAACACCACACCGGTGATGTAGGACGCGGCTTCGGAAGCCAGGAAGGCAACCGCCTGAGCCATTTCATCCGGATGCGCCATTCGACCCAGTGGCACGCTTGATGAAGCGAAGCCGGCTTGGGCGCCCGAACCAGACGCGGTGGGCGTGCCGGTCTGTCGCCCCGCCGCTCGCTCGGCGAGCTGTCGCATCACATCGCGAAGCATGGCGGTATCGGTACTGCCCGGTGCGATGCAATTGATACGCACACCGTGCACGCCCCAGTCCAGTGCTGCGCTTCGGGTCAATTGTGCAAGCGCAGCCTTGCTGGCCCCGTAGGCCGCGCTTGCAGGCTTGCCCACCAGCGCCTGATCCGACGCGATATTCACGATCGCGCCACCGCCGGCGGCCACCATGCCCGGGATGAGCGCCTTCATGAGCAGAAAAGGGGCGAAGAGGTTTACGGCAAAGACGCTTTGCAGGACCGGCAGCTCGGTTTCGGTCACCGTCCCCAGATGGGTGATCCCGGCACAGTTGACCAGAATGCGTG
>JBMSOD010000057.1:0-15198 GCA_049422085.1 Burkholderiaceae bacterium
ACCCCAGGGGGCGTCGGCGCACGCCGAACGCCACCGGTCTGGATGAAGGCAGGGGATGTGATCGAGATCGGGATCGACCGGGTAGGCGTGCTGCGCAACACCATCGCCGACGACCACTGAGCACGCGCCTCGGTTGACCGTCACCCCTGCCCGGAATCGACCGTGGCCCCTTTGATGACAACGATCGACACCGACGTGGCCCTCGTCGGCTACGGCCCGGTGGCGGCGGTACTGTCCAATCTGCTCGCCAGGCAGGGCCTTCGCGTCATGGCCTTCGAGCGCGAGGCTGCGATCTATGCCCTGCCGAGGGCCATTGCCCTGGATGCCGAGTGCATGCGGGTGATGCAGATGATCGGTCTGGCCGATGCGCTCGAAGCGCAGATGGCCGTGGGCAAAGGCATGCGTTTCGTGAATGCGGGCGGTGAACTGCTGATCGAGTGGTCACGCCCGCCGGGCATCGGTCCGCAGGGATGGCACCCGAGCTACCGATACCATCAGCCGACACTGGAGGCGACCCTTGGCGGGCAGGCCCTGAGCACCGGCCTGGTTCGGGTGTTGCGTCAGCATGACGTGGTGGCGATCGACCCTGAGCCCGAGCATGTCGCTCTGCGCTTCGAGGATCTGAACAGTGGCAAATCTGGCCAGGCACGCGCCCGCTGGGTCATCGGCTGCGACGGGGCCCGATCCACCGTGCGTCGGGTCATGGGTAGCGGACTCGAGGATCTCCAGTCGCATGAGCGCTGGCTGGTCATCGATGTGATCCTCAAGCGCGATCGCCCCGATCTGGGTGACTGGAGCATCCAGTATTGCGACCCGGCTCGCCCTGCGACCTATGTGCGCGGCGTGGGGGCACGCCGACGCTGGGAGATCATGCTTCTTCCCGGGGAGGACGCTGCCGTGCTCACCCGGCCGGAAGCGCTCTGGTCCCTGCTATCACGCTGGATCACCCCCGACGACGCCGAACTGGAGAGGCCAGCGGTCTACACCTTTCACTCGGTGGTGGCGCGCGGATGGCGTCAGGGTCGGTTGCTGATCGCGGGCGACGCGGCCCACCAGACCCCGCCTTTCATGGGGCAGGGACTGTGCGCGGGCATCCGCGATGCCGCCAACCTCGCCTGGAAACTGGCCAGGGTCCACCAGGGGCTGAGCAGTCCTGCCCTGCTCGAGACCTACGAAAGCGAGCGCAGCCCCCATGTTCGGGAATTCATCGAGGCAACACTCAGCCTCGGCCGGGTCATTCAGGAAAGAGACCCGCAGGCCGCAGCTGAGCGCGATGCGCGCTGGCGCGAGCAACCGATGAAGTTCGCGGCGCCTCAACCTGCCCTGGGACCCGGGCTGCATCGACAGGACAGTCAGGGAGGCCGACTGTCGGAGCAGCCACTGCTGGCCGATGGCACCCGCATGGATGACCGGATCGGTCCGCGATTCGGGCTGCTGCGCCGACCCGGACTGGCGGCTGACCCTGTCGCAGCAGGATGGGCAGCGGACACCCTGGCGGTCATCAATGCCGACAGCGACTCGGCCATCGACTGGCTCGACCGACTGGGTGCCGATGCGGCTCTGCTCCGCCCCGACCGCTATCTGCTGGGGGTAGCCCAGGGTGGGCAAGGGCTTGAGCGTCTGCTTCAGGACGGGCTTGCTATCATCGGGCGGTGACCAAAAAGCTCTATATCCGCACCTTTGGCTGCCAGATGAACGAGTACGACTCGGCCCGCATGGTCGACGTCCTCGGCGAAACGCAGGCCGGCGGCATCGAAACCACCGACGATCCGGCCCAGGCCGACATCGTGCTCTTCAACACCTGCTCGGTTCGCGAAAAGGCCCAGGAAAAGGTCTTCTCCGACCTGGGCCGTTTTCGTGAACTCAAGCGCGAGCGCCCCGATCTGCTGATCGGTGTGGGCGGCTGTGTGGCCAGCCAGGAAGGCGAGAACATCGTCAGCCGGGCCCCCTATGTCGATGTGGTGTTCGGACCTCAAACCCTGCATCGGCTTCCCGATCTCATCCGTCAGCGCCAGGAAAGCGGCCGCCCTCAGGTGGACATCCGTTTTCCCTCCATCGAAAAGTTTGACCACCTCCCGCCGCCGCGACGCGAAGGCGCCAGTGCCTTCGTCTCCATCATGGAAGGCTGCAGCAAGTACTGCAGCTTCTGCGTGGTGCCCTATACCCGCGGTGAAGAGGTCTCGCGCCCGTTTGAAGACGTGCTCACCGAGGTGGCCGATCTGGCGGATCAGGGCGTCGTCGAAGTGACGCTGCTCGGGCAAAACGTCAATGCCTACCTGGGCAGTCTGCCTGCCGAGCTCGCGCACGCAGAAGGTCGGGAGCAGGCCGATTTCGCCATGCTGCTCGATTACGTCCACGAGATCCCTGGCATCGAACGCATCCGGTACACCACCTCGCATCCGCGCGAATTCACCCAGCGCCTGATCGATGCGCATGCGCGCCTGCCCAGGCTGGTGCCCCATGTGCACCTGCCGGTGCAATCCGGCTCTGATCGCATCCTGGCCGCCATGAAACGGGGCTATACCGTGCTGGAGTACAAGTCCATCATTCGCCGGCTGCGTGCAGCTCAGCCGCAGGTCTGCATCAGTTCCGACTTCATCGTGGGCTTTCCGGGCGAGACCGAAGACGACTTCAACCGCACCCTCAAACTCATCGACGATATCGGCTTCGATCAGTCATTCTCCTTCATCTACAGTTCGCGGCCAGGCACTCCGGCGGCGGATCTGCCCGATGACACGCCCCAGGCAGAAAAAGTCGAGCGACTGCGTACCCTGCAGGCCCGCATCGAAGCGCACGCCCAGACCCTGTCGCAGGCCATGGTCGGTTCGGTGCAGCGCGTGCTGGTGGAGGGCATCTCACGCAAATCCGCTTCCGAGGTCGCCGCCCGTACGGCCAACAACCGGGTGGTCAATTTCCCTGGCGACGCAGCGCTCATTGGCCAGATGATCGATGTGCGTATCACGTCGGCCCTGCCGCATTCGCTTCGCGGCGAGCAGATCAGCGAGCAGTCCGGTGCGCCGACTGGAACGCGGGGATCCGAAGCGCAGGCGGCGCTGCCCTCGGCATGACTGCCATCCCGTCAGCGTGAAGCCGGTCAGCCTGCATTTCCAGCCCGAATCGCCGGACAACCGTCGGCTGGCCCACCTGTGTGGCGCGCTCGATGGCAATCTTCGCCAGATCGAAGAGGCCTTCGATGTGCGCATCAGCCGGCGCGCCGACCGGTTCGCGGCCGAGGGCGGCTCAACCGCGGGGCGGCAGGCAGCGGTCAGGGCACTTGCCTTTTTCTACGACCGTGCGGATCAGCCGCTCACCGTCGATGATGTCCAGCTGGGCCTGGTCGAACTCAAAGGGCCCCAGCGCCCTGCAGGCGATGATGAGGCACCGGTACTGCACACACGGCGCACCGATCTGCAAGGACGGACACCCCGCCAGCGCGAGTACCTGCGCAACATCCTGGCCCACGACATCACCTTCGGCATCGGCCCCGCAGGCACCGGCAAGACCTACCTTGCCGTGGCCTGTGCGGTCGATGCCCTCGAGCGGGATGCCATCAAGAAGATCGTTCTGACGCGTCCGGCTGTCGAGGCGGGCGAGCGGCTGGGTTTTCTGCCCGGCGACCTCGCACAGAAAGTCGACCCCTACCTGCGTCCGCTCTACGATGCGCTTTATGACCTGATGGGTTTTGATCGGGTCGCCCGGATGTTCGAGCGTCAGGCCATCGAGATCGCACCGTTGGCCTACATGCGCGGTCGTACGCTCAACCAGGCCTTCATCATTCTGGACGAAGCCCAGAACACCACCCCCGAGCAGATGAAGATGTTCCTGACCCGGATCGGGTTTGGGTCACGTGCCGTAGTCACTGGCGACATGACCCAGATGGACCTGCCTCGTGGACAACCTTCCGGGCTGCTCGAAGCCCGAAGGGTATTGCGCGATATCCGGGGGATTGCATTCACCGAGTTTGACAGTACCGATGTGGTTCGCCATCCGCTGGTGGCCCGGATCGTCGATGCCTATGAGCGGCACGCGCCGAGCGAACCGCGCTGACACCGCCCGCCTCGCGCTGGGGCGGACACAGGCGCAACTGTCGCTGTCTGTCCAGACCGGCGAATCGGCAGGCGAGTGGCCGGTGGATCGTTCTCAGCTGAGACGCTGGATCAATGCGGCGCTCGAGCGCGACGCCATCCTGGCCATCAGGCTGGTCGGACGTCAGGAGGGGCGAGCCCTCAATCTCGCCTGGCGTGGCAAGGATTACGCGACCAATGTGCTCACCTTTGCCTATGGCGGCGAGCCCCTTCAGGCGGACATCGTGCTCTGTCTGCCGGTGCTCAGGAGCGAGGCCCGCGCCCAGCGCAAGAGCCTCAAGTCGCACCTGGCGCATCTTGTGATTCATGGTGTGCTGCATGCCCAGGGATACGATCACGAATCCGATGACGAGGCCCGTCGCATGGAAACCCTGGAGACGAAGCTGTTGGCCCGCTTCCGGATCGCGGATCCTTATGCACTGGTGCATACTCCTCGCTCCGCGATTTCCTGAACTCCGCAATGGCCGACCCTGCCTCGGGCAAGCCGAAGGCCTCGCTGCTCGAACGCCTGTCCTCGATGCTGTTTCGTGCCCCCGATGACCGGGCCGAACTGATCGAACTGCTTCGCCAGTCGCGCGAACGCCTTGCCCTGGATACCGAGGCGCTCGCCATGATCGAAGGCGTGCTGCATGTCAGCGAGCAATGCGCACGAGACATCATGGTGGCGCGCTCCCAGATGGATGTCATCGACATCAGCCAGCCGCCCAGCGAGTTTGTCCCCTTCGCGATCCGTGCCGCCCATTCTCGCTTTCCGGTGGTCGACGGCGACCGGGACAATGTCATCGGGGTGCTTCATGCCAAGGACCTGCTGAGGCTCTATGCACAGGGCCCGGTTGCCGTCCGCGACCTGCTGCGGCCAGCGGTCTTCATTCCCGAATCCAAGCGCCTTGACATCCTGCTGCGTGACTTCAGGCTCAATCGCAATCATCTGGCCATTGTGGTCGACGAGCATGGTGGCGTTGCCGGACTCATCACCATCGAGGATGTGCTCGAGCAGATCGTGGGCGAGATCGAGGACGAATTTGATGAAGGCGATGCACCGGACACCATCGTTGCGATCGATGGGGGCAATCCACCGCGTCGCTATCGCGTGCTCGCTCGCACCGAACTCGACCATTTCAATGCCCATTTCGGCAGCCGGATCGACGCCGATGGAATCGAGACCGTCGGAGGCTGGGTGAGCGAACGTCTGGGCCGGATGCCGCGCCGCGGCGACCGTGTCGAGCATGAGGGACTCTGCTTCGAAATCCTGCGGGCCGATGCACGCAGCGTGCATGTGCTCTCCGTCGAAAAGGTTCAAAGCCCGCGGATCGAAGCGAGGAATGACGCCTGAGTTGCGAAAACACCGGGCGGCCTTTGCCGGATGGGCGCTCGGTGCGCTTGGAGCAGGTCTTCTTCATGCCCTGAGCTTCGGACCCCTGGCGCACTGGTCGGTGGGTTTGTGCTCGCTGGCCGTGCTGTTCGGACTCGTGTTTGGGGCCTGCAGGTGCGGACTGAGCCGAGGCGCAATAACAGGCCTGGGCTGGCTTTTTGGATGGGCTCACTTCAGCCTGGGACTGGCATGGCTTCATCACAGCATGCACCACATCGGCGGGATGCCCTTCGCCCTGTCAGTGCTGGCAGTGATGCTCTTTGCGGGCTACCTGGCGCTCTACCCTGCGCTCGCACTTGCGCTGTCTCACGGGCTGATCCAGAGGACGGCTTCACCCGTCCTGGCGGCACTCGCGCTGGCTGCGAGCTGGTGGCTCGCCGAAGCCGCGCGCGGATGGGTCCTGACGGGTTTCCCCTGGCTTTCGGTGGGATACGGTCAGATCGACGGTCCACTCGCAGGCTGGGCTGCCCTTGCCGGTGTGCACGGGGTGAGTGCGCTGAGCGTGCTGGTAGCCGCCCTGGTCGCAGGAACTTTTGCCCTGCCTCGACACGCCGGCGGATGGGACCGCCTTCAGGGTCGTCGGTGGATGAAGGGACCGAAGGGTCTTCGGGCGATCGGTCTGGCACTGGTCATTGTCCTTGCTTCGCCCCTGGTCGGCATCGGACCGCAACGCTGGGTCCAGGACCATGGAGCTCCGCTTCACGTCCAGTTGTTGCAGGGCAACGTGCCGCAAGACCTGAAGTTCATTCCGCAACGAACCTTGCAGGCCATGGAGGACTATCTGCAGGCCTTTGAGCGAAGCAAGGCTGCGATGACCGTGCTACCGGAGACGGCCTGGACGGTCCCCTGGTCAATGACCCCACCCGAGATCACCCGTCGGGTTCTCGATCATGTTCAGAAAGGACATGCCCTGGCGATCGGACTACCGCGCTGGAGCCCGGGCCGTTCTGGCGGGCAAGCGCCCTCGAGCTCCCCGGATGAGCTTCGCGGCCTGCCGGCAAACAGCGTGATGCTGCTCGCCTCCGGGATTGATCCGGCGAGGGCGCCGATCTACGACAAGCATCATCTGGTGCCTTTCGGCGAATTCGTTCCCTGGGGATTCGCTTGGTTCGTCAGACAGATGCAGATTCCTCTGGGCGATTTTTTGCGTGGCGATCTGGTGCAGCCGCCGTTCGAGGTGGGCGGCCAGAAGGTGGCGATGAACATCTGCTACGAGGATCTGTTCGGCGAGGAGATCCGCCAGAGTGTGCTGCACGCCAATGCAAGCATCTTGGCCAATGTGAGCAATCTGGGCTGGTTCGGCCGCTCGAGTGCGCTTGATCAGCATCTGGCAATCTCGAGGTTTCGCAGCATCGAGACCGGGCGCCCCATGGTGCGTGCCACCAATACCGGCATGACCGCCGCCATCGATCATCGCGGCGAAGTCATGGCCCGTCTGGAACCCCATGCTGCAGGAGCACTGGAGGTGCGCATTCAGGGCATGCAGGGCCTGACGCCGTATGCCCGATTCGGCCAGGGCCCCTGGTTGCTGGCCTGTCTTCTGATTCTCGGGTTGATCGCGATTGCATGTCGCACCAGGCCAACGGGCACCTCATGAACGGACTCATTCTTGGTGGTGGTGGCGCGCGTGCGGCCTATCAGGTCGGTGTGTTGCATGCCATTCACGACATCGCCCAGGGCTGTGGTCAGGGCGACAAGAACCCCTATCAGGTGATCTCGGGCACCTCGGCAGGTGCGATCATCGCTGCAGCACTCGCTTGCAGGGCTGATGACCATCGCCAGGCCATCGATGCGCTGCACGATGTCTGGTCGGGGTTTCGCGCCGAGCAGGTCTACCGTGCCGACGTGTTCGGGGTGGCCCGCACCGGAGCCCGATGGCTATCGATGTTCACGGTCGGTTGGGCGATCGCGCGATGGCGGGCGGCCCGGCCGCGTTCGCTGCTCGATAACAGCCCCCTGCGTGATCTGCTCGCAGCGACCCTGCCCATGGAGCGCATCCCGGGCCTGATTGAGGCCGGGCATCTGCACGGGCTGGCAGTCACGGCCTCGAGCTACAGCAGTGGCGACCATGTCGCGTTCTACGATGCGGTCGATGACATCGCCCCCTGGTCGAGGTCGCATCGGCTTGCCGAGCGAACCGTGCTGGGCATTGATCATCTGCTGGCGTCGTCGGCGATTCCCTTCGCCTTTCCGGCGGTTCGCCTGCCGATCGCAGGCGCGCTTGAATGGTTTGGTGACGGCTCGATGCGACAGTCAGCGCCGATCTCGCCCGCGGTGCATCTCGGGGCTGAGCGCATCCTGATTGTCGGCGCAGGCCGGATGCACGAACCCGAGCGCAGGGTCACCGCAAGAGCAGACTATCCGAGCCTGGCCCAGATCGCCGGGCACGCCATGTCGAGCATCTTTCTGGATGCCCTTGCGGTCGATATCGAGCGTCTGCAACGGGTGAACCGGACCCTGGCCCTGTTGCATGAGGGCGCACGCCAGCGCAGCCAGTTGCGTCCGATCGATGTGCTTGTCATCTCGCCCAGCCAGCGGCTCGATGACATCGCCGCCCGCCATCTGAAGGCGCTGCCACGGCCAGTCCGGGCGATGCTTGCAGCCACCGGGGTCGGCGAACAGGCCAGCGATCCGAGGGGGGCCGCACTGGCCAGCTACCTCCTGTTCGAGGGTGACTACACCCGTGAACTCATTGCACTGGGACGTCAGGATGCCCTCGAGAAACGCGAGCAGGTCATCGACTTCTTTGGCTGGCGCTAAAATCGCGGATTGTCTGTCCTCCACTGCCCGCTCGAGGCATCCTCATCCATGATCACCTTCCAGCAAGTGATCCTGCGCCTGCAGGACTACTGGGACCGCCAGGGCTGTGCCCTGCTTCAGCCCTACGACATGGAAGTCGGAGCCGGCACTTTCCACACTGCCACCTTCCTGCGTGCGATCGGACCGGAGCCCTGGCGTGCGGCCTATGTGCAGCCCTCGCGCCGCCCCAAGGACGGCCGCTACGGCGACAACCCGAACCGCCTGCAGCACTACTACCAGTACCAGGTCGCGCTGAAGCCCTCGCCGCCCGATATCCAGGAGATCTACCTGGAGTCGCTCAAGGCGCTCGGCATCAATCCGAGCCGCAATGACATCCGGTTCGTCGAAGACGACTGGGAGTCCCCCACGCTTGGCGCCTGGGGCCTGGGCTGGGAGGTCTGGCTCAATGGCATGGAGGTGACTCAGTTCACCTATTTCCAGGAGGTGGGCTCGCTCAAGTGCCAGCCGGTCACCGGAGAGATCACCTATGGCCTGGAGCGTCTGGCCATGTACCTGCAGGGCGTACAAAGCGTCTATGACCTGGTCTGGACCGAGGGCGTGACCTACCGCGATGTGTTCCACCAGAACGAGGTGGAGCAGTCCACCTACAACTTCGAACACTCGAACGCTGCCATGCTGTTCCGCCACTTCGACGAATACGAATCCGAGGCCAAGCGGCTGATTGACGCCGGATTGGCGCTGCCCGCCTACGAGATGATCATGAAGTGCTCGCACAGCTTCAATCTGCTTGATGCCAGAGGTGCCATCTCAGTCACCGAGCGGGCGGCCTACATCGGGCGGGTTCGCACCCTGGCCCGCGCAGTTGCTCAGGCCTACCACGACTCGCGCGAACGACTGGGCTTTCCGATGCTGGCCCGCACCGTCGAGGGAGCCTGAGCCATGCATGCGCCCCTCCTGATCGAACTGCTCACTGAAGAACTTCCACCCAAGGCCCTGCGCAGGCTGGCCGACGCGTTCGCGCAAAGCCTGCAGGAGGGCCTGACCCTCCACGGGCTGCTGCCGGCAGGTGCCCCCCGCGAGGTCTTTGCCACACCCCGCCGTCTTGCGGTCTGCTTCGATCAGGTTGCCGCTCAAGGCGATGACCGTCCGATCGCCCTGAAGGGTCCCTCGGTCTCGGTCGGCCTCGATGCTCAGGGCGAGCCCACGCTCGCCTTGCGCAAGTGGGCTGAAAAGCAGGGCGCCCGGATCGAGCAGCTGGTGCGTGAAGGTGACGGAAAGCAGGAGAGTTTCTGGTTTCGAAGCCTCGCCCCAGGCGTTGCGCTGCAGTCGGTGCTGGGCACGCTTCTGACCGACACGCTGGCCCGCCTGCCGATTCCCAAGCTCATGCAGTACCAGCTTGCCGATGGCAAAACCAGTGTCCATTTCGTGCGCCCTGCCCACGGGCTGGTCGTCCTGCATGGTGAGCAGGTCATCGACACCGAGGTCCTGGGGATCCGGTCGGGCCGCATCACCCGCGGACATCGCTTCCAGGGCGAAGCGAGCCTCTCTGTCGATCATGCGCGCGACTATGACCGGCTGCTGACCGAGCGGGGACATGTGATCGCTTCCTTCGAGCGTCGCAAGGCACTCATTGCCGATCAGTTGCAGGCACAGGCCCGCCGTCTGGGCGCATCGCTCGGCGAGGACACCGGCATTGTCGAAGCCCTGCTCGATGAGGTCACCGCCCTGGTCGAATGGCCTGCGGTGTATGTGGGGGGCTTTGAAGCCGAGTTTCTGAAGGTGCCGCAGGAATGTCTCATCCTGACGATGCGCACCAACCAGAAGTACTTTCCCCTGTTCGATGCGACTGGCGCCCTGCTTGCGCGCTTTCTGATCGTCTCGAACATGGCGATCGACGATCCTTCACTCATCATCGATGGCAATGAACGGGTGGTCAGGCCTCGTCTGGCCGATGCCCGGTTCTTTTTCGAGCAGGATCAGCGTCAATCTCTCGAGAGTCGCATCCAGGCGCTTGCATCGGTGGTCTATCACGCGCGTCTGGGCACTCAGGCCCAGCGCACCGAACGCGTCCGCTCGATCGGCAGAGCCCTGGCTGCGCATGCAGGGGCCTCGGCCGACGCTGTCGATCGCGCAGCCCTTCTGGCCAAGACCGACCTGCTCACCGGCATGGTGGGAGAGTTTCCAGAACTTCAGGGCAGCATGGGCCGGCATTACGCGCTGCACGATGGCGAGGCTCCTGAAGTGGCGCAGGCGATCGCCGAGCACTACCAGCCCCGTTTTGCCGGAGATGCCTTGCCGGCCAGTCCGGTCGGACTGGCCCTTGCGCTGGCGGATAAGCTCGAAACGCTGGCGGGAATCTGGGGCATCGGGGCCCATCCCACCGGCGATCGCGATCCCTTCGCCCTTCGCCGACACGCCCTGGGCGTGCTTCGCATGCTCATCGAACGCCCGTCGGCCTCGGGAGCGCCCGTTCATCTGCAGGAGCTGATCGAGACGGCCTTCAGCGCTTTCTCGGGTCTGGATGCGGTCAAGGCTGACATCAAAGGGCTGTCGGGGTTCTTCACGGAGCGACTTCGGGGCTATCTGCGCGATCAGGGGCATGCCGCAGAAGACATTGATGCAGTCCTTGCTGTCGATGCCGACCGACTTGATCGCATCGAATCCCGATTGAAGGCGCTGCCGAGGTTTCGTGCCCTGCCTGAGGCTGGGGCACTTGCCGCAGCCAACAAGCGCATTGGCAATATCCTGCGCAAGGCGTTTGAGGCGGAGGGCTCAGGCCCGCAGGCCACGAGCGTGCCGACACGTCCTGCCCAGCCCGACGCGGACCGCCTGATCGAGCCCGCCGAAAAGGCATTGCATCAGGCCATGATTCAGGTTGCGCAGATCACGCAACCCTTGCTCGAAGCTCAGGACTACGCCGCCGCACTGCAGGCGCTCGCAGCGCTGCGCGGTCCGGTAGATGCCTTCTTCGACGAGGTGATGGTCAACGTGCAGGACCCTGGTTTGAGAGCAAACCGGATTGCCCTGCTGGCGGCCCTGCATGGACTCATGAACCGGATCGCAGACCTGTCCCGGCTCCCGCAGGCGGTCGCGTGAAACTGATCGTCATCGACCAGGAAGGCATCATTTGCGAGCCCGTACGTGGCGCCGACCGGACGAACCCGGCCTGTCGCCTCCTGAATGGTGCTGCAGAGGCCATCGCCCGGTTCAACCATGCCGGCTATCGTGTCGCTCTGCTGCAGGATTGCACGGCCCTGCATCGCGGCGCCTGCGATGTGGATGGACTCAACCGGCGCCATACCGAACTGATGCAGGCCCTGGCTGAACGTGGCGCCCGCGTCGATCTGATGCTCTTTGCCGATGCCCTGCCTCAGCCCCTCAGTGACCTGATGCAGCGACTGCGGGGGCAGGCGGCCAACACCACGGTGGTCTCGGGCTCTGCAGACCATCTGAGCGGCGCGCTGCAGGCCGGATGCCGCGCCATCCGGCTGCTGGGTCCCAATGACACTGGCAAGCAAGGCACTGCGACCGGGGCCAATGCGATTCCGGAAGATGCACTCGTGCGTGTGAACCTCGGCGCAGTGGCGCACGAACTGGCACACTGAAGGCATGCTCAACGCCCTGCGGTCCGCCCTGTTCCTCGCCATTCAGGTCGCCACCGTCATTCCCTACGCACTCGTGCTGCTGCTTCTGGCGCCGGCCCCGCTGCGCTGGCGTTATCGCTTCGCGGTGGGCTGGCCCCGGTTCATGATCGTGGTGGCGCGCTGGGTCTGCGGCATCCGCTGGCAGATTCGCGGACTCGAGCACCTGCCCACCGGACAGGCCATCCTGCTGTCCAAGCATCAGTCCACCTGGGAAACCTTCTTTCTCATCGCCCACATGCCGCGTGAGTTGTGCTTTGTATTCAAGCGCGAGTTGCTCTGGCTGCCCTTTTTCGGTTGGGGCATCGGATTGCTCGACATGATCCACATCGATCGGTCGCGCGGCCGCGATGCCTTCGAATCAGTGGTTCGTCAGGGCCTGCGCAAACTCGAGCAGGGCAGCTGGATCATCATGTTTCCAGAGGGCACCCGGGTCCCGCGAGGCCGTCAGGGCAAATACAAGACAGGGGGGGCCCGTCTGGCCGTGCGTACGGGGGCACCGGTGGTGCCCATCGCGGTCGACAGTGCAAGGGCCTGGCCCAAGCGGCCCTGGATCAAGCAGCCCGGCCTGATTACCGTATCGATCGGTCCAGCCATCCCTTCTCAGGATCATGATGCCGACAGCCTGATGCAGGAGGTCGAGACCTGGATCGAAGGCGAAATGAAGCGACTCGATCCGCAGGCCTATCCCTCCCACGGGGCCTTCGCATCAGCAGATGCCGGCGCGAACAGACCTGATGCGGTCAAGCCGGAGACCTCTGCATGAGCGCGCCCACTGCCAAGCCGGCGGCCTTGCAGCTCGATCTGCCGCTCTTCGACGCTCCCGTCATGCCGCCCGTGGCGCCAACGGCGCTGCGCTCGGCCCCTGCACGAAAGATCCTGATCGAGGGTGAGTGGGTCGCTTATGAGCTGCAGCGGGCAAGACGACGAAGCATCGGATTTCTGATTGACGATCGGGGCCTGCGGGTGACTGCGCCGAAGTGGGTCACCCTCGGTCAGATCGAGTCTGCGGTGCAGGAAAAGTCACGCTGGATTGCTCGCAAGCTGATCGAGTGGCGGGAACACGCCCAACGACGCGAGCGCCTGGCGGTCCGATGGGAGCAAGGCGGTACGGTCGCGCACCTGGGGCAGCCACTCACCCTGAGCCCAGAGCCCCATGCACGGGGCGTGCGACTCGAAAACGACGGTACCCTGCGCATCGGTCTGCCCCCGGGCGCAGGACCGACGCAGATGCAGGACGCCGTCCAGGCCTGGCTGCAGAAACAGGCCAGACAGCTATTTGCCGAACGTCTCGACCACTGGAGCCCGCAACTGGGCGTACGGCCATCGCGCTGGCAGCTGTCCTCTGCGCGCACCCGCTGGGGCAGCTGCACTGCTGAAGGCGCTGTGCGACTGAACTGGCGACTGATCCATTTCCCGCTTGAGATCATCGACTATGTGATCGTCCACGAGCTGGCGCATCTTCGTGAACTGAACCATGGCCCGCGCTTCTGGGCCACGGTGCAGTCGGTGCTGCCCGAGTTCGAGGCCGCACGGCGTCAACTCAAGGATTTTCCTGACGACCTTCATCTGAGCTGAACCATGAGACTTCTGCACACCATGCTGCGCGTGGGCGACATGCAACGATCCATCGATTTCTATACCCGGGTGCTCGGCATGAATCTGCTGCGCACAACCGATCGTCCCGACCAGAAGTATTCGCTGGCCTTCGTGGGCTTCGGATCGAATCCCGACCATGCCGAGATCGAACTGACCTACAACTATGGGGTCTCGAGCTACGAGATGGGCGGCGCCTTCGGGCATCTCGCGATTGCAGTTGAGGATGCAGCAGCCACCTGCGAACGGGTCAAGGCTGCGGGCGGTACCGTCACCCGGGAGGCCGGGCCGGTCAAGGGCGGCACCACCGTCATCGCCTTTCTGCAGGATCCGGACGGCTACAAGATCGAACTCATTCAGCGCTCCTTCTGAGCGCACTGAGACCGTCGGCGAGGCGACACCAGGTCTCGGTCGCCACATCCTCCGGACGCGCGGTCGGCTCGAGCATCCAGCGCGGATCATCCGCGTCCAGACCGTGCCCTGCCAGCCAGGGCCAGAGCGTGCCTCGCAGCATCTTGCGTCGCTGCGCGAAGGCCTGCTCCATGAGTCGCTCGAGCACCTGAAGATCGTCGCAGAGTGCGCGTTCCCGAGGAATCATTCTGACCACCGCCGAATCGACTCTCGGTGGCGGGTCAAAGGCCTCGGGGGGCACCTCGAACAGACTCTCGACATGGTGGGCGGCCTGCAGCATCACCGAGAGCCTGCCATAGGCGGCCGTGCCTGGAACCGCCACAATCCGGTCGATCACTTCCTTTTGAAGCATGAAGTGCTGATCGAGAATGTGCTCCCGCCAGGCCAGCAGCGCGAACAGCAGGGGGCTTGAAATGTTGTACGGCAGATTGCCGACCAGCCTGATTCGACGGCCCCCGGATCGAAGGCCTGAATAGTCGAAACTCAGGGCGTCAGCCTCATGGACCCTCAGTCGCGATTCGGGCCAGCGCTTGCGCAGGCTCGCCACCAGATCGCGGTCGATCTCGACCGCATCAATCGACGGCAGGGCTTCGAGCAGAACCTGTGTCAGCGCGCCCAGCCCCGGGCCGATCTCGACGAGATGATCATCAGGACGAGGCGCAACCGCCCGCACAATGGACGAAAGAACCGATTGATCGACCAGGAAGTGCTGACCGAAGCGCTTGCGTGCCTGGTGCCTCACAAGGGCTCAGCGCTCATCGAGACGGATCTGGACAAAGGCGCGGTCTCGGGCGACCGAAACCCATTCCTCAAAGGCCTCTGCCGACTTGCGGGCGCGAATGGCAGCCCTTGCCTGAGCCCGAAGTCGCTGAGGCGAGATCGAATCGGTCCGACGCTCCATCACCTCGATCAGGTGCAGACCAAAGGGTGTTCTGACAGGTTCGCTCACTTCGCCAGGCTGCAAGGCATTCATCGCGACCTCGAACTCGGGTACGGTATCGCCGGCATAGAGCCAGCCAAGCTCGCCCCCCAGCCCCGCCGTGGCATCAGAGGAATACTGGCGGGCCATGTCGGCAAAGCTCACGGCGCCCGCCAAAATGCGTTGGCGAACCTCGGCAAGCCGTCGCTGTACGTCGGACTCCGAATTGATGGCGTCCACCGGAATCAGGATGTGCCTGGCCCGGGTCTGTCTGACCGGTACAGCCATGGCTGCGCCCGCGCCGCGTCGCTCGATCACCTTGAGCACATGAAAACCCACCGGGCTGCGGACCGATTCAGAGACATCCCCAGCAGCCAGCGCGCCCACCGCTTCAAGAAAGAGCGGGGGGATGCG
>JBMSOD010000058.1:0-14905 GCA_049422085.1 Burkholderiaceae bacterium
CGCCTCGTGCAGCAGGATGCCCGGCCAGCCGGGCCCCAGCACCACGGTCGGAATACCGGCCTGACTGAAGAGCCCCGCCTCGGTACCGAAGGTCACCTTGCCCGCGCCCTGGGTGCGGGCCAGCCTGCGTGCGTAATGAACGATGGGCGCGGTATCGGCCACCACAAAGGCAGGCACCCCGGCCAGAAACTCCACCTGCATGCCGGTCTCGGGAAAGGCCGCTTTCATGCGGGCATCGAGCCGGGCTGCAAAGTCGAGGATTTCCTGATGCAGGGTTTCAAACGAGGTCTGCGGCATGGTGCGCAGATCGACCACCAGCTCGCAGGCATTGGGCACGATGTTCTGCGCGGTGCCGCCCGCGATGGTCGTGGTCTGAATGGTGCTGAAGGGCACCGGGAAGTCCGTATCGTGGGTCTCTTCGCGCACGAAGCGTGCCGCGATGTCGCGCATGAAGACCACCAGCTCGGCCGCATATTCGATGGCATTGACGCCATGGGTGGGCATGGCCGAATGGGCCTCTCGACCGCGCACGCAGCAGCGCAGCCGCCAGGTGCCCTTGTGCGAGACGATAGGCGCCATCAGTGTGGGCTCGCCCACGATGCAACCGGCCGGCGCAAAGCCGGCTTCCTGCAGATCGGCGATCAGGCCACGCGCACCAAAGCAGCCCACTTCTTCGTCGTAGCTCAGCGCCAGATGGATCGGCGCAGGCAGATCGGCAGCCAGCATGTCGGGCACCGTGGCCAGGGCACTCGCAATGAATCCCTTCATGTCGGCACTGCCACGGCCAAAGAGCTTGCCGTCGCGCTCGGTGAGCGTGAAGGGGTCGCTCGTCCAGGCCTGGCCCTCCACCGGCACCACATCGGTATGGCCAGACAGGATCAGGCCTCCTGGGCGCGGCTCGCCTACTGTGGCAAAGAGATTGGCCTTGCGCCGGTCAGCGTCATAAGTCAGCCGTGAGGCCACGCCCTGACGGGCGAGCAGATCACGCACCCATTCGATCAGGCCCAGGTTGGAGTTGTGACTCACGGTATCGAAACCAACCAGGGTGCGCAGGATCTCGAGCGTGCGCTCGGAGGGCCGCAGGGCGGCAGACTGGGGCAAGGCAGCGTTCATGCGTCGGCTCAATGGGGCATTGTTGTTGCGCATCCTACCGTGTCACTTGCTGCGCGACCGACTGGAGCCGAAGCGGCCCTGACGGCACAATGGGCACATGACGCAACTGAGGACGCAACTGAGTTTTCTGGGCGCGGCAGGCACCGTGACCGGCTCGAAGCACCTGCTCGAGCATGACGGCCTGCGCGTGCTGGTCGATTGTGGCCTGTTCCAGGGCCACAAGTCCCTGCGCCTCATCAACCGTGAGGCGCCCGCCTTCGATCCTTCGGCGCTGGACGCGGTGCTGCTCACCCATGCGCATATCGACCACTCGGGCTACCTGCCTGCGGTGGTGCGCGACGGCCTGCGCGGCCCGGTGTTCTGCACCTCGCCCACGCTGGAGCTGTGCAAACTGCTGCTCCCTGACAGCGCCCGCATTCAGGAAGAAGACGCGGCCTACGCCAACCGCAAGGGCTATTCCAAGCACCATCCGGCCCTGCCGCTCTATACCGAAGAAGATGCCGAACGGGCGCTGGCCCGGCTCAAGCCGGTGCGCTTCGGCGAGGCGGTGAGGCTTGACACGGATGTGAACGCCACCTGGTCGCATGCCGGGCACATCCTGGGCGCGGCCAGCGTGCTGGTGCAGGCCGGGTCGCAACGCATCCTGTTCTCGGGCGATCTCGGTCGCTATGACGATCTTCTGATGCAGGCGCCCTCGCCCGCCCCCGAGGCCGATGTGCTGGTCATGGAATGCACCTATGGCGATCGCCTGCATGGTGCAGATGATCCGGGCGAGGCCCTGGCCGCGATCATCCGACGGACCTGCGCACGCGGCGGCAGCGTGGTGATTCCGGCCTTTGCGGTGGGCCGAGCGCAGTTGCTGCTGCATGTGATTGCCAGCCTCAAAGCGCGCGACGCCATTCCCGACGTGCCGGTCTTTCTGAACAGCCCGATGGCGGTAGACACCACGGCGCTGTACCGCAGATTTGCCAAAGGCCATCGCCTGAAGGACACCGAACTGCAGGCCATGGCCAGCGTGGCCCGGATGGTGCGCAGCGAGGCCGAGTCACGCGAACTTTCCAGGCTGCGCGGCCCGGCCGTCATCATCTCGGCTTCGGGCATGGCCACCGGAGGCCGGGTGCTGCATCACATCCGCCAGCATGGCCCCGATGAGCGCAGCACCCTCGTGCTGGTGGGCTATCAGGCGCCGGGCACGCGCGGCGCCGACCTGCAGGCGGGTCGGCGCAGCCTGCGCATGTTTGGCGAGGACATCCCCATCCGCGCTGAAGTGGCCAGCATCGACGGCCTGTCGGCGCATGCCGATGCCGACGACCTCCTGCGCTGGGTGCGCACCCTGCCTCGTCCGCCCAGCAAGGTGTTTCTGGTGCATGGCGAGGCCACGGCGGCCGAAGCATTTGCCCAGCGTCTGCATGCCGAACTCGGCTGGCGCGCAGAGATTCCGCAGCGCGGCGATCGACTGGTACTCTGAACCTCATGCCCTGACGATCTTCCCGCACTCGATCCATTGATCATTCAAAGTCAGTTGCCCAAGGGAATCTGCGGGACCGGAATCCCAAGGGCGCCCATCACCACAGGAGACATGCAATGAGCACCGACACCATGACCGTCCGGACCACCGGCCCGCGCATCCGTCACAAGGAGGTCCGTGCCGACGCGCCCTATCAGACCCTGCGTGTGGAACGGCTCACCCCCATCATCGGCGCCGAGCTCTCGGGCGTCGATCTGTCCTGCCCGAGCGAGACCCAGATCGCCGAGATCCGACGCGCCCTGCTGGAGCACTGCGTGGTGTTCTTTCGCGATCAGCAGATGAGCCAGGCGCAGCACCTGGACCTGGGCCGACGCTTCGGACCGCTGCACCTGCATCCCGCCGCACCGCATGAGTCAGGGCACCCTGAGCTCATGATCATCACGGCCGACGAAAACAGCCCGCGCGCCAACGGCGAAGGCTGGCATACCGACGTCTCCTGTGACACGCAGCCGCCCATGGCCAGCATCCTGTACATCAAGCAGTGCCCGCCCTCGGGCGGCGATACCCTGTTTGCCAACATGTACGAAGCCTACGAGGCCCTGTCCGATCGCATGAAGGCCTACCTCGAAGGTCTGGTCGCCGTGCACGATGGCGAGCAGAACTATCGGGGCACCTATGCCAACTTTGGCGTTCAGGACAAGCCGGTCTACCCCCGGGCGCAACACCCGGTGGTGCGCACCCATCCCGAGACCGGTCGCAAGTGCCTCTATGTGAACAAAGGCTTCACCCGACGCATCCTGGGCATTCCTGCCGATGAAAGCGAGGGCATCCTGAGCTACCTGTTTGACCACATGGCCAACCCGCTGTTCCAGTGCCGCTTCAGGTGGCAACCCAACAGCGTGGCCTTCTGGGACAACCGCTGCGCCCAGCACCGCGCCATGTGGGACTACTGGCCCCACAGGCGCTATGGCAACCGGGTCACCGTGCAGGGCGATACGCCCTTCTGATCAGGCTTTCGGTCTGGCGAAGCACCCCCGTCGGATGCCACGCCAGATGCATCATCAGGTCCCGATGACGCCGCCGTCCTTGCGGCGGATCACCACCGTAGCCGACCGCGGACGCACGCCGGCATCGGGCCAGTTGGAGTACTGATTGGGCCGGGCCGGGTCCGATCGCTCGCCGGGCGACTCGCCCGGATGCTGTACGTTGATGAACATCGTGCGCAGATCGGGCGTGGTGGTGATACCCGTGATCTCGCAGTTGGTGGGGCCTGTGAGGAAACGCCGGACCTCGCCGGTCACCGGGTCGGCTCCGAACATGCCGTTGTTGCCGATTCGCGCAAATTCGCCCTTGTTCATCTGCGTGGCAAAGACATCCGTCTGGATCCAGAGCAGGCCGCGCGCGTCAAACCAAAGCCCGTCCGGGCAACCCAGGATGTCCCCCTTGATGTTGCCCTTGGCCTCGGCCCGCTCATTGGTCGGGTCGCCTGCCAGCAGAAAGTGATTCCAGGTAAAGGTCTGGGCATCAAAGTCGCCATTCTCCTGCCACCGGATGATCTGTCCCATGACGTTATTCGCGCGCGGGTTGGCTGCATCTGGCCCGGGGCGGCCCTTTGCCCCACGGTTGCTGTTGTTGGTAAGCGTGCAATACACCTGCCCGGATTTGGGATCGACCGCAATCCATTCAGGTCGATCCATCTTGGTGCCGCCCACCAGATCACTGGCCTGGCGGCTCTTGACCAGGAGTTCACCCTGATCAGCAAAGCCAGCCGCAGGCGTGAGTCCGTTCTTGCCCGCCGTGAGTTCGATCCAGCGACCGGTGCCATCGGCATCAAACCGGGCCACATACAGGGTGCCGTGGTCGAGCAGCTCGCGGTTGGCCTTGAAGCCCCCGGGTTGAATGCGATCGCGGCTCACGAACTTGGTGATGTATTCGAACTGCGCGTCTTCGCCCATATAGACCGCAACCCGTCCATCCTTCATGACTGCCACGGTGGCGATCTCATGGGCACCGCGACCTAGCGCGGTGTGCTTGATCGGCGTGCTGGACGGATCGGTCGGATCAATCTCGACGATCCAGCCGAAGCGGTTCATTTCGTTGGGATGCTGGTTGGCATCGAAACGCGCTTCATGATCGTGCCAGCGATAGCCTCGTCCATTCTTGCGAAGGCCCCAGCGCGCCTGGTGGGCATCGGGCTTGTCCGGGCCGTTAAAGTAAAAGGCGAAATTCTCTTCGCTGGTCAGGAAGGTGTTCCAGGCTGACGGGCCCGCAGCGCAGTTGTTGAGCGTTCCCAGAACGCGGGTGCCGCTCGGATCGGCGGCGGTCCGCATCATGGCGTGGCCTGCGGCGGGCCCGGTGATCTGCATGGGCGTGGCCGTGGTGATGCGCCGTGCGTAGCGCGAGGGGCGCACCATGTCCCAGGCGCCGTTTTCCTTACGGGCCACTTCGACAATGCTGACGCCATGCGCTGCGATCGACTTGGCCACCTTCTCTGCCGTCATCACCTTGAAGCCGTCACTGTGCAGAAGGCCGTCATCGGTGTACTCATGGTTCATGGCGAGCAGGCCGCGGTTGTTGCCCTCCAGCGGGAAGAAATGCATGCCGTCGTGATGCATGCCGATCTGCACCGACTGCTCGGCTGCGGTGTTGCTGGCGTCGGGCTTGAACGCAGGCATGTTGCCCGGCACACCTACCGGCTCGCCCCACCTGCAGATCACGCTGGCTTCATACCCCTCAGGGACCCGGATGGTGTCGGCCGCACTCGCTTCAATACCCTTGAAACCCAGCATCGGTCCGGGCGGAAAGGCCGGTGCCACCTGCCCTGTGGGCGACACGCACCCTGACACCAGGGGCGAGAGCAGTCCGGCGGCGAGTGCACCGAGACTTCCGCGCACGACAATGCGGCGGGCCGGGTCCGAGACCTCATGAATACTGGGGTTGGAGGACCGGTTGGAGTCTTCCATTGTTGAAAAGTCTTTAGCCATGGCGTGTCTCCTTTGGTGTTTTTTCGAGCAATGTCAGGTCAGGCAAAGAACAGGGTCGCGAGACCCAGGAAAATGAAGAAGCCCATGCTGTCCGTGGAGAATGTCAGCAGGACGGAAGAACCGAGTGCGGGATCCCGATCCATGCGCTGCAGCGCCAGGGGCACGGCCATGGCGATCAGGGAAGCCAGAAGCATGTTGAGCACCATGGCCAGCATCATGGTCAGCCCGAGCAGCATGCCCTGGTCGGAGTCGCGATACAGAAACCAGGCAAATACGCCCGCAATGCCGCCCCAGACCGCGCCATTGAGCAGGGCGATCACCATCTCCTTTCTCACCAGCCTGAGTGCATTGGCTGGGGTCACCTGACCGAGGGCCAGCGAGCGGATGAAAAGCGTCATGGTCTGGTTGCCGGAGTTGCCTGCGATACCGGCCACGATGGGCATGAGCGCGGCCAGAGCCACGACCTTCTCGATGGTGCCCTCAAACGCCCCAATCACGCGCGCCGCAAAAAACGCCGTGCACAGATTGACTGCAAGCCAGAGCCAGCGGTTGCGGGCCGAATTCCAGATCGACGCGAACAGGTCTTCGTCCTCACGCAGACCCGCGGCACTCAGGGCGTCGGACTCGCTTTCCTCGCGGATGATGTCCACAACTTCGGCCACGGTCAGCCTTCCGATCAGACGCCCCCGGGCATCGACCACCGGCGCTGAGAGCAGGTCGTAGCGCTCAAAGGCCTGCGCAGCCTCTCCGGCCTCGTCGTCGGCCCGCAGCGAGAGCACATCGCGCGACATGACCTCGGCCACACTGGCTTCGGGCTCATGCACCACCAGCCGCTCAAGCGCCAGGGCCCCCTGCAAAATGTCGCGGCGATCGACCACAAAGACCTGATCGGTATGCCGGGGCAGGGCTTCGAAACGACGCAAGTAACGCAGGACCACCTCAAGGCTCACGTCTTCGCGCACCGTGACCAGCTCGAAATCCATCCAGGCGCCCACCGAACCGTCGGGATAGGACATGGCTGCACGCAGCTGCTCACGCTCCTCGGGGGTCAGCTGGCGCCTGACCTGATCGACCACATCCGCCGGAAGGTCGTCGGCAAGCTCGGCCAGATCGTCGGTATCCAGAGTCTCGGCTGCGGCCACCAGCTCGTCGCGATCCATGGACGCGATCAGCGTCTCGCGGACCGAATCGGACACTTCGACCAGAATCTCGCCGTCCCGCTCGGCCTTGACCAGGTCCCAGACCATCAGCCGCTGATCGCGGGGCAAGGCCTCCAGGATGTAGGCGACATCGGCCGGATGCAGTCGATCGAGCCGGGCCTGCAGATGCCACAGATGTTGCGAGACCGCGACCTGCTCGACCATGGGTCGACGTTCTTCGGGCAGGCGCTCGGCCTCCTGTCGGGCCTGCTCGCGAACGAGTTCGAATCGCCTCAGCAGATCCTGCACCTGCGCGAGCGCACGCTGCGCCTCTTCAGGGTCGCGTGGCGAGGTCGGCAGGGATTCGTCTTGGGACATGCGGTCGGGCACCGTGGGCTCAGGGCACCTGAACGGCACCCATCCAACGCTGGATTATCGCAGCCCGTTGCGACAGAACGGCAGCCCCCGGATTCCGGTCGTAGTAACGGGGCCTGGGCAGCATGGCCGCCATGCGGGCCGCCTCGCCAGGACCCAGCCGGCTCGCCGTGGTCCTGAAATGACGGTAGGCGCCCGCCTCGCAGCCGAAGAGCCCCACCCCCCACTCGGCGACATTGAGGTAGATCTCCAGGATGCGGCGCTTGTCCAGCACCGCCTCCAGCATCCAGGTGATGGCCATCTCCTGGGCCTTGCGCAGGTAGCTGCGCTCGCCACTCAGGAACAGGTTTTTGGCCAGCTGCATGGTGATGGTCGAGCCGCCCTGCATCACCCTGCCACTTTTCTGATTGCGTTCCCAGGCGCGTTCAATGGCGTCCCAGTCGACCCCGTCATGACTGTTGAAGCGGGCGTCTTCTGCGGCAATCACGGCACGCTTCAGATGCACCGAGATGCGCTCATAAGGCACCCATTCATGGGTGATCTTCGCTTTGGGGTTGGTCTGCTGAAGGACCTTGAGCTGGGCCCGCATGAAGGCCGTGGATTGCACGGGCTGGGTTTTCCACCACAGGATGTGCGCCAGGTACCAGAGCTGAAGAAGCAGCACCCCCAGCAGCGCCAGGCCCAGGACCCAGGCGATGCCCTTGCCAATCAGGGCGGCGCGCCCCTTGATGGAGGTCGCTGCCTGACGGCCTTTCCTCTCAGTGCGTGCCACCGGCTTCCGCCCGGATCTGTTCGCGCAGGGCTTGCCAGACGGCAGATGCTTCAGGCCTCACGCCCCGCCATAGGAAAAACGACTCGGCAGCCTGCCCGACCAGCATGCCCAGACCATCCTCGACCTGCGGACATCCTTCACGGATGGCCTGCCGCATGAAGGCTGTCGGCTGTGCCCCGTAGACCATGTCGAGTGCCACCCGGGCGCGACCGAGCAGACCGGCAGGCAGCGCCGGAAGCTCATCGTTCAGGCCTGCCGAGGTGCCATTGATGACAAGGTCGAACCTGCCTTCGGCCAGGTCCATTCCGCCGGCATGCAAGGCCTGAGACTGCCCTGCCGGCAAAGTTGGAAGGAGATCGTCCAGAAGCGCCCTTGCACGGGCAGCGGTACGGTTGGCCACGGTGAGGCTCGCCACACCCGCATCCAGGAGGGGGCCGATCACGCCACGTACCGCGCCTCCCGCGCCCAGCACCAGCACGCGGGCGTCCTGCAATGAGACACCGACGCGACCAGTCAGGTCGCTGACCAGGCCTGCCCCGTCGGTGTTGTCGCCCAGGACGCCCGCAGGTCCGAACACCAGCGTATTGACCGCCCCTGCCTGACGGGCCCGATCTGTCAGCTGGTCTGCCAGTGCAGCCGCTTCGAGCTTGAAAGGGACGGTCACATTGCAGCCTGCCCCGCCCGAGGCACGAAATGCCTGCACCGTATCCGCAAAGCCATCGAGGGGTGCAAGCAAGCGCTCATAGCGAATCAGCTGCCCGGTCTGGGCTGCAAACCGGGCATGGATGTCGGGCGATCGGCTATGGGCGATCGGATGACCGATCACTGCGTAGCGTGCTGGTTTCGAGTCCGTCATGGGTAAAGGTCCAGGTTCGAACAATCTGAAGGATGTCGCCCTGGCGGGTCATCTCGGGCGGAAATCGGGCATAGGGCTGACCCGCGTACACAATCTGCCGCACCGCGCGGTTGAGCGCCTCGTGGCGCGACTTGCGGTTGATGATGACATCGACCACCTGACCATGCCGATCGATCTCGACCGTGATGATCAGCGAGTCGTACATTTTTCCACGGGCTTCGGGCGGATAGCGTTCGGTACCAATGCGCTCGATCTGGCTCGCCCAGTCGGCCACATACTGCGCATGCACCGCACCCAGGGCATTGACGCCGAAGGTCATGCGGCGCGGGCGCTTGTTGTAGTCCTCGATATTGCGTTCGATTTCGGCCTGCATGCGCGCAAGCACGGCCTCGCGGGTCTCGCGCTCGCTCGCTTCAGGCCGCGGTGTCTCGGGGGCAGGGCGAACCGGAGCGAGCCCGTCGCGGCTGCGGCTGAGCGCCAGAAGTTCACGCTGGCGGGCCTCAAGGGCCTCGAGTCGCTGGCGCTGCACCATCAGGTCCGTGCCATCACGGGCCTGTTCACTGGGTGGCAAGGGGGATTTCGCCCGACCCCGATCATGTTCACCACCGCCCTCCTGATCGACCTGCGCGATCACGTCGGCCTTGACCGGACGGCTGGTGCTTCGGGTATTGAGAAGCACGATCTCCATGCCCTGGTCCTGTGGCGCAAGAATGACCGGCAAGGGAGGCGCAAAGCGCAGGGTCAGCATCAGGGCGTGCAGCAGAAACGAGGCCAGCAACGCCAGCCCCAGGGGCTCGCGCAGCCAGTCCTTCATGGCGCCGCAGCGGCCGGGCCCTGCGTGGACACCGTCGGGGCTTCGATATCGTTCGTCGCTTCGAGGTCGTTCGTCGCTTCCAGGTCGTTCGTCGCTTCGAGATCGTTCGTCGCTTCGAGATCGTCCATCGCTTCGAGGTCGTCGATTGCGTCGTTCGCTGCACCTGATTCACATTCCACGGCCTCGATCCCCCCCGCAAAGCGGCCTGAGGCCTCCAGCGCAAGTTCATCGAGCGAGAGCAGATCGACCAGGATCTGTCGGCCAGGGGCCAGGCCCTGGGCCGGGAGTTCGGGCAGGCGCAGGAACAGGGGCGCATGCAGCAGGCGCACCAGATCATCGCGCAGGATGACCGCCGGCAGACGTGGCGCATTGCCGTGCTGGGCCACCCAGCGCAGGCACCAGTAGCGCTCCATGCGATTCTGAAAATCGCCATAGGCCGCATGCCTGGCATCGAAGGCCGAAATGATGGCAAAGACATCAGCATCGCCCCGGGCATGGGGAGGCGTCTGGCCGCAGGCCAGAGCAATCAGCTGACGCTGATTGAGGAGGTCGACATAGCGACGAAGGGGCGACGTGGACCAGGTGTACTGGGCAACGCCCAGGCCCTGATGTCCGGAAGGCTGGGTGGTCATCAGCACCCGCCCGCCCGGTTGTTGGGCCCGGTAGATACCCAGGGCGCGCTGATCCGCCAGCCAGCGGCCCCAGGTGGCATTGGCCAGGATCATGAGCTCGGCCACGATGCGATCGAGGGGGGCATCCCGCCGGCGCTGCACGATGCGCACACTGGAGCTGCCATCGGCCTGGAGATCGACATAAAAACTGAAGTCGGTCCGATGCCGGGCCTCGGGTTTACCCCGAACCTCGTCGCGCCCTTTGGACAGCGCGAGGGTCAGACGCCACAGCACCCGCAGCGCTGCGGCCTCGCGCAAGCCTCCGAGGCTGTCCTGCGCATCATCGAGGCGAGCCTCGGTGATGGTGTCATCGAGCTGGTCGTGGCGCAGGTTGGCCGCCACGCGGATGCGTTCGAGTGCCGTGAAGGTGCTCTGCACCACGGTGCCGCTGGCATCAAGGTCGGCATAAAGCGAGAGCGCCGGCATGACCCGGCCTGCCTCAAGCGTGAATCGCTCCACCAGGGCATCGGGCAGCATGGTGATCTTGTCGCCCGGCATGTACACCGTGGACATGCGGTCACGCGCAAGCAGGTCCAGCGCATTGCCAGACTCGAGCAGCAGGGCGGGTGCTGCGATATGCACGCCAATGCGGTGCCGGCCATCGGGCAAGCTTTGCACCGACAGGCAGTCGTCGATCTCGGTGGTGGTGGAGTCGTCGATGGAGAAGGGTTCAGCCTCAGACAGGGGCAAGGCAGTCACAAGCGCCTCGAGGCGGGCGTCGAGGGATTCGACCTCGACCGGCGCAAAGCCACTGCCTCTGGGAAACTGCTCGGCCAGAAAACAGCCCAGATGCAGGGCCTGTGCATCAGCAAACGCCCCTGTCTGCAAGAGCAGGCGATCGGCCGGCAGACGCGTGAGGGTGCAGGCCCGCTCGAGCGCCTTCCACTCGGCCCCGTTCTTGTCGGGGCGAACCAGCAGCACGGCGGCCTGAGCCGCAATCGCCTGCGGAATGTCGCCTGCGGCCATGGCCTGGGCCCAGGCCTCGATGCGCTCGGCCTGCTCGCGCTTGCGCTCGACTGCGGCCAGCGCTGCCTTCAGGGTATCGGGCGGTGCGGGTCGATAGCGGCCGCGGCCCTTGCGATAGAAATACACCGGCGCGGCATGCACACGCATGAGCAACGCGGCCGACTGCACCGCCGAGGGCGATGCGCCGAAATACTCACGAGCCAGGTCGTTGAAGTCGAATTCGTCCTGGGGCGCGCACTCCCAGAGGAAGTCGAGCTCGATGTCTTCGATCGCCTGCTGGGCCTGCTGTATGAGTTCGGTGGGCGAGGGCGAGGCAAACCGCAGCATGACATGCGAGGCCTTGACCTTGGTGCGCTTGCCGCTGGCCGACTCGACCTGCAGCGCGCCGCCCGCTTCGGACAGGACCGTGCCCGCCTTGAAGGCACCGTCTTCGTCGAACAGGATGTGAGAACCGGTCATGGGCGGGCGGATTATAAACGTCGCAGGGTTCGCGGCCCCTACAATCCGGGCGTCTTTTCAGGAGGATTCCGCATGTCAGCCATGGACGTCATCGATTACCGGATCGAGGGTCATGAAATGCAGTACGTCGAGGTCGATCTCGACCCCGGCGAGGCCATGGTCGGCGAGGCAGGCGCACTCATGTACATGGAAGACGGCGTGGGCATGGACGCCGTGTTCGGCGATGGTCGCGGTTCGGTGGCAGGTGGCTTCTTTGGCAAGCTGGTGGGCGCGGGCAAGCGGCTGCTGACCGGTGAATCGCTCTTCACCACCGTCTACACCAACCAGGCGTCCGTGCGCCGCCGCCTTGCCTTTGCTGCGCCCTATCCTGGGCGCATCCTGCCGGTCGATCTGCGCAGTACCGGGGGTCAGCTGATTTGCCAGCGCGACAGTTTCCTGTGCGCTGCCAGAGGGGTGGCCCTGGGCATCGCCTTTCAGCAAAAGCTCGGCGTCGGCTTTTTTGGCGGCGAGGGTTTCATCATGCAGCGCCTCGAAGGCGATGGCATGGCCTTCATCCATGCGGGCGGCACGCTCATGCAACGGCAACTGGCCCCGGGCGAAGTCCTGCGGGTCGATACCGGATGCCTGGTGGCTCAAACCGCCGATGTGACCTTTGACATCGAGTATGTCGGCAAGATCAAGACCGCGCTTTTTGGTGGCGAAGGTCTGTTCTTTGCCGTACTGCGTGGGCCGGGCACGGTCTGGCTGCAGTCGCTGCCCTTCTCGCGGCTGGCTTCTCGCATTTTCGCGGCCGCACCCCAGACCGGCGGCGGCGGACGCGAGCAGAACGGGCTCGGCGGCCTGGGCGGAATCTTCGGCGGCGACCGGGACTGAAGCCCGAGGATCAGCCCAGGCGTTTGCGTTGCGCTGCCCATTGGGGGGCGCAAGGCAGGGCTGCACGCCCCAGGGCAATCAGAGCTGGATCCCGCCCGAAACCTCGATCACGGCACCATTGAGATAGCTGGCGTCATCCGAGGCCAGAAAGGCATAGACCGCTGCAATCTCCTGGGGCTTGCCCAGACGGCCCAGAGGCACCTTCTCGATCATCTTGTCCTTCACGGCCGCGGGAATCGTGTCGAGAATGGGGGTCTCGATGAAGCCCGGGCAGACCGCATTCACACGCACGCCCTTGGGGCCGAGTTCGCGGGCCCAGGTCTTGGTAAAGCCGATCACGCCCGCCTTGGTGGCGGCATAGTTGGTCTGGCCAAAGTTGCCATAGAGGCCGACCACCGACGAGGCATTGATGATCGCGCCCGAGCCCTGCGCGGTCATGGTGTCGGCCACCGCCTGGGTGCATTCGAACACCCCCTTCAGGTTCACTGCGATCACCGCATCGAACTGGGCCGAGGTCATGCGGGCCAGCCGCGCGTCCTTGGTGATGCCGGCATTGTTGACCAGCACATCAATACGTCCCCAGGTGGCCTTGACCTTGGCCACCATGGTATCGATGGCTGCTCGATCGGTGACATCGACCACGCAGCCCAGGGCCTGACCCCCTGCGGCAATGAGTGCGTCTACCGCGGCCTGCACCCGTGCCGCGCCCATGTCGGTCACGACGACGCGCGCGCCTTCGGCGGCATAACGCTCGGCAGTAGCCAGACCGATGCCCTGGGCCGCCCCGGTGATGATCGCAACTTTGTCCTTGAGGCGCACGGCCAGCTCCCTGTGTCAGGTTGATCGAAGGCGGCAATGTTAGCGCCGACCGCCGGCCACGCTGCCCTTGCCGCCCTGGAGGACACCTGGCCGGGCGTCCGACCCGTCAGCCCGGCTGCCAGCTCATCTGCGGATCGAGAGGATAGATCGGCCGGGGCATGCGCTCCCAGGCCACGTTGCCGAGCACCGGTGTGGTCAGGCCAGGAACATCCACCTCGATGATCTGCTCGTTGCCAAAGAATTCATCAAAGGCCGCCCGGAAGTGACCACGCGACTTCAGCACCAGCACCCGAACGGCGGCCAGATCAATGCCCATCACCTCGAACTGGGCCGGGTCGCGGGCCTGATCGCGCCGACTGATGACCAGCACCTGAATGCCCCCGAGCCGAAGCAGTGCCGTGGGTCCGTTGTCGACCCGCGAGCCCTGCGAAATGCCGCGTCGGGCCAGGTACTCACCCGAGTGGAGTCGCTCCACCTTCACGAGGGCCTCGAACCGGCCCGACAGGGGATGGGACTCATCGCGATTGAAGCGGCCCTCAAACGCCCCGCCCACGCCCGCGGCATGCGCCTCTGCGGCGAGCATCGGATCAAAGACCGGGCCGAACACGGCGCCCTGGACACCGGCCTGGGCGAAGGCCTGGAGGATCCAGACAGTATTGCCCCGACCGCCACCACCAGGATTGTCGGCCACATCGGCAAAGAGCCGGGCCGGGGCGCTGCCCTGGCCGCTGGACAGGGCGAGGGCGGTGGCCTGTTCGAGGGACGTCAGGCGCGGGATCCAGTCGGCACGATGGGCCCAGGCATGTGCCGCGATCTCGCGGGCCAGCTGCTTCGCCTTGGCCGGGGCATTGCGGGTGGTCACGATCACCGACATGCCGTTGCGCGGCGTATCGCCCAGAGTGAATCCGCTCAGGATCGAGACATCGATCACCTCGGCATCGATGCGGGACTGCCCCCATTCAATCAGCTCACGATAGGGCCCGAAGGCGGTGTTCTGCGTCACCGACGGCGGCACGAAGGGCAGTTTGACGAACGCAGCACTCGGTCGCATGCCGGCCAGCATTTCATGCAGTACGGCGGCACAGTCCTCACCCCGCTCGAACATGTCGGTATGCGGGTTCTCGCGATAGGAAATCAGCACATCGGCCGCATCGACCATGCGCTGCGAGATGTTGCCGTGCAGGTCCAGCGTGGCCACCACCGGCACTGCGGGCCCCACCAGCCTGCGCACCCGCTCGAGCAGGGTAGCCTCGGGATCAGGATCGACCGTGGCGATGGCCGCGCCATGCAGGGAGAGGAACACGCCATCCACCGGCAGGGCCTGCTGCAGACGCGCACACAGGTCATCACACAGCGCATCGAAATACACCTGATCGACACAACCACTTGCGCCGGCATGGGCATGGCGCAGAGGGATGGGGCGCCAGGGGCCGCGAGCCTGCATGGCTTGCACGAAACCGGTGGTGGTCCTGGGTAGCAGCGGATCGCTTCTTTGCCAATCGAGGATGAGCGCCTCTCCCGCCAGATCGCAGTACCCCTCGAACTCTTCGGCGCTCGCCACAGGCGAATGCGAATTGCTCTCGAGCATGAACCCCC
>JBMSOD010000059.1:0-14885 GCA_049422085.1 Burkholderiaceae bacterium
GCCAAGAAAAAGCAGCTCGACACGGTCAAGCCTGCCGACCTGGGCGTGGATGTTGCGCCGCGCCTCAAGACCCTCAAGGTGGCCGAGCCTCCCGGACGCAAGGCCGGCATCAAGGTGGCCGATGTCGACGCGCTGGTCGAGAAACTGAAAAACGAAGCAAAGGTGATCTGATCATGGCCGTACTTGTCATTGCTGAACACGACAACCAGACCCTCAAGGCCGGCACGCTCAATGCCGTCACCGCAGCCACCCGTTGCGGTGGCGATGTGGTGGTGCTGGTGGCTGGAAACGGCTGCTCGGCTGCCGCTCAGGCCGCCGCTGCGGTAGCCGGCGTGAACAAGGTGGTGGTTGCCGAAGGCGCCCACCTGGCCGATGGGCTGGCCGAGGCCGTTGCTGCCCAGGTGGTGGCTCTGGCCTCGGGCTACACCCACATCCTCGCGCCCGCCACGGCCTTCGGCAAGAACGTCACGCCCCGCGTGGCCGCCCTGCTCGACGTCGCACAAGTGTCCGACGTGATTGCCATTGATGCCGCCGATACCTTCCAGCGGCCCATCTATGCCGGCAACGCGATCGCCACCGTGCAGTCGTCTGATGCGATCAAAGTCCTTACGGTGCGCACCACGGCCTTTGATGCGGCCGCCTCCACGGGCGGCTCGGCTGCGGTGGAGTCGGTGGCTGCCGCTGCCGATCCCGGTAAATCCAGCTTCCTGGGCCGTGAAGTTGCCAAGAGCGAGCGCCCCGAGCTGGCCGGCGCCAAGATCGTGGTCTCGGGGGGCCGTGGCATGGGCAGCGCCGAGAACTTCAAGGTGCTCGATCCCCTGGCCGACAAGCTTGGAGCAGCGCTGGGCGCCTCGCGTGCCGCGGTGGACGCCGGCTATGCCCCCAACGACTGGCAGGTCGGTCAGACCGGCAAGATCGTGGCACCGCAGCTCTATGTGGCTGTTGGCATCTCGGGCGCCATTCAGCATCTGGCCGGCATGAAGGACTCCAAGGTCATCGTGGCCATCAACAAGGATGCCGAGGCACCGATCTTTGGCGTGGCCGACTACGGTCTGGTGGGCGACCTCTTCCAGGCCGTTCCCGAGATGGCAGGCAAGATCTGACATTGTCGCGCCAAGGGGCCGCAGCTCAGGTCGTGCTTTCATCGCGGCCAGGCTGATTCCCCGGGCGAAACCCGCCGATCCAACAACGCCCGCCAGCAGCCCTGGCGGGCGTCTTTCATGAGGTTCCCGAAATGAGCTACCAGGCCCCCGTCAAAGACATGCTGTTCGTGATGCGCGAGCTCGCCGGACTCGATCAGGTGCGCGCGCTACGGGGCTTCGAAGAGGCCACCGACGACACCGTCCAGGCCGTGCTGGAGGAAGCCGCGAAGTTCAATGGCGATGTGCTGGCGCCGCTCAACTGGACGGGCGATCAGCAGCCCTCGAGCGTGGCCGATGGTGTGGTGACCACCACCCCTGGGTTCAGCCAGGCTTTTCGTGCCTTTGCCGAGGCGGGCTGGCAGGGCGTGCAGCATCCTGAGGCCTTTGGCGGCCAGAACCTGCCCAAGCTCGTGGCCACGGCCTGCGGCGAAATGCTCAACAGCGCGAACCTCTCTTTTGCTCTGTGTCCGCTGCTCACTGATGGTGCCATCGAGGCCCTGCTGACCGCAGGGACGCCCGAGCAGCAGGCCCTGTTCATTCCCAGGATGGTGTCGGGTGAATGGACCGGCACCATGAACCTCACCGAACCGCAGGCAGGCAGCGACTTGTCGCTGGTGCGCAGTCGGGCAGAGCCGCAGCCCGATGGCAGCTACCGTATCTTCGGCCAGAAGATCTACATCACCTATGGCGAGCACGACATGGCGGACAACATCGTCCACCTGGTGCTGGCCCGCACGCCGGGCGCGCCCGAGGGCGTCAAGGGGATTTCGCTCTTCATCGTGCCGAAGGTGCTGGTCAATGCCCAGGGCGAACTGGGCGCACGCAACGATGTGTATTGCGCTTCGGTGGAGCACAAGCTGGGTATCAAGGCCAGCCCCACGGCCGTGCTGCTCTATGGCGACAACAAGTTCCCGGTGGCTGCGCCTGCAGGCGGTGCGCCGGCGGCGGGTGCCATTGGCTGGCTGGTGGGCGAAGAAAACCGCGGCCTCGAATACATGTTCGTGATGATGAACGCCGCGCGCTTCGCGGTGGGCATGCAGGGCGTGGCCGTGGCCGAGCGGGCGTATCAAAAGGCCGTGCAATACGCCCGCGATCGCGTGCAAAGCCGTGCAGTCGAAGGCTCGAGCGGGCCGGTGGCCATCATCCGCCATCCGGATGTGCGCCGCATGCTCATGACCATGCGGGCCCTCACCGAGGGCGCCCGTGCGCTGGGCTATGTGGCCGCATCGGCCTTCGATGCGGCCCATGCCTCGGCGGATCCGCAGGTACGTCAGGCCAACCAGATCTTCTACGAATTTCTGGTGCCGATCGTGAAGGGCTTTGCCACTGAGATGAGCCTGGAAGTCACCTCGCTGGGCGTGCAGATTCACGGCGGCATGGGCTTCATCGAGGAGACCGGTGCAGCGCAGTACTACCGCGATGCGCGCATCCTCACCATCTACGAGGGCACCACCGCGATCCAGGCCAATGACCTGATCGGCCGCAAGACCGTGCGTGATGGTGGCCAGACGGCGCGCGCGGTGCTGGCCCGGGTGCAGGACACCCTCGCGGCGTTGCGTTCGCAGGCGGATGCCTCAGCCGATGCCGATCTTCGTGCCATCGGCGCTCAACTCGCTGCGGGTGTTCAGGCCATGGACGAGGCGGTCGGTCATCTGGTGTCGATCGGCAAGGGCGATGCACGTGCGGTGTATGCCGGCAGCGTGCCTTACCTGATGCTGTGCGGCACGGTGCTGGCCGGCTGGCAGATGGCCCGTGCGGCGCAGCGGGCCCGCGAGCAACTGAACGCGGGGCAGGGCGATGCCGACTTTCTCAAGGCCAAGATCGCCACCGCGCGGTTCTACGCCGATCATGTGCTGTCGCGTGCGGTGGCGCTGCGTTCGGCCGTGGTGGAGGGTGCTGCCGGCACGCTGGCGCTCGAAGAAGCGATGTTTTGAGGTGCAACGTCGCAGAGCCTGACTCCGGGCAGGCCCTGCGACGGGAGCGCTACTGCGGCAGAGCCTGCACCTGGCGCTTGCCATCTCCCCGGGTTTCCCGGTTACACTTGCGGGTTTTCCGCCAAAGGTTTCAAGGACCATCCATGGTTGTGCTTCGACTTTCCCGCGGGGGCGCCAAGGCCCGTCCGTTCTACAACGTCATCGCCACTGACAGCCGCAATCGCCGCGATGGCCGATTCATCGAGCGCGTGGGTTTCTACAACCCCATCGCCTCAGGCAACGAGCAGGGCCTGCGCCTGGCGCTCGATCGCGTTGAATACTGGACCAGCAATGGTGCCCAGGTGTCGCCCGCCGTGGCGCGTCTGGTCAAGCAGTACGCCGCCAGCCAGAAGGCCGCGGCCTGATCCAGACCCCTCCCCAGGCCATCCACACGATGCCCGGGGAAACGTCCGAGTTGCCACAGGGGCGAATCGCCCCCTTTGCTGGCGACCCTGAAGCGATCATCGCCCTGGGGCGCATCATCGATGCCTGGGGCGTCAAAGGCTGGATCAAGGTCGAACCCTTCTCCCAGGCCTCCGACACCACCCTGGTGCGGGCACCTCAGTGGCATCTGAGCCGGCATCCTGCCGCTCGAGCAGGCCTGCGTCCTGACGCTGCGGCACGCCGAAAGGCTTCGGGTGATGCCCCCACGGCTGCCTCGCCTGCAGGCGCAGCGCCAGCGCTCGAACTCAAGGTCGGTATCGAACGGGCGCGCCGGCATGGCGCCACCGTGGTGGCCAAGTGTGCCGGGATTGAAGACCGCGATGCCGCGCTGGCCCTCAAGGGGGCCGAGGTGGGTGTGCGTCGCGCCGATTTTCCGGCCTTGCCTGAGGGCGAGTACTACTGGCTCGATCTGATTGGCTGCGCGCTGCTCAATGCTCAGGGCGAGTCATTGGGCACGGTCACGGCCATGGATGACCATGGCGCCCATCCCCTGCTGCAAACCGATCTCGGCGTGATGGTGCCGTTTGTTGATGCCTACCTGATCGAGGTGGCGCCGCAGGAGCGACGCATCGTGGTCGATTGGCAGGCCGACTGGAGCCAATGAACATGGAGTTCGAGGTGATCACCCTGTTTCCGGACATGGTGATGGATGCCGCGCGCCATGGCGTGACCGGACGGGCTCTGGAGCGCGGGCTCTGGCGCTTGCGTTGCCACAATCCGCGCGACTTTGCGCATGATGCCTACCGTCGTGTGGATGACCGCCCCTTTGGTGGCGGGCCGGGCATGGTCATGCTCGCCGAGCCGCTGTCGGCCTGCCTGCGCAGCCTGCAGGCCCGGCGCGAGCAGGAAGGAGGCGCCGCCGCCCGGATCATTCATTTGAGCCCCAAGGGAGCGCCTTTGACCCAGGCCCGCGTGCAGGCGCTGTCAAAGGAGCCTGCGCTCGCGCTGCTCTGCGGTCGCTACGAGGCCATTGATCAGCGGGTGCTCGATCGGTTTGTCGATGAGGACATCTCGCTGGGCGATTTTGTGGTGTCGGGCGGAGAGATTCCCGCGCTGGCGCTCATGGATGCGGTGATCCGACTGATGCCTGGCGTGATGCGAGATGCCGAATCGCCCCTGCAGGATTCGTTTTCGGATGGCCTGCTCGAGGGGCCTCATTACTCTCGCCCGGAGCAGTTTGAGGGCCAGACCGTGCCCGAGGTGCTGCTCTCCGGGCACCATGCCCGCATCCAGCGCTGGCGTCGTGAGCAGTCTCTGGCCGTGACCGCCCAACGCAGGCCCGACCTGATCGCGAAGGCAAGGGCCCAGGGTCTGCTCGATGCGCAGGATGAGGCGTGGCTGGCCAGGTGTGCTGCGTCGTCCACTTAGGCAGGCCCGGTCTGACGAAGTCTCATGCCTTACTTCTCAAACAACGCAGCCCTGCCTGGGCAGATATCGCTGCGCAGACTTGGCAAAAGCCGCCCATGCCGCTATAGTGATGGGCTTTTCGTTTTAACAACCCTCCATCCTCTGCACGGCAAACCGCCCGACAAGACTGCCGAGTCTTTCAGGGCAGACAGTCGAGGGGCCTGACAACAGGCGTCTCATTACAAGCCGGGGCACGATGGGCAGATGGTCAAGGACCTTTCATGGACCTCATCAAACAGCTCGAGCAGGAAGAAATCGCTCGCCTTGCACGTGTCATTCCCGACTTTGCTCCGGGCGACACCGTGATCGTGAACGTCAATGTGGTTGAAGGCAGCCGCAAGCGCGTCCAGGCCTATGAGGGTGTCGTGATTGCCAAGCGCAACCGCGGCCTGAACTCCTCCTTCATCGTTCGCAAGATTTCTTCTGGCGAGGGTGTGGAGCGGACCTTCCAGACCTACTCTCCCCTGATCGCGTCGATCGAGGTCAAGCGTCGTGGCGATGTCCGCCGCGCCAAGCTCTATTACCTGCGCGAGCGTTCGGGCAAGTCGGCTCGTATCAAGGAAAAGCTGCCGGGTCGTGTGCCCGCCGCTGCCCGCGCCGCTGCAGCCGCAGCGGCGGCAGCACCAGCAGCGCCTGCCGCTGAGCCCGCTGCATCGGCGGAGTGATCCGCGCGGTGAACTCGCCGCGCCGTTCCATTCCTGATCCTCTGCAGGCACCGATCGACCGATCGGTGCCGGTTCTGCCTGCAGTCCCTGCAGAGCGTCTCACGCCGCTCGCGCTGAGGTCGCGCTTCAGTCACCCCCCTGACTGGACGCCCGAGCATATCGACGACCGCTTCCGGCTCGACACGGCTACCCCGCGTGCCGCTGCGGTGCTCATCCCCCTGGTCATGCGCATCGAGGGCCTTTCGGTGCTGCTCACCGAACGCACTGCACACCTGAGTTCGCATGCGGGGCAGGTGGCTTTCCCGGGTGGACGGACCGAGCCCACCGACGCATCTCCGGTGGCCACCGCCTTGCGCGAGACCGAGGAAGAAATCGGCCTGGCGCGGGTGCATGTCGAGATCATCGGGCAGCTGCCCCAGTACATCACGGGCAGCGGCTTTGCCGTGACGCCTGTGGTGGGCCTGGTTGAGCCCGAGCACACCCTCAGGATCGATGACAACGAGGTGGCCGAGATCTTCGAGGTGCCTCTTGCCTTTCTGACGGATCCGGCGAATCACCAGCGCCGCGTGTATGCGTGGGATGACGGCGCTCAGCGCAGCTTCCTGGCCATGCCCTGGCGTCGCCCCGACGGCAGAGAGCACTTCATCTGGGGCGTCACCGCAGCCATGCTGCGCAATCTCTACCGGTTTCTGTCGGCATAATTGCGCGATGGGTTTCATCGCATTGATTCTGTCGCTCATGCTCGAGCAGTTGCGCCCCCTCACACGGGCCAATCCGGTGCATGCCACCGCGGCCCGCTTTGCCTCGGCCGTGGCCTCGGCCACCGATGCAGGCCAGCGCAGTCAGGGCGTGATTGGCTGGGCTGTGGTCATGGGTCTGGCGCTGGTGAGCGCGCTTGCGCTCGAACTCGCACTCGCGCAGGTGCATCCATTGGCGGTGCTGGCGCTGCATGTGGGCGTGCTGTATTTCACGATGGGATTTCGGCAGTTCAGTCATGCCTTTACTGAAATCCAGATCGCCCTGGCGGCCAATGATCCCCAGGGCGCTCGCGAGGCACTGCAGCGCTGGATCCGCCCTTCGGATCCGGAGTTCGATGCAAGCGACCTTGATACCGCTGAGGTCTGCCGAAGCACGATCGCGCGCGCGCTGATCAGCGCGCATCGCTATGTCTTCGGGCCGCTGTTCTGGTACATGCTGCTGCCCGGCGTGATGGGCCCGGTCCTGTATCGGGGGGCGCAGTTCCTGGCCGAGCGCTGGGGTGCGCGCCCTTCGGCCCTGCCAGGTCAGGCCGCCCCGCTGGGACCATCGTCTGCTGCCACTTCGGCAGGGCAATCGGCAGCCTATGGCGAGGTGGCCGCAACCGTCTATCGCTGGCTCGACTGGATTCCTTCGCGGCTGGCCGCAGCAGGCTTTGCCATCGTCGGGAATTTCGAGGACGCGGTCTATTGCTGGCGTGCGGCAGCGTCAGTCAAAGGCGGCGATGTGCAGCGGCGACTGCTGCTCATGGCAGGCAGCGGTGCGCTGGGCGTTCGTATTGCCGATCCCGCCATCGAGGCGCAGGTCCGAGCCGCCCAGACCTCAGGTACGGAAACCGAGGCTGGCCCGGTGAGTGCGCAGCCCAGCGGATTTGACTGGCAGGGGGTGGAGCCGGATGCCCAGAGCCTGCGCAGCGCGGTGGGCCTGGTCTGGCGGGCGCTCATCCTGTGGATTCTGCTGTTCGCAATGCTGACCATCGCCAACTGGCTGGGCCGCTGAAGGCTGCCCGGATAGAGCGTCCAATCACCGCGAGCGATCGGCTTCGTCGCGAAGGCCAGTCCAGAGTTCGTGCCGGATCGCATCGATGCCGCCCGAGCCCACCGCATTCAAAATGGCGCAGCCCGGTTCGTGTCGGTGGCTGCAGTTATGGAATCGGCAATGGCCCAGCAGAGGCTCAAATTCGGGCATGGCATGTTCGAGTTCACTGACCGACAGGTGGGCTAAGCCAAAGACCTGGAATCCCGGTGAATCGAGCAGCAGGCCTCCTTCGGCCAGATCGAAGGCCCGCGTGAAGGTGGTTGTGTGTCGCCCGGTCTGCAGGGCTTCCGAGATGGCCTGGGTACGCAGATCGGCGCCAGGGACCAGCAGGTTGATCAGGGTGGACTTGCCCATGCCGCTCTGGCCAAGCAGCAGGGTATTGCGCTGCTTCAGATCCGGAAGCAACTGCGCAACGGTCCCTGCGGGATCGGCTCTGCTCGCGACGCGATGCACCTTGATGCCCAGACGCTCGAGCAGCTCAAGCCTTGGCGCGATGCGCTCCATGGACTGCGGCAGATCGGCCTTGGTCGCGACGACCATCATCCCGATCCCCTCGCGACGTGCACTGATCAGCACCCTCAGCAGGAGGTCTTCTGAAAACAGCGGTTCGCCCGAAAGGACAAAGGCCGCCTGGTCGAGATTGGCCGCAATGGTCTTCTCGCGTCGCTGGTCGCTTCGACGCATGCGATTGCGACGGGGCAGAACGGCATCGATGACTGCCTGCCCCGAGCCCAGAGGCAGACAGCGCACCTGATCGCCGGTGACCACATCCGACTGCCTGCCGCGGGTTACCGCAGTGCATTCGCTGCCGTCGTCCAGGCGCACCCAGAACTGCCGGCCCTGCGCCGCCAGCACCTGGCCGGTGACCAGCGTACTCACGCCGAGGACAAGCGTGCCAGCCTCTGCAGGGCCGGCGGATGCGAGTCATGAAACGCCGAGTGCAGGGGGTCGGGTGTCAGGGTGCTGGCATTGTCCCGATACAACTTGACCAGGGCGCGGGCCAGAGGGCGGGAGCCGGTCTGCTGCACTGCATAGTCGTCAGCCTCACGCTCATGACGCCTGGACAGGGCACTGCCCAGCGGCCGAAGCAGAAAGGTGAAAGGCGGCAGTGCCAGAAAGAAGAGCAGCAGGGCGAGGCCGCCGGCATGATCACCGGGCGCCGGGGTGAGGCCCAGCCCCTGGAAAAACCAGGCCTGCTGTGCGAGCCATCCCATCAGCGCCAGACCGGCAAGACTCAGGCCAAAGCTCATCACCACCCGCTGCAAAAGATGGCGGCGCTTGAAGTGGCCCAGCTCATGGGCCAGCACCGCCTCGATTTCTTCGGCATCGAGACGCTCGAGCAGGGTGTCAAAGAGCACGATGCGCCGATTGCGTCCAAGACCCGTGAAATAGGCATTGCCATGGGCAGAACGGCGGCTGCCATCCATCACGAACAGGCCGCGGGCCGCGAAGCCGCATCGTGCAAGAAGCGCTTTCAGGCGAAGACTGACCTCGCCATCGGCAAGGGGTTCGAAGCGGTTGAAAAGGGGTGCGATCAGCACCGGATAAAGCACCAGCACCATCAGATTGAAGGCCAGCCAGACCACCCATGCGGCCAGCCACCAGGTTTCTCCCACGGCGGTCATCAGCCACAGGATCAGCGCCAGCAAGGGGCCTGCCAGAAGCAAGGTGAGCAGGGCGCTTCGGAGCAGGTCGGACAGGAAGAGCCCCGGCGTCATTCGATTGAAGCCGAAGCGTTTTTCGAGCACGAACTGACGCCAGGCCGCCAGGGGAAGGTCGATGATCGAGACCAGCAGCACGACCAGCAGGATGAGCAGCAGGGCGCGCATCCATCCGGAATCAGGAAGGACCACATGCAGCACCTGATTGAGCGCCTGCAACCCTCCCAGAAGCGTGAGTCCAAGCAGGGTGATGGCAGCCACCAGCGTCTCGATCATGCCCAGTCGGACTCGGGCGATGGTGTAACGCGCCGCGCGATCGTGAGCACTCTGATCGATGCGGTTTTCGAACCCTTCGGGCACCTGGCCACGATGACGGGCGACATGGCGGATCTGGCGAAACGCAAGCCAGAGTTTGACCAGGACCGATGTGGTCAGGGCCAGGCTGAAGAGAAGGGAAAAGCTCAGCGGCGTCATGGTTGGGGGGTGATGCGGTCGGGGCCTTGGCGGGTGAGACAATGCAGCAGATTCAGGAATCGATGATGGCACACGAAACTCCAGCCCAGCCCTCCAATGCTTCTGCGCAAGCGCCCCAGCCCCCTGCCGTTCCCAACGAGACCTATCTGATCTGGGTCGATATGGAAATGACCGGATTGCGGCCTGAGGTGGATCGCATCATCGAAGTGGCCATGGTGATCACCGACAGTCAGCTTGAAATCCTTGCGACCAGCCCGGTGCTCGCCATCCATCAGCCTGATGCCGTCATGAACGCCATGGATGCCTGGAACACATCGACCCACGGAAAGTCCGGGCTGACCGCACGGGTCAAGGCCTCCACCCACACCGAGGCGGCTGCCCAGAGCATCCTGCTGGATTTTCTGAGGCCCTGGGTGCCGGCAGGCAAATCGCCCATGTGCGGCAACTCCATCGGTCAGGACCGCAGGTTCATGGCGCGCACCATGCCCGAGCTCGAGGCCTTCTTTCACTACCGCAACCTCGACGTCTCCACGGTCAAGGAACTCTGCAAGCGCTGGCGACCCGAGGTGGCCAAGGCCTTCGCCAAGCGCAGTGCGCACACCGCGCTCGCCGACATCATCGAGTCGATCGAAGAGCTCAGGCACTACCGCGCGCACTTTCTGCGGACAGCTGCCTGAGAAACAGCCCCAGCAGGCCTGCCGAGGCCACCGCGACCGCCAGGGCCGCGGCGGTCCAGAATCCCTGGGCCTGCCAGCCCAGCCCGTGCGCGAGCCACCAGCCGCCCCCCACACCAACGCCCCAGAGCGAACCCGCAAAGATCACCATCGGGGCGACCGCGATTTTCCAGGCGCGCAACACGAAGGCCAGCACGCACTGAAGTGCGTCAAAGACATGGTAGGCCGCCACCATCGTGAACAGGCCCACCGCAATCGAGGCGACCGCCGGGTCGGAGGTGTAAAGCCCGGCCAACGGATGGCGAAGCAGGAAGATCAGGGCTGCGGTCATGAGTGCCAGCGTCAGGGCCAGTCTGATGCCCAGCCAGGCCGTATGTCGGGCCCGGTCGAAGGACGCCGCTCCCAGATGCTGGGCGCACAGCACACAGGTGGCATTGCCAAGCGCCAGCGGCAGCATGAAGGTGGTGGCTGCCAGGCTGCCCGCGATGGCACTGGCGCCGGTCATCTCGGTGCCACTGCGAGCGATGAGCAGCGTCATGAGCTGAAAGGCGCTGACATCGATCAGATAGGTGCCGCCCATCGGCAGCCCGAGTATCAGCAGTTCCTTCAGCGCAGCGCGTTGTGGACGTCCCCAGCCGTGTAGCGCAAAGCGCTGATAGAAAGGATCCCGACTCAGAAGCAGGGCGCCCAGGCCGGCACTGGTCCAGGCGATGAGCGCAGTCGACAGCCCGCAGCCTGCGCCACCCAGGGAGGGCACCGCGGAAATGCCCAGGGTTGCCTGGCTGCCATCCAGCAGGATCAGGTTCAGGGGTACCTTCAGAACCGGGCCTGCCAGGTTGATCATCATCACGATGCGTGGCCGCGAGACGGCTGCATTGAAGGTGGTAAAGGCCCGGAACCACAAAGCGGCCGGCATGCCCAGGGCGATGAACCGCAGGTAATTCTCGGCCTGTGCGGCAACCGCCGGGTCGGCACCCAGCAGCCTTAGCATCGGCGCGGGGAAGGCTAGTGCAATCGCACCCGGAATCAGCAGGACCAGCGCCATCCACTGGCCCTGACGCCAGGTCTCACCGACCGCATGCAGGCGGCCAGCACCGTAGTGTTGCGCCGCAATCGGGCTGATGGCCTGAAGCGCACCCATCAGACCGACATAGACGATGTAGTAGATGCTCGAGCCGATCGCGACCGCTGCAAGGTCGGATGCGGAACGCTGCCCTGCCATGGCGGTGTCGATGATGCCGTTGGCCATGACGGCCAACTGACTCACGAAAAGCGGCCAGCCCAGCGAGAGCAGCGCGCGGATTTCGCTGGTGCCCCTGGGTTTTGGCGAGCCCCCTGTCGTTGCTGCCTGCAGGGTCATTCCTTGACCCTGCGCAGCAGGGTGAAGCGTTCCTGGCGGTCCCCTGCCCTCGTGCCCTGCCAACGGGTTTCCCACGACTGAGCGGGCCCCGGGCGATCCGCAGGACGCTGGGTCCCTCGGACCGCCTCCAGCCGCCACGGACAGTCCGAAGCACCCTCAGGGGCAAAGCCAAGCTTGCCGAAGTAGCCAAAGGCCGCGCGCTGGGCCAGATCAAGACCGGCACTCGAGACGCATCCCGCTTCGGAGCCGAGAACCGTCGCCGCCTGCTGGGCAACATCCCGATAGGTGTTGCGATGATTGGCTGCAGGCAGCCACAGGGTCATCAGGAGGGCCCAACTCAGCACCAGACCGCCACTGGAGAGCGCCACCGGGCGCCACATGGCCGACGGTCTGCGTGCAAGTCGCCAGGCCACCAGGGCGATCCAGGCGATTGTGGTGACCAGGGCCGCCATCAGTTCGAGTCCGTGCACGCTCGCCTGATAGCCGGGCACTGCCCGCAGAACGCTGGCCGCCATGCGAGGAGGCCAGCCAGTCTGCATCGCGATCCAATAGAGCCACAGCGCCAATCCCAGCAGGCTGAAGCTCATGACAGCAAACCAGTCGATCAGCGCACCCAAGCCTCGACGCAGGGTGCTGAGCCCAAAGGCTGCGAGCATGGCGCAAGGCGGCGCCAGCATCAGGAGGCCCGATTCGTTGGCCGAGGGAAACAGGACGCTGACCACGGTCAGCAGGGCCAGGCTCAGGGTGGGAAGCACGATCGCCGGCTGGTCTGCGCGATGTCGCCATTGCCAGAGCGCGACCAGGGCGATCGGCCAGGCGGGCCACAGGAACCAGGGCAGCGTCCGCAGGGTAAAGAGGAGCCTCTCCCACAGTGCGAATCCGGGCGTCTGCGCCTGGATCCATGAGGATTGAAGCCAGGCGATCAGAAAGTCCGTGTGCCCTGAAGACCATAGCGCAAGTGGCCAGGCAAGCGCGCTGCAGATCAGCACGAGCATCCCGGACCGGATGAAGGCAGGCCACACCAGTCGCCAGCCTCGGGCGAGCACCGGGAGCAGGAGCATCACGACCAGCAGCGCCGAGGCAACGGCAGGACCTCGGGTCAGCAGGCTCGCGCTGATCATCAGTCCGGCCAGGAGCCCTCCCAGGCGAGGCCTTTCGAGTGCCCAGGCACAGGCGAACATGAAACCGCCCGTGATGATCAGTTGTGCCGTTTCGGCCGTGGTTTCATGCGAGCGGGCAATCAGCCCGATGCATGCCAGCATGAGGAGCAGGCCACTGTCTGCCACCGAGCGACCGAAGTCGGTGGCTGACGCGGAGGCCCCGAAGGGATCGGAGGGCTGCATGCGAGGGCGGCGCGCGAGCAGCCAAAGCGCGTACCAGATACTGGCCATGAGCACCCCAAGACCGCATAAGGCCACCCATCGGATGACAAGGTCGGGTGCCACGCCGGGCAGAAGCCTCATGGCCCATGCAGCCAGCCAGAAGGGCAGGGGGCCGTGGTCGGGGCTTGCCTGCCCCAGCACGCCCGGAATCAGCCAGCCCGGACCCCAGTCGGCCTGAGCGAAGGTCCAGGCCACGCCAAACCCTACGGCGTCAGCGTAGCGCCATGGGTCCCGCCCGATCAGTCCGGGCACGGCATAAAGCAGGCAGACGGTGATGAGCAGCCAGCGCGGCATCCGCGCTGCCTGCCTTGCGGTCACGATGAAGACACTCATGACGCGCCTGGGCACAGGCCGCTGAACGCTCGCGAAAGGAGACGCTCAGGCCGCCTGCGCAGACCCCGCTCGCAGGGCGGGGCGATGGCTTCAGGCCCCGGCTTTGGTGCCGCGGGCGAATTTCTGACGGAACTTCTCCACGCGACCGGCCTCGCTGATGCGCTGCTGCGCGCCGGTGTAAAACGGATGCGACTCCGACGTAACGTCGAGCTTGAAGAGCGGGTACTCCTTGCCATCATCCATGGTCACCTTCTCGCGGGTATTGACGGTGGAGCGGGTGATGAACTTGAAACCGCTGGACATGTCCTGGAACACGACGTCGCGGTAGTCGGGGTGAATGCCTTCTTTCATGATGCCGTGCCGTAGAGAAGTGTTGCTCGGTGGTGTTGCTCAGCTGAGCTGCTCAGTTGCGTCGATCAGTTGCGTTGCTCAGTTGCGTCGATCAGTTGCGTTGCTCAGTTGCGTTGCTCAGTTGCTGCTTGATGGCCTGCCAGCCCAAAGCCAGGACTGTAGGCATCCGGTGAACCGTAAATTGTAAGCTCAACCGCCTTTTTTCATCAAGTCGAAGAATTCCTGGTTGTTCTTGGTCTGCTTGACCTTGTCGAGCAGGAACTCCATGGCGGCAAGTTCGTCCATGTCGTGCAGCAGTTTGCGCAGGATCCAGATCTTGGTGAGCTGATCCTTGGGAATCAGGAGTTCCTCGCGGCGCGTACCCGATTTGTTGATGTCGATGGCCGGGTAGACCCGCTTTTCCATCATGCGACGATTGAGGTGAAGCTCGGAGTTTCCGGTTCCCTTGAACTCCTCGAAGATCACCTCGTCCATGCGGCTGCCGGTATCGACCAGGGCCGTGGCAATGATGGTGAGGGAGCCGCCTTCCTCGATATTGCGGGCGGCTCCGAAAAAGCGCTTCGGGCGCTGCAGCGCATTGGCGTCGACGCCACCGGTCAGGACCTTGCCCGACGCTGGAACCACGGTGTTGTAGGCCCGGGCCAGCCGGGTGATCGAGTCGAGCAAAATGACCACATCCTTCTTGTGCTCGACCAGGCGCTTGGCCTTTTCGATGACCATTTCAGCGACCGTGACATGCCGGGTCGCCGGTTCATCGAAGGTGGATGCCACCACCTCACCACGCACCGAGCGCTGCATTTCGGTGACTTCTTCGGGGCGCTCGTCGATCAGCAGCACGATCAGCACCACCTCGGGATGATTGGCCGTGATGGCATGGGCAATGTGCTGCATGAGCACCGTCTTGCCTGCCTTGGGGGGCGCAACGATCAGGCCGCGCTGCCCTTTGCCGATCGGCGCGATCATGTCGATGATGCGCGCGGTGAAGTTCTCTTCCGATTTGGTATCCCGCTCCAGCACCATCGGGACATCGGGGTGCAAGGGCGTGAGGTTTTCGAACAGGATCTTGTTCTTGCTGGCCTCGGGCGGCTCGCCATTGATGCGATCGACCTTCACCAGTGCGAAATAGCGCTCGCCATCCTTGGGAATCCGGACCTCGCCTTCGATGGAATCCCCGGTATGAAGATTGAAGCGGCGGATCTGCGAGGGCGAGATGTAGATGTCGTCA
>JBMSOD010000060.1:0-14562 GCA_049422085.1 Burkholderiaceae bacterium
TGCGACAGACCACGCTGCACGATGTCGGCAGGGTCGTGTGCGGTGATGTCCTGGCCGCAAAAATGCACCTGTCCCTTGCGCGGATCAATGATGCCCGAGATGGTCTTGAGGATGGTGGTCTTGCCCGCGCCATTGGAGCCCAGCACGGTCGCGATTTCGCCTTGAGCAACCTTGAGGCTCACGCCGCGGATTGCGCGGATCGGACCGTAGGCGCTTTCGACATTGGCCAGACGCAGCAGGATGTTGTCTGACATCAGGCGTCCCTCCGCTCGAATTGCGTCGGACGGCGCAGGAAGGACATGTCTTCTGCCGAGCCGAGATAGGCCTCGATCACCTTCGGGTCGCTCTGAACCTCGCGCGGGCTGCCAAGGCAGAGCATTTCGCCCTGATTCATGGCAAGTACGCGGTCGCTGACCTTGGAGACCAGCGACATGTCATGCTCGACCATCAGCACCGTGATGCCGAGTTCGTTCTTGATGTCCTGGATCCAGAAGGCCATGCCGTCGGTCTCCTCGACATTCAGGCCGGAGGAGGGCTCATCGAGCAGCAGCAGTTTGGGCTGGGTGCACAGCGCCCGTGCAAGTTCGACCACCTTGCGCACCCCATAGGGCAGGCCAGCGACCAGGGAGTCCCGATGGGGCTGCAGGTCGAGCAGCTCGATCACCTGTTCTGCGGCTTCGCGGGCCTGCACCTCGGCCTTGCGGGCCAGGTCGGTGAAGAAGATGTCCTGCAGGATATTAGTTTTGCGATGAACATGCCCGCCGATCAGGAGGTTCTGCAGGACGGTGGCGTATTCAAAGAGCTCGATGTTCTGGAAGGTCCGGGCGATGCCGAGTTCGGCCACCTGATGGGGGGCAACGGAAGCCAGGGCCGTGCCTTCGAACTCGATGCTGCCTTCGGTGGGCACATAGATGCGGCTGATCAGGTTGAAGACCGTGGTCTTGCCGGCGCCGTTGGGACCGATCAGGGTGAACACCTCGCCACGCTTGACATCGAAGCTCACCTTGTTGACGGCGACCACGCCTCCGAAGCGCACCTGCAGGTCACGCGCCTTGAGCAGCACGCCGTCCGATGGGGAAGTAGGTGAACTCATTTGAGGCGATCCGACTTGGTGAAGCTCTTCTGGCGCTTGAACATGCCCTGGCGATAGAAGGGGAACATCTGAAACCAGGTCCGTACCTTGAGCCATCTGCCATACAGACCCATGGGCTCGAAGAGCACGAAGAACACCAGCACCAGGCCATAAATGACGCCCTGCAGGCCTGCGGCGCCCCCGATGCTCTCAGGCAGGAAGTCTTTGCCGACCGCGATCAGCTGCGGCATGGTGATCAGGAAGATGGCACCCAGGAAGGCGCCATGCACAAACCCCAGTCCGCCGACCACCACCAGCAAAAGCAGGTCGACCGACTGGATCAGACCGAACTGGTCGGGGGTGATGAAACTCATCTTGTGCGCATAAAGCGCTCCGGCGATGCCGGCCATGACCGCCGAGATGGCGAAGGCCAGTCCCTTGTACCAGGCCAGATTGATGCCCATGGATTGCGCTGAAATCTCGGAATCGCGAATGGCCACGAAGGCGCGCCCGGTTGGCGCACGCAGCAGGTTGAGCACACCCAGCGTGCTCAGGACGCAGATCACGAGGCACAGGTAATAAAAGGAAATGTCGTCGTCGAATTTGAAGCCGAGCATCTCGGGCGCCTTGACCGTGATGCCGGCATTTCCACCGGTCACGCTCTCCCAGCGTGCGAAGCCTTCTTCGACGATGAAGCCGAATGCGAGTGTGGCGATGCCAAGGTAGATTCCCTTGACCCTGAGCGCCGGCACGCTCACGATGATGCCCGCGAGGGCCGAGAGCACCATGCCGAGCATGAGCGCGACCGGGAAGGAAAATCCGTGCTGCGTGAAGTAGGCCTGCGCATAGGCACCCACCCCCATGAAGGCGGCCTGACCGATCGAGACCTGACCGGTGTAACCCGCGAGCAGCATGAGACCCAGGCCCACGATGCTGTAGATCAGCACGAAGCTCAGTTGGGCGAGCCAGTATTCTTCGAGCAGCAGGGGGGCGACCAGCAGCACCACACCGAGTGCGCCGTACCAGAACCGGTGACCTTGATGCTTGGCGAGCGCGACATCCTGCTCGTAGCCGGTCTTGAAGACGAAACGCATGGGAGTCAGACCTTCTTGCGCAGTTTCTCGCCGAACAAGCCGTTGGGCTTGAACCAGAGCATCAGCAGTACCACGATGTAAGGCGCAACATCCTTGAAGCCCACCGGCAGGTAAAAGCCCGAGAGGGATTCAACGACGCCGATGATCAGGCCCCCCACGATGGCACCCGGCAGGCTGCCGAAACCACCTACCACCGCCGCCGGAAAGGCCTTCAGACCAATGAAGCCCATGTTGACGTGGACGAACGTGATCGGAGCGAGCAGCAATCCGGCCACTGCCGCCACAGCCGAGGCCAATGCCCAGACCAGACCGTTGAGCCGTTTGACCGGGATGCCCATGTAGTAGGCCGCCAGCTGATTCTGCGAGGAGGCCTGCATGGCGATGCCCACCGTGGTGTAACGGAACACCGCATAGAGCACCGCACACAGCACCGCAGTGGCGCCGATGATCACGACCTGTTCCATCGAGACGATCAGACCTGCGGCTTCGAGGTTCTGATCCTTGAAGGGCACTGGAAGGGTGTGGGTGTCCGTGCCGATGCCCGGGATCATGGTGATCAGGCCTCGCACGACATAGCCGATGCCGATGGTCAGCATCACGATGGTGAACTGGGGCTGCCCGAGGATGGGGCGGATGACCAGACGCTCGGTGAGCAGACCGAACAGGCCCATGGCGGCAATCGCGCTCAGGATGGCCAGCCAGAACGGAAAGTTCAGCATGGTCATGGCCGCCAGACCGACAAATCCGCCCAGCATCATGAGGTCGCCCTGCACGAAGCTGACGGTTTCGGTGGCCTTGTAGATGAGCACGAAGCCCAGGGCGATGAGCCCGTAGATGCACCCCTGGGCAACACCACTGATGACAAGCTGGAAGACCTGCAAGGTTGTCTCTTGTGTTTGAACTGCGGGCGAATGTAGCACAGCGAAATGGCAGCAGTTCAAGCCATTTCGGGCAACGGGGCCTCCTGCAGGGGGGCTTGCAGGCCGGCTTCACCGATGCGGCGCCGCAGCATCCGGTAGATATCCAGATCGAAGTTGCCGGGCTGGTGATCGAGGTCGCTGATGGCACACCAGTCGATGAAATCCAGCGATTCGATGCGCCCGGTCTGAGGATCGACCTCCTCGAAGGTCCAGCGCCCCGGGAACGGCCAGACAGGTACCTGAAGGGGCTGCAGTGCAGCAAGCAGGCGCGCATGATGAGACTGAGCCGACTCCCCGCCGATGCACAGTCCGAGGCATCGTCCGATCTGATGCGAAAAACACGGGGCGGGCGCGTCGGTCCGGCCACGATGCCACAGACCGATCCCGGCATCGCACAGACCATGGATGCGTCCGAGGTGACTCAGTGCGGCACGTGCTGCTGCGGGGCTCGTGAAGGGCCCGTACAGGCTGTCGGGCCAATGCGAGGGAGACGGGCCCCGACGCAGCAACTCGGCCAGGGAGATCAGCCGGGGTGCCAGTCCCGGTTCGCTGGGCATGATGAACCGGGCGCCCGGTGTCTTGCGCAGGCGCTGGTTGTGCAGTGGATCGAGTGCCTTGACCCATTGCGCCTCAAGGACCAGTGCACTGAATTCGCCAGCGGTGGGACGCACATCAATGGCATGGGTCTGTGCACTCAGACTGGCATCGATGGCGAGGCGGCTGTCTGCATGAAAGTGCCCCCGGATGCGATCACTCAGATTCCGGGCCTTGCCGACATACAGCGGCTGACCTCGAACGCCTCGAAACACATACACCCCGGGCTCCTCGGGCAGCGATTCGAGCACCGCCGGGTCGAGATGCGGCGGGCAGGCCGGTCGACGAAGCAGTGCACTGATATCGCATTGCAGACGTTCGGGGCTGTGGACGGCGCTCAGGGCCTGCATGAACGCGGCGAGCCGCAGCGCATCGCCTAAAGCGCTGTGGCGCCGGGTTCGTTCGCAATGGGCGGCATGCCGATCCGCGAGAAGCTGAGCCCTTGATTCGAGTCCATGTCGCAGACACAGGGCATCGAGCCCGTGGCCTCGGGTGTCGGGATTCAGGCGTCGTGACAACTGTGCGGTGCACAAGACCTCAGTGAAGTGCCGCATACCCATCCTGCGCAGTTCGGCCTTCAGGAACCCGTGATCGAAACGTGCGTTGTGAGCGACGAGAATGCGCTGACTGATCAGACGGGACAGAACCGGCCAGATCTGTTCGAAGCGCGGCGCCTGCGCCAGCCGATCGGCGCTCAGGCCGGTGAGCCACTGGATTTCAGGGGGAACGGCCTGACCTGGGTTGATCAGGGATGACCAGCAGTCGGTGACCTTGCCCTCATCAAGCAGGACCACCCCGATTTCGGTGATCCGGTCGCTGACTGGCGACAGGCCCGTGGTTTCAAGGTCGATCAGCGCGAGGCGGTCTAGGCAAGCAGGCATCGCCTGAGTCTGCCCGGGCTCGGGCTCGCAACCTGAGCCCGCAGATCAGCGGGCTGCAGCCGTTTCTACGCGTGGCACGGGTGCAGCCTCCCGGATCGGCAGATGAACCAGTGCCGCGAAAATGGCCAGGCCAATGTCGATATACCAGACCCAATCGTAGCTGCCGGTCGCTTCAAACACCTTGCCTCCCAGCCAGGCGCCCAGGAAGCCACCGACCTGATGGCTGAGCATGACCAGACCAAAGAGGGTGGCCATGAAGCGCGGGCCATGCAGCTTGGCAACCAGCCCCGCTGTGGGTGGGACGGTCGACAGATAGGTGGCGCCGATCACGGCTGCAAAAAGCAGCATCACCAGTTCTGTCTTGGGGGCCAGCAGAAAGATGAAGACCGCAAGGCCCCGGGTGGCGTACAGACCCGAGAGCAGGTATTTCATGCGGTAACGCCCAACGGCCCAGCCCACGGTCAGGCTACCCACCACATTGAACAGCCCGATGGTGGCAAGCGACCAGGCGCCCACCGCTGGTGTCAGGCCGCAGGCGGCAACGACCCCGGGCAGGTGGGTGGCGATGAAGGCGACGTGAAAGCCGCACACAAAAAATCCGGCACCGAGCAGCAGAAAGCTCGGATCTGCGCCCGCGCGGCGGATCGCCTGCGAGAGCGTGTCGGACGCAGCGCCGCCGGTTGCATTGGAGGCCGCATCGGCCAGCGTCCTGCGAAAGGGCGCAATCAGCGGCATGGCCAGCAGGGTCAGCAGGGACAGGCCCCACAGCGCCATCATCCAGCCCCATCCGCTGATCATGGCCTGGGTCAGCGGCACGATCAGGAACTGTCCGACCGAGCCTCCCGCATTGACGATGCCGGTGGCCATGCCCCGCTGTGATTCGCTGATGCGACGGGCTACCGCAGACATCATGACCGAGGGGCCCAGGGCACCCGCACCGCCGGCGCCCAGAATGGCGATGCACAGCACCAGCATTGGAAAACTGGTGGCCAGCGGGGTCAGGGCCAGCCCCAGGGCAATCATCAGCGCACCGGTCATCATGACTCTCGCGCTACCGAACTTGTCAGCAAAACCGCCAGCGATGGGCTGGGTGATGCCCCACCAGAGCTGACCGATCGCAAAGGCCAGGCTCACCGTGGCGATGCCCAGCCCTGTCGTGGTGTTCAGGGTCGAGAGAAACAGCGCCATCGATTGCCTGGCACCAAACGAGACTGCAAGCAGGAGGGCGGCACAGGCAACAAATCGCATGGTTCGTCTCAACTCGTGACAAAGGAGGCAGCGCCTGTGGCGACAAGCACTCCGTCGCTGCCGTGAAGTTCCATGCGTGCGGATGCAATCCGCCCGCCAAGCCGGGTGATCACCGCCCGGGCCTCATAGGCGGGCGCCTGTCCCAGCCTCAGATAATCGATGCGCAGATCGATCGTGCCTACCTTGCGGATGCGCAGCGCGATCTGCTCCGCGGATTCGTGCGCAAACTTTTCGCCCAGTCCGAGCATGATGCCCAGTCCGGCGGTGGCATCGAGCACCGAGGCGGTCACGCCACCGTGCAATCGGGGCGAATTGAACTCGCCCACCAGATCAGGGCGCATGTCGAATCGGACACGGGGGTCCTGCGGATCAAAGGAGGTGATGCGGATACCCAGCAAGCGGTTGAAGCTGACCCGTTCCTCGAAAATCTGCCGAATGGTTTCATGCAGGCCGTGCTGTTCCTGGGCGGATCGCCTTGGCGGCGTGGGCGTATGGCTCATGCTCAGGATGGGCGTACGGGCGTGATGTGCGAGAGACAGGAATGGGTGGCGCCTCCGGCACGAATCGAACGTGCGACCCTCCCCTTAGGAGGGGGATGCTCTATCCACTGAGCTACGGAGGCCAGATCCGGATTGTACTCAAGGGCGGTGTCGGGCCCGGTATGCTTGCCGCTTCCCAGGAGGATCCTCATGCGCACCGCATTCATCAATGGACTGCTTTTTGACAGTGTGGCGGGTCAGATGCGACCCCAGGCCACGGTGGTGACTGAAGACGCACGAATCGCCGATGTGCTGTTCGATCAGACGCGGATCGACGATGCCCGGATCATCGATTTGAACGGCAAGGCCATCCTGCCGGGCCTGATCGATGCGCATGTGCATGTCACCTCAACCATGCCTGACTTTCTCAAGCTGTCGATGACGCCGGCGTCCCTGATCGCCGCGCAGACCAAGGACATTCTGGAAGGCATGCTGGGTCGCGGCTACACCACGGTGCGCGATGCTGCCGGGGCTGACCATGGTCTGGTCGAAGCGGTCGAACGAGGTCATTTTCTGGGTCCGCGCCTGTTCATTGCGGGTCAGGCCATTTCGCAGACCGGGGGCCATGGTGATACCCGTCCGCTCGGTGTCAAGACCATGATGTGCTCTTGCGCAGGGCTCGGACTGCTGGGCTCGATTGCCGACGGGGTGGGCGAGGTCCGCAGAGCGGCCCGCGAACAGATTCGCAACGGGGCGCATCAGATCAAGGTGATGGCAGGAGGTGGGGTATCCAGCCCCACTGACCCGATCGATGGCACCCAGTACTCCCTTGAAGAGCTCCGCGCCATCTGCGAAGAAGCGGAAGCGGCCAACACCTATGTCATGGCCCATGCCTATTCGCCGCGGTCCATCATCCGGGCGGTGCAGTCAGGAGTGCGAAGCATCGAGCATGGCAACCTCATCGATGAATCGGCTGCGCGCGAGATGGCGCGTCACGACGCCTTTTTTGTGGCCACGCTGGTGACCTATGACTCGCTCTTCCGGGAGGGGGCTTCCCTGGGCTGGCCGCAGGCCATGCTCGACAAGCTCGACCGGGTCAAGGATCGAGGGCTCGAATCCCTGCGGATCGCGCAGGCCGAAGGGGTTCAGATCGGATTCGGAACCGATCTGCTGGGCCCCATGCATGACGACCAGTCCAATGAGTTCCTGATTCGCTCGAAGGTCATGAGCCCGATCGAGGTGCTGCAAAGCGCCACGTCGGTCAATGCCCGCATCCTGCGCCGCGAAGGTCAGTTGGGCGTGCTGGCCCGGGGTGCGATGGCCGATCTGATCGTGGTCGATGGCGATCCTTCCAGGGATCTGACCCTGCTGACCGGCAACGGCGCACGGATTGCAGCGGTCATGAAGGAGGGCCGTTTCTTCAGGAACCGTCTGGGCTGAAAACAAAACCCGCCGGTCTGAAATCAGACCCGGCGGGTTCAGGGTAGCTGCAGCCTGGCCAGGACAGGAGCAGATCAGGGATCTGCCCCGCCCTGCTGGAAGATCAGTTGCCGCCCACGCTCGTGAATCGCGCCTCCGGCCGATCGTCGGAGCGGTGCGAGGTGGTGACATTGTTCTTCATGGCCCAGGGCCGAACCTGATGGTGGATCGGCAGATAGTAGGCGTTGTCCCGGGTGATTTTGAGGGCTTCCTTCAGCATGCCATCGCGCTTGGCCACATCCACTTCCGACTTCGAAGCGTCAATGATGGCGTCGAGCTTGGTGTCATTGATGCGACCGAGGTTGAAGTTGCCATCGGCACCCGTGGTCTTGGTGCGCACCAGGGACTGCAGGGTGTAGAGCGCATCATAGGTGGCCACGCCCCAGCCCAGAAGGTAGGCACTGGTGTCATGCTTCTGGATCTTCGGGATGTAGGTTGCGAAGGGCATGGCGTTGAGCTTGACCTTCACGCCCGCGCGGGCCCACATGCCCACCAGGGCCTGGCAGATTTCCTCGTCGTTGACGTAGCGGTTGTTGGGGCAGTCGAGCGTGAACTCGAAGCCGCTCGGATAACCAGCGTCGGCCAGCAGCTTCTTGGCGCCGTCGACATTGGCGGCTGCCGCTTTGTCGGCCTCCTTGGTGTAGCCATTCACGCCCGGCGCCACCATGAGCACGCCCGGCACCGAAAGTCCCCGCATGATGGTGCGCTGGATCGCAGCACGGTCGATGGCCATGTTCAGGGCCTGACGCACACGCACATCCTTGAACGGATTCTTGCCCTTGACATTCGAGTACTGCAGCTCGTTATTGTGCTGATCCAGGCCGATGAAGATCGTGCGCACTTCAACCCCGTCGACCACCTTGAGGTTCTTGTTCTGCTTCAGGCGTGCGACGTCCTGGGTGGGAAGGTCGGTAACCATGTCGACTTCACCCGAGAGCAGGGCCGCGACACGGGTGGCGTCGGCCTTGATCGGGGTGTAGTTCACGCGGGTGACGTTGCCGTCCTTCTTGCCCCACCAGCTTTCGTTGTTGGACATCAGGATGCGCTGATCGGGCGACCAGCCATTGATCACATACGGGCCGGTGCCGTTGGTGTTGCGCGAGGCAAAGGTATCTTCGCGCGCCTTGTAGTCCTGGACCTTCTCGGATTTGGTCTTTGCGGCCCAGCCCTTGCTCATGATCCGGAAGTCGATGATGTTGCGCAGCAGGATGGGCACGGGTGCCTCGAGAATGAGGTCGACCGTGTGGTCATCGATCTTCTTGACTTCCTTGATGCCTGTCACATAGACCTGCATCGTGCCCTGCGGCTGGCGGATCCGCTCGAAAGAGAAAACCACGTCATCGGCGGTGAAGGGCGAGCCGTCATGGAACTTGACGCCTTTGCGCAGATTGAAGCGCCACTGCGTCGGGCCCATCTGCTGCCAGCTGGTGGCCAGCGCCGGCTCGACCTTGTAATCCCGGTCATAGCGGGTCAGGCCTTCATAGGCGTGCATCAGGATGGCATTGGTGGTGGCGTGGTTCTGCGAGTGCGGATCAAGCGTCAGCACATCGTTCTGGGCGGCCCAGCGCAGGGGGTTGGCCTGCACGCTTGTGCCGATAAGCGCTGCGGCCTGCAGTGCGGCGCTGACGGCGCCGGGAATAAGACGGTGGATCGGTCGCATGGGGAAGGGTCTCCTGGGGATCCCTCAGCCTGAGACGGCTTTGGGCAGTCGGATGAAAGAAGCTCAGCCTTCACTCGAAGGCGCCGCCATAGACGGGCGCGGCGACTTTAGCATGAGCGCCCGGGGGGGCGTCTGATCATCACCCGAGCGTCGCGCGACCGTCTCGAGATCGTCGATGCGTCAGGAGGGCGGGTGAACCCGCTCCCAGGACTGGATGCTGTAGCCCAGACCGGTCCGACTGACACCCGGCAGGGACTGCACACAGCGCCATTGCGCGGGATCCGGTGGGTCGAACCAGGCATCGGCCCCTGCCACTTCGAGATCGATTTCGGTGACGATCAGGCGATCGGCCTCGGGCAAGGCAAGCCGGTAGACCTGCTCACCCCCCGCAACGAAGAGCTCGCTGCCCGGCGAGCAGGTGTTGATCGCGGCTTGCAGTGAATCGACCCGCTCGCAGCCCTCATGATGCCAATCCGGATCCCGGGTGAGCACCAGGTTTCTGCGGCCAGGCAGTGGGCGGCCGATGGATTCAAAGGTCTTGCGGCCCATCAGGACACAATGCCCCAGCGTGGTGGCCTTGAAGTGCTGAAGGTCCTCGGGCAGGCGCCAGGGCAAAGTGTTGAGGCGACCGATCGCGCCGTGCCTTGCCCGCGCCACGATCAGGCTGATGCGGGGCCGGCTCACACCGCGACCGGAGCCTTGATCAGCGGATGCGCCTGATAACCCTCGAATTCAAAGTCCTCGAACCGGTAGTCGAAGATCGACTCAGGCTTGCGATGGATGCGCAGACGGGGAAGTGGGTAGGGCTCACGGGTCAGCTGCAACCTGGCCTGCTCGAGGTGGTTGGTATACAGATGGCAATCCCCTCCGGTCCAGATGAAATCACCCGGCGCCAGCCCCGCCTGCTGCGCGACCATTTCGGTCAGCAAGGCATAGGAAGCAATATTGAACGGGACCCCCAGGAAAATATCGGCGCTGCGCTGATAGAGCTGGCATGACAGGCGCCCTCCCGCGACATGGAACTGGAACAGCGCATGACAGGGAGACAGCGCCATGCGTGGAAGATCCGCAGGATTCCAGGCTGACACGACCAGGCGTCGTGAGTCTGGATTGCGCTTCAGTTCGCTCATCAGTTGAGCGATCTGGTCGATGGTCCCGCCGTCTCGGGCGGGCCATGATCGCCACTGGTGACCATAGACCGGGCCGAGTTCTCCCTGGTCGTCGGCCCATTCATCCCAGATCGACACGCCATTGTCGCGAAGATAGGCGACATTGGTTGATCCACTCAGGAACCAGAGCAACTCATGCACGATGGACTTCAGGTGCAGTTTCTTGGTGGTCACGAGGGGGAACCCCTCGGCAAGATCAAAGCGCATCTGCCAGCCGAACACCGAATGGGTGCCGGTTCCCGTGCGGTCGGATTTCGGGGTGCCGTGCTCCAGCACGTGACGCATCAGATCAAGATAGGGGCGCATGCCTTGGATCCTGCTCACGCAGGTTGAAGCGTGGTGAAAACGGACCGATTATCGCATCGGTTGCCCGAACGAAACGCGTTTAGTCGCCTGATTCGGAGCGTCTGGGCTGGCCATTCGCCGGGTCTTGCGGCAATGACGGCGCTGCAGGTGGGGGCGGAGCCTGATCGGGGCGTTCCTGGCCGTTCGCACGCGGGGGCATGGGCGCAGGCAAGGGGACAGGGGCGGAGGCGGGGGGAGGGGGAGAGACCGGGGAGGCGGTGGGGGCAGCCGACGCGCCAGTCGGGCCGACAGTCCCCCTCACCAGCACGCCCGTGTCGGCTTCTCGCGGAGCCGGAGCACTGAGCACTCGACCCTGGTCAGAGAACTCCACCGCATCCTTGCGGATGGCCTTGACCTGCATGCCGTTGGGCAGGGTGTCTCCGATCGCATAGGGACGGGCAGGTTGGCCATCGATGGACACCAGCGCCACTCCGGCGCTGTTGGCAGGGGCTCGGCCTTGCGGTTGGGTTGCCGCGAGGACACCGACCACCCTGAGATTGACGGGAGCCGCTGCGGCGGCCCTGGGGGCTTGCGCGGCATTCGGTCCGAACAGGCTTGCCGAACGTTCGGCATTCTGGAGTCCCGAGGTGGTGGTCACCGGGGCCCCAGGCGCGACAGGCGGGTCGCCGCTCAGAAGGATCAGCGCCCAGTAGGCCACGATGGCGCACAGGGCCGAGAACAGGAGGACGCTGATGAGCGGCAGAAAAGGGATGCGAAGACGCATGACCCTGAGCATACCGCGCTGATATGATCAGTGCGCCTCTTCCAGCAATCTTCCCGGTATTTTCATGTCACTACAGTCCAGGCTGCGCAACCGTCCTCCAGGCATCGCCCGTCGAATCCGAGGGTTTACCCTGATCGAGCTGATGGTCGTGATCATGATTCTCGGCGTGCTCGCGGCTCTGGTCGTGCCAAGGGTCATGAGCCGGCCCGATGAAGCACGTGCGGTGGCAGCGCGTCAGGATATTGCTCAGGTCATGCAGGCGCTCAAGCTGTACCGCCTCGACAATGGCCGCTATCCCACCACCGAGCAGGGACTGCAGGCCTTGGTGACTCGCCCTGCCAGCGGTCCTGCAGCGGACAACTGGAAGTCCTATCTCGACAAGATTCCGACCGACCCCTGGGGACGCCCCTACCAGCTGCTCAGTCCGGGCGTGCGGGGTGAGATCGATGTCTTCAGCCTGGGCGCAGATGGCCAGGCCGGGGGCAGCGGCTCGGATGCCGATATCGGCTCGTGGAATCTCTGAGGACACCCGCACACGGTGTTCGTCTGCCGCCCAAGCCGGGCGGGTTCACCCTGATCGAGTTGCTGGTGGTGCTGGTGCTGATGGGCGTGCTGGCGGGCACCGTCGTTCTCTCAGGGAAAACCGGAGGACGGTCCGATCTGCTTCATGAAGCCGACCGGCTCGCACAGGTCCTTGGTCTTGCCCGCGAAGAGGCCCAGGTGCGGGGGGCGCCCATCCGTTTCGAATACGACAACGAGGGGTATCGGTTCTCGATCTTTCGGGACCGGCAATGGCGCAGCATGCAAGACGACACCGAACTGCGGGCCCGTGTCTGGAAGGCCCCTCTTGAATTGCTGATCCAACGCCCGGACGGGTCGAAGGGAATCGAATTCGGACGCGACGCGGTGGATGCGCCTTTCACGCTGGTTTTGCAGCGCGATCAGGTCAGCATCACCCTTCAGGCCAACGGTCTGGGCGGTTTCGAGGTCCTGCGCTGATGATTGCCGGCGCACGTCCAGGCAGTGACCCTGTGAGGCTCAGCCGGCGTTCAGGCTTCACGCTGGTCGAGGTCCTGGTCGCACTCACCGTAGTGTCGATCGCCCTGATGGCTGCGCTCCGGGCGACGGCTGCCCTGTCGACTCATTCGTATGACTTGCGGCAGCGCACGATGGCCCAGTGGAGTGCGGAGAACCGCTTGGCCAGAATCCGCATCGAACGGGAATGGCCGGAGCTCGGCAAGCGGAGTTCAGACTGCCCGCAGGCCGAACTGGCGCTGATCTGCGAAGAAGAAGTGTTCGCCACACCCAATGCCCAGTTTCGCAGGGTCGAAATCCGGGTGTATCCCTCCGAAGCCGAGCGGATTCGCCTGGCCAGGCTAACCGGTTTCGCGACACGTCAACCGTGAACCTGACATACCCGAAACGCCGGATCCGGCGCCTTCTCCCCGAAGGATCGGGCACATCGCGTGCCAGACCGGGTGTGGGATCGGGTGCGGGATCGGGATCGGGTGCGGGATTCACCCTGGTCGAGCTTCTTGTCGCAACCGCGTTGCTGGCCATCGTGGCTCTTCTGTCCTGGCGAGGCCTTGACTCCGTCCTGCAATCCAGGGACCGGATCGAATCGGCCTCAGATGAACTGAAATCCCTGAGCATGGCCTTCGCACAGATCGACGAAGACCTCAGGAAGTCCTGGCCGGTCAGGCTGCTTGTCCCTGGACAGTTGCCGCTGCGCTTCGTGATCGCAGGAGAGACGAATCAGGTTCAGATCGAACTGTTGCGTGAGTCAGGGGGGAACGAGACATCGACCCAGATTCAACCGGTGGTCTGGCGTCTTCGCGATGGTGTGCTCGAGCGAGGCTTCGGTCCCTGGCGATCCCCGCAGGCGTCCGCCGCTCAGGAAGGCCTGGTCTGGCAACCACTCCTGGCCGGGGGTCACGAACTGAAGATTCAGGGATTCGTCCGCGATCGGGGCTGGCAGGATGCCTCGACCCTGGCCGCCCAGCCGGCAACCGCATCGCCGGGCGCACCCGGGAGTGTCCCGCCTGTGCCGGTGACCGGAGTGCTGGTGAGGGTGATCCGGGCAGAGGGACGAGCCCTGGAGCGCATCGTTCCGGTGAGCGACTGACATGGCGCGCTCCCACGCTCAATCCGGTGCGGCGATCCTGGCGGCCCTGCTGGTCGTGACCCTGGCCTCGGTGATTGTGTCCGGTCTGTACTGGCGGGAGCAGGTCGCAGTGCGCTCCGTCCAGAATCGGCTCGCGCTTGCGCAGGCCCGATGGATCGAACGAGCAGCACTGGATTGGGCCAAGGTGGTGTTGCTCTCCGATCTTCGACTAGGTGCGGTGGATCATCCTGGCGAAGCCTGGGCCCTGCCGGTGCTCGAAACGCGTCTGGATGAGACCGTGACCGGGGGGGCGCGCCTGGATGAAAACAGCCGCGATGCGGTGCTGGCGGGTCAGATCACCGATGCTCAGGCCAGGTTCAACCTGACCAGCCTGACCTCGTCCCCGGGTCAGGTCTCGCTGCCGCATCGCGATGCCTTGCGCAAGCTGTTGCTGCTCCTTGGTCGGGCTGAGGCGACCGCAGAAAGCATTGTGGATCGCGTGCTGCAGTCGCAGACGAGAGTCGTGGAAGGAACACATGTGCCGGCCTCGCGGGCCCCCCTGCTGCGCGTCAGTGACCTGCTTGATGTGCCGGGAATCGATGCAGGCACGGTGAGAGCGCTCGAACCCTTCTGTATCGTTCTGCCGCGTGCCACCCCTGTGAACATCAACACGGCATCGGCCGAAGTGATCGCGGCGCTCGCCCCCTCGGTCAGTCTTTCCGCGGCGCAACGCTTTGTGGCGCGACGCGACAGAACCTTTTACCGCACGCTCGAGCAGGCGTCTCAGGATTTT
>JBMSOD010000061.1:0-14510 GCA_049422085.1 Burkholderiaceae bacterium
ATAAAAATCCCCCATCCGGTAGAAAAGCAGCGTGTCCGGATGCTCAGCCTTGATGCGCAGGTACTGCTGCATCATGGGCGTATGTCCGGCGAGCGCCTCTTCCCCGATCAGGGGTGGGTTAGGGGCGGTATCGACAGGTTCTCGTTCCGATTTCATTCAATGACTTGCCTGGCTTCCAGGGGCTGTTCAACTGGCGCTGCCAGAAGGCCCGGGAGGGCTGACACGGCAATCATTCGCAGCCGGTGGAGTCTATCCCCTCAACAGGCGATGGCAAGTCTCTCCCAGCCGCAATCGTGGCCAAAACGGGCTGATGCCAGCAGACAAAGTGGGCTGATCGGATACCCTTGGGGGATACGGTAAAAAGATTGGAGATCTCATGAACGGCATGAATCGCTACCCGCATGTCTTCACCCCTCTCGATCTGGGGTTCACCACCATCAAGAATCGCATCCTGATGGGGTCGATGCATACCGGTCTCGAGGAGGCGGAGCAGGGATTCGAGCGCATGGCCGCGTATTTCGCCGAGCGCGCGCGCGGCGGCGTCGGAATGATCATCACCGGCGGCATTTCTCCCAATGCTGAAGGCGGTACCGGAAGCAAACTCTCAACAATCGCCGAGTCGGACCAGCATCGCATCATCACCGAAGCCGTCCATGGGGCGGCATCGGACGTCAAGATCTGCATGCAGATCCTGCACTCCGGACCCTTGGCGCGGGTGCCCGATTGCGTTGCGCCATCGCCGATCAAGTCGCGGATCGGGGCATATACGCCGCGTGAACTCGACGAAGACGGCATTGAAAAGCAGATCGCCGATTTCGTGAATTGCGCCCTGATGGCGCAGCGCGCGGGCTATGACGGCGTCGAGATCATCGGGTCTGCCGGATATCTCATCAGTACCTTTCTGGTGCGCAAGACCAATCTGCGCTCCGATCGCTGGGGCGGCTCCTGGGAAAACCGCATGCGGTTTCCGGTCGAGATCGTTCGACGCGTTCGTGAGGCGGTGGGCCCTGGTTTCATTCTGATCTTCAGAATTTCCGCCATGGACATGCTCGACGAGGGCCTGGCCTGGGATGAAGTGGTGTCGCTTGGCAAGGCGATCGAAGCCGCGGGTGCGAACATCATCAGCACCCACTTCTGCTGGCATGAGGCCCCGGTTCCCACCATTGCCACCATGGTGCCCAGAGCGGCCTTTGCCCAGGTCACCGGACGGCTGCGCAAGCAGCTCAAGGTACCCATGATCACCAGTAACCGGATCAACATGCCGCATGTGGCCGAAGAAGTGTTGGCCCGGGGCGATGCGGATCTGGTCTCCATGGCCCGTCCCATGCTTGCTGACCCCGATCTGGTCATCAAGGCCGCGCAGGGCCGTGAAGACGAGATCAATACCTGCATCGGCTGTAACCAGGCCTGCCTCGATCACACCTTCAGTGGCCGGCAGCAAGTCACCTGTCTGGTCAATCCCCGCGCCTGCAATGAGACCCTGCTTCAGTACCCGCCTACCAACACCAGGCGGCGGATTGCGGTGGTCGGAGCGGGTCCGGCCGGCTTGGCCTATGCCACGGTGGCGGCCCAGCGCGGCCATGCGGTCACGCTGATCGACGCTGCGGCGGAGATCGGCGGTCAATTCAATCTGGCCAAGCGCATTCCGGGCAAGGAGGAGTTCCACGAGACCCTGCGCTATTACCGTCGCATGATTGAGGTGCTCGGCATCACCCTGCGCCTCAATACCCGTGCTACGGCGCAGTCCCTCAAAGCTGAGGGTTTTGACGAGGTGATCGTGGCCACCGGCATTCAGCCCCGCAAACCCGAGGTCGAGGGCATTGACCATCCCATGGTGGTGCCTTACATCGATGCCATTCTCGGTCGCAAGCCGGTCGGCAAGCGGGTGGCCATCATGGGTGCAGGCGGTATCGGATTCGATGTGGCCGAACTGATCTCGCATGAGGGCGTCTCGGGCGCGACCGATGTTGAGGTCTTTGCCCGCGAATGGGGCATCGACTTCAAGAATCATCCCAGAGGAGGGGTCACGGGCGTCACGCCCGTCGTTGCCCGGGCTGACAGAACCGTCTACCTGATGCAGCGCAAGACCGATCCATTGGGCAAGACCCTGGGGCGCACCACCGGCTGGACCCATCGCATGACGTTGGGCCGACGGGGCGTGCAGATGATCAATGGCGTGGAGTATCAGCGGATCGACGATGCCGGCCTGCATGCGCTGGTCATGGGCCAGCCCCGACTTTTCGAGGTGGATACCGTGATCGTCTGCGCAGGCCAGTTGCCCTTGCGAACGCTGCACGATGAGCTGACTGAGCTCGGCCTCAAGAGCACGCTGGTGGGGGGCGCCTTCGAAGCCGCCGAACTGGATGCCAAGCGGGCCATCAATCAGGCCAGCCGCCTTGCGGCCACCGTCTGATCGAAGGAGGCCTTGGGATGTCGGTAGCGGCTGGGGGCACGCGGGAGTCGAGTCTCAAGATCGCGGTGCTTCTGTGCGGCATTGATGTCAGCCTGATGGCGTTCGCTGCATTGCAGTCGAACTCCATCACGATCCTGAGCGACTTCTTCAAGGAAAGCACCGACTTTCTCGCGGTGCTGGCTGCGTTTCTGACCGTTCGTGCGGTAAGGCGTTCGCCCAACGAGCGATTCGCCTATGGCGTGGGCAAACTCGAGAACCTGGTCTCGATGGGGATCGGCCTGCTCATGCTCGGGGCTGCCGTTTTTGTCATCACGCAGGCGCTGGGTCATTTGCGTCATCCAAGGCCGGCCGAAGGCACGCTGGTCGGATTGCTGATCTTTTCAGCTTATGCGGTCATCGGTTTCGTGCTCTGGGCCCGGATCCGGCTGTCATTGCGAGAGCAGTCTTCGGCGATTCTGGCCTCACAGGCCAGTCTCTGGTTCTCCAAGGCACTCTTCGATGCCCTCATGGCCTGCGCGCTGGGGCTGGGGCTGATCTTCGCGGAGCAGCGCTGGAGCCATTATCTGGATCCCTTGGCCGCCCTGGTCGGGGCGGCGTTCTTGTTGCACGGCGCCTGGGCGATCACCTCCTCGTCGGTCGGGGATCTGCTTGATGCCACGCTCGAGGAGTCGCTCAAGCTGCGCATCATGCGCCATCTGGTGGAGCATTTTGACGACTACGAACGCCTGCATGGACTGCGGGCGCGACGCTCCGGCCCGCGGGTTTATGTAGAGATCTTTCTCGAATTTGCTGCCGATCTGCCGAGCGCTATCGCGCTTGAGCGCATCGAGGCGATGCGCGCCGAAATGACCGCCTCGATTCCGGGTGCCGAGATCAGCTTTGTCCTGTCGCGAACAGGCCCACCAGCTGGCTGAAGATCTTCGGGTTGCCTGCCAGCACCTCTTCATTGGCCAGATGCTCGGCCTCTCCCGAGAGGCTGCCGATCAGCCCGCCGGCCTCGGTGACCAACAGGCTTCCGGCGGCTACATCCCAGGGCATCAGGCCCATCTCGAAGAAGCCGTCATAGCGACCGCAGGCGACATAGGCCAGGTCGAGTGCAGCGGCGCCGGGTCGGCGCAGGCCCGCTGCACGTTGGGCAACCCGCTTGAACAGGTCGAGGTAGCGGTCGATGTCATCGTTCTTGCGAAACGGAAAACCTGTGCCGATCAGGGCGCCATCAATCCGGGCCCGCGATGACACACGGATGCGCCGGTCGTTGAAGTAGGCGCCGCGGCCCTTGCTCGCCGTGAAGAGCTCATCCTTGGCGGGATCGTAGACCACCGCCTGACTGAGGGCGCCCCGCTGCATCAGTGCGATGGAGACCGCGTACTGGGGCAGGCCATGGATGAAGTTGGTCGTTCCGTCGAGCGGATCGATGATCCAGACGTTTTCGCAGGCCAGCACGTCTTTCCAGATATCGCCCATCCGGCGGGGCAGACTGGGGTCGGCTGCCGCATCACGGCCGGGGTGGTTGCCCGACAGACCGGTTTCCTCACCGTAGAAGGCATGCGAGGGATAGGCCTGGCGCAGGGTGGAGATGATGGCGTCTTCGGCGGCGCGATCAACTTCGGTGACGAAATCATTGCGCTGCTTGCTGGCCACCCGCACGGTGTCGATGTCGACGCTGGCACGTGTGATGACGCGGCCCGCCGCGCGCGCGGCCTTGACCGCGACATTCAACATCGGATGCATGGGGAGGAAGAGCGATTCGTCTGGATAAGCCGTGATTCTACGGCACGGCTCAGGGAAACGGCTTGCAAGCTGCGAAGGTCGCGGCATAATTCGCGCGAAATTGATCATCCCAATGGACCTCACCATGTTGCTCGGTCTGGTGTTTGCTTATCTGCTTGTGACCATTGCCATCGGCCTTTGGGCGGCCAAAAGGGTCAAGACAAGCGCTGATTTTGCGGTCGCAGGCCGTCATCTTCCGCTCGCGCTGATCATCACCACCACCTTTGCGACCTGGTTTGGCGCCGAAACGGTGCTCGGAATCCCGGCAAAGTTTGCTGAAGGGGGGTTAGGTGCGATCGTGGAGGATCCTTTCGGTGCAGGGTTCTGCCTGATCCTGGTGGGTCTGTTTTTTGCGGCCAAGCTCTACCGGATGACCCTCCTGACCATCAGCGACTACTACCGGGCGCGCTACGGCCGATGGGTGGAAGTGGTCTGCTCCATCATCATCATCGTCAGCTACCTCGGGTGGGTTTCCGCACAGGTGACCGCCTTGGGCCTGGTCTTCAATCTGCTCTCCGGCGGGGCCATCAGTATCCCCATGGGCATGGTGCTTGGAACCGTCTCGATTCTGGCTTACACGCTCTTTGGTGGCATGTGGTCGGTTGCCATCACCGACTTTATCCAGATGATCATTCTGGTGGTCGGTCTGTTCGTGATCGCGGCCTTTGCCTCGAACATGGCCGGCGGTGCGGGCAAGGTCATTGATCTAGCGTCGAGCAAGGAACTGTTCAATTTCTGGCCTGAGCCCAGCGCCCACGAGATCCTGTTCTTTATTGCAGCGGGCATCACCATGATGTTCGGATCAATTCCCCAGCAGGATGTCTTCCAGCGCGTGATGTCCGCCAAGGATGTCCGGGCAGCCACCCGCGGGCCGGTGATCGGAGGCGCGCTCTACATCCTGTTTGCCTTTGTGCCGCTGTTTCTGGTCACCAGTGCGCTCATCATCATGCCCGAGCAGGCCGAGGCGCTGATCGGTGACGATCCGCAAAAGGTGCTCCCCACACTGGTTCTGGAGCACATGCCCTTTTTCATGCAGGTGGTGTTCTTCGGGGCCCTGCTGTCCGCCCTGAAGTCGACCGCCTCGGCCACGCTGCTGGCGCCTTCGGTCACCTTCACCGAAAACATCTGGCGGCAGTTCAAGCCGCGCATGAATGATCGCGAAGAACTTCGCGACATGCGCATCGCGACCCTGGGTTTCAGCGCGCTGGTGCTGACCTACGCCATCGTGATGGAGGGCACGCCGATCTACGAGATGGTGTCCTCGGCCTATCAGGTCCCGCTTGTGGGCGCCTTCATTCCGCTGGTGGCCGGGCTCTACTGGAAGCGGGCGACCACCCAGGGCGCCATTTTCTCAACGGTCCTCGGATTGCTCACCTGGCTGCTGTTTCTGGCCACGCCTGCGGGTGAAGTTTTTCCTGCCCAGCTGGCGGGACTGATTGCGGCGGCGACGGGCATGGTGCTTGGTTCGATCGGGCCTCAGGCCATCGCCAACCGGAATGATCCCGTGATCCTCGCAACCTAGAGCGCATTGAACTCCCGCTTCGAGAGGAATACCCCTCGCCCCCTGCACCAGCCCGATCCTCCCGAACTGGCGAGAATCGTTTTTGTTCTGGTGGGCACCAGTCATCCCGGCAATGTAGGCTCAACCGCCCGGGCAATGCGCAACATGGGCGTGTCCCGCCTGAGGCTGGTGGCCCCCCGGTTCGCCGATATTGCGAGCCAGCCAGAGGCCCTTGCCTTTGCAAGCGGAGCGGATGCGCTTCTGCAAGACACCAGCGTGCATGCTGAACTGGCTGACGCCCTGGCCGATTGCGCGCTCGCGGTTGCGGTCAGTGCAGAGCCGCGCGAATTCAGCGCCCAGCCGCAGACCCCCGAGGTCGCCTGTGCGCTGGCCGTCGAGCGACTCAAGGCTCATCCTGAGCACCGTGTCGCCTTCGTTTTCGGGGCTGAGCGCACCGGCTTGACGATCGCCCAGATGGCGCACTGTGCAGCCTTGCTGAGCATTCCTGGTCATCCGCAGTACAACTCCCTCAACCTCGCGCAGGCCGTCCAGGTGGTGGCCTATGTCCTGCGGCAACAAGCACTTTTGCGATCCGGGTCCGTCGAGGCTGCTGCCGATGGCGACGATCAGTCCCGATTGGCCGATCAGGCAGCCGTGCAGGGTCTGATCGAGCATCTCGAGCAAACATTGCTCGCCGTGGGCTTTCTGGATCCGGCCCGCCCTCGAAAGCTCATGCCCAGGCTGGTACGTTTCATTCATCGTGCCCAACCCACCTCCGAAGAGGTGGATCTGTTGCGCGGCATCTGCAAGGCGGTGCTGCGTCAGCGCGGGCTCGGCTACACTGAGCCCCCGACAGATTGAGAGACACGCCATGTTCGACAGGATCCGGGAAGACATCGCCGTCGTTCGCGACCGCGACCCCGCTGCGCGTTCGCGTCTCGAGGTGCTGCTCTGTTACCCGGGCGTCCATGCGCTGATCCTGCATCGTCTGGCCCACCGCCTTTGGGGCATGAGACTGCATACCGCAGGCCGTTTCGTCTCCCATGTCAGCCGGATTCTGACCGGGATCGAGATCCATCCCGGGGCGACCATCGGACGTCGGGTCTTCATCGATCATGGCATGGGCGTGGTGATTGGCGAGACCGCCGAGATCGGCGATGACTGCACGATCTACCAGGGAGTCACCCTGGGTGGCACCTCGCTGACACGCGGCGCCAAGCGGCATCCGACCCTTGAGACCGGGGTTGTCATCGGCGCAGGTGCCAAGGTGCTGGGCGGCTTCACCGTGGGCGCGGGTGCCCGGGTGGGCTCAAATTCAGTGGTGGTCAAGACTGTGCCCCCGGGCGCGACGGCCGTCGGCATTCCGGCTCGCATTCTTGCCGATGAGCGTGTTCAGCAGCGCGAGGCGCAGGCCGCCCGCATGGGGTTTTCGGCCTATGCCGTCACTCAGGGCGCCGATGATCCCTTGTCGATTGCCCTGCATCAGCTGATCGATCATGTGGCCGCTCAGGACCAGCGGATCGAGAGTCTCACGCGAGCACTGCAAGAGGCGGGTGTCTTTACGCCTGCGCAGACAACCGAGCCTCAGACGCTCGATGCAGGCCGACTGAATCGCATGGTTGATTGATCCTGGAGCGCCTCGACTGCATCCTGGCTGATGCGAATCAGCGCTCCCCGAGGGGCCTGCGCTGACCAGTCGCTCAGGACCGTCCTGCGCAAGGTCTTTACACCGACATTCATGTGGTGATCAGCCGGCCGATGGGTATGGCCGTGGATCAGCCAGTCACAGCCGGCCGCACTCAAGGTTTGGGTCACAGCCTGTGCATTGACGTCCATGATGTCGTCGCTGCGTTCACGCTTGCCGTCCTCGCTCGCCTGTCGGGCCTGACGACCCATAAGCTGCCGCTCGGTCAGGGATCGCGCAAGAAAAGCCTGTTGCCAGGCCGGGTTGCGGCAGGTCAGGCGCCACTGCTGATAAGCGAGGTCGTCGGTACACAGGGCGTCACCATGCGCCAGCAGTGCAGGGCGGCCCTGCAGAACGACCGGAGTGGGATCATCGATGAGTTGCGCCCCGCAGCGCTTCGCGAAGGCATCGCCCAGCAGGAAGTCCCTGTTGCCCCGCATCAGCCAGACCCTGGTTCCGCCCGTGGCGATCGAACTCAACAGGGTCGCGAAGTTCTCGGCCAGCGCATCAGCGCCCTCATCGCCAACCCAGACCTCGAACAGGTCTCCTAGCAGGAAAAGATGCTGGCTGTGCGGGCCATGCTGGGCCAGCGCAGCCATGACCCGCTCTGCGGTCGCCGGATCCTCGGCCGACAGATGAAAGTCTGACCCGAAGAGGGCAGACTCCCCTGCGGCAACCTCGATCACTGGCCGATCCGACGGACGGATTCGATCGTGACGGTTTCGGCTGGCACGTCGCGGTGCATGCCCGACGAAGTGGTTCGCACAGCCTTGATGGCGTTGACCGTTTCAATGCCCTTGATCACCTTGCCAAAGACCGCGTAGCCATGGCCATCAGGCTGGGGATGGTTGAGCATGGCGTTGTTGCTCACATTGATGAAGAACTGCGAGGTGGCCGAATCGGGGACCGAGGTACGTGCCATGGCGATCCAGCCAATGTCGTTCTTCAGTCCGTTTTTGGACTCGAGCTTGATCGGGGCCCGGGTGGGTTTTTGCTTCATGTCGGACGTAAAGCCGCCGCCCTGAATCATGAAGCCATCAATCACGCGGTGAAAAATGGTGCCGTCATAGTGCTTGTCCTCGACGTACTTGAGGAAGTTCTCGACGGTGGCGGGTGCTTTGTCGGGGTAGAGCTCGAGCACGATTTCGCCCTTGCTGGTCTTGATGCTGACCTGAGGGGGAGGGGCAGCCGAGGCGCCCTCGGGTACGGCCAGGGAAAACAGCAGTGCGCTGAGCAGGGGGAGGGTTCGATTCATGGTTCTCTTGACTTCGAGGGCGCGTCGGTGCTCGGCAACGGAGCCTTAATCCTTGCGCGGGTTAGGGGCCGCGCCTTGGCGCGGAGCGGGGTTTGCGCCTGCAGGCGGCGCGGGGGATGCGGTTTGGGAGATCCGATCGAGCAGTTCACGGGTCAGGGCGAGCTTTCGCGCCGACGGGTCGCCGGGGGAGGCATGTCGGGTGGCCCGTGCAAAGGCCTGTTCGGCCAGGCGCAGCAAGACCTCGCCCAGATTGTCGTGGGCGAGCGCGTATGTGGGCAGCGCAGTGACCGCACGGGTCAGAATCTGACGGGCCCCCTCCCAGTCGTCGGCTGAGGCCTTCAGAACGGCGAGGTTGTTATAAGGCTCGGGCAATTCCGGAAAGTCTTCAATCAGCGCAAGGAAGATCGCTTCAGCCTCTTGCGCCTTGCCCGCCTGGGCAAGCAACACACCCTTCAGAAAGCGCAATTGCGGGTTGCGGGCATCGTCCTTCAGTGCACGGTCGATCTGTGCCAGGGCCTGATCAGGTCGGCCTTCCTTGACCAGTCGCAGGGCACCGTCATAGGGTGTCGAGTAGCGGGGCGGCGCAGGTTCGGGCGAGTCGGCACCCGCCCCCGGGCGAACCACGGGGACCTGGGCTCTCGCTGATTCGGGCACGGACAGGCCTGCCATCAGCATCAGCAGGGCGGTCAGTCGGAGCGCCGACCTGACGACAGAACTCGAAAATCCGGCTGGTATCATCGCCGGCCATTGTACCGGCCCATGCCGGTGTCGCAGGCCCGTCCTGCCGATCGGCCCTGACTGCTCTGACCCCATGCTTCGCATTCATAACTCCCTGACGCGCCGCAAGGAAGATTTCGTACCGATCGAACCGGGCAAGGTTCGCATGTATGTCTGCGGCATCACGGTGTACGACTTCTGTCATATCGGTCATGCGCGCATGATGGTGGTCTTCGACATGGTCGCGCGCTGGCTGCGCAGCAGCGGTTATGCGCTGACCTATGTGCGCAATATCACCGATATCGATGACAAGATCATCCGGCGGGCCATCGAAAACGGCGAGACGATCGCTGAACTCACGGCGCGCACGATTGCTGCGATGAACGAGGACCTGACGGCATTGGGCGTGCAGCCCCCCGATCATGAGCCTCGCGCGACCCAATATGTGCCGCAGATGCTCGATCTGATCGGGCTGCTTGAGAAAAAGGGCCTGGCCTATCAGGCCAGCGACCATGATGTGAATTTTTCGGTGCGTCGCTTTCCGAGTTACGGGCGGCTGTCGGGCAAAAGCATTGATGAGTTGCGAGCCGGTGAGCGGGTCAGTGTTGCCGATGCGAAGCAGGATCCGCTGGATTTTGTGCTCTGGAAAGCCTCCAAGGAGGGTGACCCAGGCGAGGCTCGCTGGGACTCTCCCTGGGGCAGTGGTCGGCCCGGCTGGCACATCGAATGCTCGGCCATGTCCACGGCTCTGCTCGGAACCGCACTCGATATTCATGGTGGCGGCGCTGATCTGCAGTTCCCGCATCACGAAAACGAGATCGCCCAGAGCGAGGGTGCGCATGGCGGTCCCTTTGTGCGGACCTGGATGCACAACGGTTTCGTCAATGTCGATGACGAGAAGATGTCCAAGTCGCTGGGCAATTTCTTCACGATTCGCGATGTGCTCAAGGTGTTCAATCCCGAGGTGCTGCGCCTGTTCGTGCTTCGTGCGCACTACCGTAGCCCCTTGAACTACTCCGATACGCATCTCGAAGAATCACGTGCCAGTCTGCTGAGGCTCTACACTGCGCTCAGTCCGGACTGGCCTGTGCAAGCGTCAGGCGCACCCGGGAACACCCCGGGGCAGTCCGCAGGGGAGTCTCCTGATTCGGCTCTGTCTGCGGACTGGAACCATCCCCAGGCCCAGCGTTTTCGCGAGGCCATGAACGATGACTTCAATACGCCGATCGCGGTGTCCGTGCTGTTCGAACTGGCAACCGAACTGAATCGGACCCGGGACGTGGCGACCGAGCGGCTGTTGAGATCGCTCGCAGGCATCCTCGGACTACTCGGCCAGGCCCGCGATGCGGTGCTGAGGACGGGCTTGCGCGGTGCGCAGCAGGAGCAGGGGTTGAGTGACGAGGCCATCGAGTCCATGGTGGCCGCGCGCACCCAGGCCAAGAAGGACAAGAACTTTGCTCAGGCAGACCAGCTGCGTACGGTGCTGTCTGAGGCAGGCATCCTGCTCGAAGACGGGCCGGGTGGGACCCAATGGCGACGCGGCTGAACGCAAAGCCAGCCGGCGGCGAGCCGGCGTTACCGCCCCCCCCGATGCTTGCGCCCCCCTACTGGCTGCAGGCCTGCACGGAGCTGAGCCAGGCCGACGCGGTCATGGGCAGCCTGATCGTCCGCGTGCAGGATCGTGGGCATCTGATGTCACGTGGCGATCCGTTTGCGACCCTGGCCCGGTCGATCGTCGGCCAGCAGATTTCGGTGAAAGCCGCAGCCTCGGTCTGGGCTCGCTTCGAAAAGGCAGCCCGGACGGTTCAGCCCGAGCGAGTGGCTCGAATGCGTCTGAGCACGCTCGCCGCGGCCGGCCTGTCGGGTCGCAAGGCCGAATATCTGCGGGATCTGGCCGTGCACTTCGTCAATGGCACGGTAGACCCCACCCACTGGCCCGACCTGCCGGACGAGGCCATCATCTCCGAACTTGTGCAGGTCCGGGGGATCGGCCGCTGGACAGCCGAGATGTTCCTGATGTTCAACCTCATGCGACCCGATGTCCTGCCTCTGGATGATCTGGGGCTTCTCAAGGCGGTCGCTCTGCATTACAACGACGGGGTGTCGCTGTCGCGGCCACAGGTCGAGACGCTGGCGCAGGCCTGGCGACCGTGGCGAACGGTGGCCACCTGGATGCTCTGGCGCAGCCTCGACCCGGTTCCGGTAGCCTATTGAGATCGAGCCCATCACCGACTGGTCATCCGAAACCCTCAAGCGCCTGAACCATCGCCAGCCTGACCCTGTTCAATCCACAGAGATCCGATCCATGAAGACGACCTTCCTTGAATTCGAGCAGCCGATTGCCGAACTCGAAAACAAGATCGAAGCCCTGCGCTTTGTGCAGGACGATTCGGCGGTCGACATTGCGGACGAGATCGGCCGACTGCAAAAAAAGGCCGATGCGCTGGTCAAGGAAACCTACGCCAAGCTCACACCCTGGCAGGTGGCTCAGGTAGCACGACATCCGCAGCGTCCGTACACGCTGGATTACATTCAGGCGATGTTCACCGATTTCCATGAGCTTCATGGTGACCGGTCGTACGCTGACGATCCTTCGATCGTGGGCGGACTGGCCCGCTTCAATGGGCAGTCGGTCATGATCATCGGCCACCAGAAAGGCCGCGACACCAAGGAAAAGGTCCTGCGCAATTTCGGAATGCCCCGGCCCGAGGGCTATCGCAAGGCCTTGCGTCTGATGCGTACTGCAGAGAAATTCAACCTTCCGGTGCTGACTTTCGTGGACACTCCTGGCGCCTTTCCGGGCATTGGCGCCGAGGAGCGTGGGCAGTCCGAGGCGATCGGTCGCAATCTCTTTGCCATGGCCGAGCTCCGTGTGCCGATCATCACAACCGTGATCGGAGAGGGCGGATCGGGTGGTGCGCTGGCGGTCGCCGTGGCCGACTGCGTGCTCATGCTGCAACACGCCATCTACTCGGTGATTTCGCCTGAGGGATGCGCGGCCATTCTCTGGAAGAGCGCGGACAAGGCGCCCGACGCGGCGGCCACCATGGGCATCACCGCCCACCGCCTGAAGGCCCTGGGCCTGATCGACCGTATCGTGAGCGAGCCGCTCGGCGGCGCGCATCGCGACCCTGCTCAAATGGCAGGCATGCTCAAGCGGGCCCTGGGTGAAGCGCTGCGCCAGTTCCAGAACGCCAAGCCTGATGAGCTTGTGCGCACGCGACAGGAGCGCATCATGGCCTACGGCAAGGTCAAGGAAGTCGGCTGAGCAAGGTTTCGCGCCCGACTGATCCGGTGCTCCATGCGCTGAAAAGCGCTGTGCCGGAGATCGGCGCCCCGCTGCTGGTGGCGTTTTCGGGTGGGCTGGATTCCACGGTGCTGCTGCACGCCGCCGTACAGTGCTGGGGCTCCGGGAAGGTGGTGGCGGCCCATGTCGATCATCGCTTGCAGCCGCTTTCCTCAAGCTGGACTGCGCAGTGCGCCGGGCAGGCTCACGCTCTTGGCGTGCGTTTCCTCAGCTGCGTGCTTGACGATCGTCCAGCCCACACCAATATCGAAGCCTGGGCCAGGCGCGAGCGCTATCGGGCGCTGTTCAGGATGGCGCATGAATGCAAGGCCGTCGCGGTGATGACAGCGCATCATGCCGATGACCAGCTGGAAACCTTCTTGATGGCGCTCGCCCGGGGCGCCGGACTGAACGGGCTCACCGGCATCGCGCCCGAGGATCGTCGCGATGGGGTCCGCCTGCTGCGGCCCCTGCTCGATCTGCCGCGAAGTGCGATCAGAGCGTGGGCACAAGCGAAATCGCTTCGATGGATCGAGGATCCAATGAATGAGGACCCTCAACTGAAGCGCACGGAGCTGCGAAAGCATCTGCTGCCCTTGATCGACGAGGTGCTTCCGGGGCTTCGCAAGCACCTGCCACAGGCACTGACCGATTTGCGCGAGTCGCGCGAGACCCTGAACGAAAGTACGCAGGAAGATCTCGCATCGCTGCAGATTGCACCGCGCGCGCTGCATGCGCTGGATCAGCAGCGTCTGGCGTCCTGGCCGCAGGCCCGTCAGCGGCGAGTGCTCAGGGCCTGGATTGCGGGTATGGGGTTGGGGATGCCGACCCGGGGGCGTCTTGAAGCCCTTCGGCATCAGTGTCTGGGTGCACAGAGCGGTCATGCCGAGGTCTTGCACGAAGGCTGGCACCTGATCCGGCAGGGCAGACGTCTGCTGGCCTGGTCTGCTCAGGCGCATCCCGTGTGGCAGGCACCGGCGCAACCTGCGTTGTTACCGGTCTGGGACGATGACGGGATCGACCTGCCCGATGGTTCGCGCCTGATGGCCCAGCCTGTCGATTCGGGGCTTTGTGCCGACTGGCTCAAGGGGGTTCGCCTGAGTCTTGTGCGCCCAGGGGCATCCATGCGGATTCGACTGCGATCGAATGAGCCCTCCCGCGAGTTGCGCAAGCGATGGCAGGAAGAAGGCGTGCCAGTGTCGGTGCGTGGCGCGTGCGCCCTGGTGCTGGCTGATGGCCAGCCGTTCTGGTTGATGCCCTTTGGTCAACTCGCTGGTGACTGGCCCCAGGCCCGGCCCGGTCTGCGCCTGGTCTGGCAGACAGGGGAGGGGGATCCTCGCCAGATCGCGGGCGACCAAGGGCCGAAAGGCGTCGTACATTGGGGCAGCAGGACGCCTGCTTGACGCGCACCGGATCGGGCTCGGCGAAGTCAAGTAAAATAGCGGGTTTTACTGCAATGACCGCCTTCCGGAGGCGATCTTCATGGCACTTATCGTTCATAAATACGGCGGCACCTCGATGGGTTCGGTTGAACGCATCCAGAATGTCGCGCGCCGGGTGGCCAAGTGGCATCGGGCAGGTCATCAGATGGTGGTGGTGCCCTCGGCCATGTCGGGCGAGACCAACCGCCTGATTGGTCTGGCCACTCAGATTCAGGCCCAACCCGATCCTCGCGAACTCGACATGATCGCCTCCACCGGCGAGCAGGTGTCGGTGGGGCTCCTGGCCATGGCGCTCAAGGCCATCGGCGTCGATGCTGTCAGCTATGCGGGCTGGCAGGTGCCGGTACGCACCGACAGCGCCTACACCAAGGCCCGCATCGAGTCGATCGACGACGCCCGTGTGCGCGCTGATCTCGACGCTGGCCGGGTGGTGATCATCACC
>JBMSOD010000062.1:0-14474 GCA_049422085.1 Burkholderiaceae bacterium
GCGTCGAGCGCTCCCGCGCGAGGTGTCGGGGCAATGATCGACTCGAGCGAAGCCGGCGCATAGCCCGCCAGATCGATGTCGCAGCGCGCAATCATGTCGCCGATCATGCCGGCCAGACCCATGCGCTGGCCATCCTCGGGGGAGTAGATGCGGGTGACGCCGTAGTCATGAAGCTCGCGGATTTCAGCAGGCACGATCACGCCGCCACCACCGCCGAAGACCTTGACATGGTGGGCCCCGGCTTCGCGCAGCAGATCGATCATGTACTTGAAGTACTCGACATGGCCGCCCTGATAGGACGACACCGCAATGCCCTGAGCGTCCTCCTGCAGGGCGCACTCGACCACTTCACGCACCGAGCGGTTGTGCCCGAGATGGATGACCTCGCAGCCCATCGACTGAAGGATGCGCCGCATGATGTTGATCGAGGCATCGTGTCCGTCAAACAGCGAGGCCGCCGTGACGAAGCGGACCTTGTGGGTCATGCGGTAGTCGGCAAGCTGGCGGGCATCTGAGAGATCGGTCATCGCTGATCCAGGCTGGAAAGGGAACGGCAGGGAACGTTGGATTTTCTGCGATCCGGGGCATGGGGCGCAAACAGGACCCGCATCCCGGCCCAGCGCGACCCAGCGCAAGCCACCGCGACCCATGAGCCGTGACGATCGAAAACCTGATATCGATTGTATTTATCTATCTATCGAATCAGATCTTTTCATTGGATATATCTATTGATTGCGCTGACACTGCGTCCGTCGTCGCAATCAGGCGACGTGCTCCTGCCCTCCGGGCCTCGAGTCAACTCCTCACAAACCTCACGAAACCCACGCAAGGATCTGTCATGTCGCTCATCAACACCACGGTTGCCCCCTTCTCTGCCACGGCCTACCAGAACGGCAAATTCATCCCGGTCACCCAGGACAGCCTCAAAGGCCGCTGGTCGGTGTTCTTCTTCTACCCGGCCGATTTCACCTTTGTCTGCCCGACCGAGCTCGGTGATCTGGCTGATCACCACGACACCTTCAAGGCTCTGGGCGTGGATCTGTATGGGATCTCGACCGATACCCACTTCACTCACAAGGCCTGGCACGACACCTCGGACACCATCGCCAAGGTGCAGTACCCGCTGATCGGCGATCCGACCGGCCGCCTGGCCCGCGCCTTTCAGGTCATGGTCGAAGACACGGGTCTGGCCCTTCGCGGCAGTTTCGTGATCGACCCCGAGGGCCGCATCAAGGTGGCCGAGGTGCATGACGACGGCATCGGTCGCGATGCCCGCGAACTGCTGCGCAAGGTGCAGGCCGCTCAATACGTCGCCGCCCACCCGGGTGAGGTCTGCCCGGCCCGCTGGACGCCCGGCGAAGACACCCTCGAGCCCTCGCTGGATCTGGTCGGAAAGATCTGAGTCCGACCTGCCCCTGTGTCCTGATCCCTGACGCCTGAAGGAACCGCCATGCTTGAAGCCCGACTCCTGCAACAGCTGCAGACCCACCTGCAGCGCATCGAGCGACCGGTCGCGCTCGTCGCCACCCTCGATGACTCGACCCTGGCGCAGCGCCTGCGCGGTCTGCTTGAGCAGATCGCGGGGCTGCATCCCATGATCTCCTTGTCGATCCTTCGCGCCGATATCGCGCAGGCTGAGCACAGCGTGATGCGTGTGCCTTCCTTCAGCGGCGGGGCAGGGGGCGAAACCGCCCGGGTGCACTTTGCCGGCCTGCCCATGGGCCATGAGTTCACCTCGCTGGTGCTGGCCCTGCTGCAGGCCGGCGGCGTGGCGCCACGCTTCGATGCAGACCTGATCGACCGGGCGCGCAACCTGCAAGGTGAGCATGTCTTCGAAACCTTCATCTCGCTCTCCTGCCAGAACTGTCCGGAGGTGGTTCAGGCCCTGAACGCGCTGGCCGCCCTCAATCCTGGGGTTCGCCACACCATGATCGACGGGGCAGGCTTTCAGGCAGAGATCAAGGCACGCAACATCCTCGCGGTGCCCACGGTGATGCTGAATGGACAGGTGCTCGCACAGGGCCGCATGGGTCTGGAGGACATCCTCGCCCATCTCGATACCGAGGGTGCCGCCCGCGCAGCCCAATCCCTCTCGTCCAGGGAGCGCTTTGATGTGCTGGTGGTCGGGGGTGGCCCTGCGGGTGCTGCGGCCTCGATCTATGCAGCCCGCAAGGGAATTCGTACCGGCATCGTGGCCGAGCGCTTTGGTGGACAGGTCCAGGACACCCTGGGCATCGAGAACTTCATCTCGGTCCAAACCACGGAAGGACCGAAGCTTGTGCGTGAGCTTGAGGCCCATGTCCGTCAGTACGGTGTCGATCTGATGACCGGTCAGCGGGCCGCGGCGCTGATCCCGGCATCCAGGCCTGGCGAGGATCTGGTGCTGAGGCTCGACAGTGGGGCCGAGTTGCGGGCACGAAGCATCGTGCTCGCCACCGGAGCACGTTGGCGCATGCTGGATGTGCCAGGTGAGGAGCGCTATCGCAACCGGGGAGTGGCCTATTGCCCACACTGCGACGGGCCTCTTTTCAAGGGACAGCAGGTGGCCGTGGCGGGTGGGGGCAATTCCGGCGTCGAAGCAGCCATCGACCTGGCTGGCATCGTCGATCAGGTCACTCTGCTTGAATTCGGAGATGCCCTGCGAGCCGATGCCGTCCTTCAGGAGCGGCTTGCCAGCCTGCCCAACGTGCGGGTCATCCTTCAGGCCCAGACCACAGAAGTTCTCGGCGATGGGCAGCGCATGACCGGCCTGCGATACACCGATCGAGCGAGTGGCCTGTCGCATGAACTCACGGTGGCGGGTGTCTTTGTGCAGATCGGGCTGGTGCCGAATACCGAATGGCTCAAGGGCACCCTCGCGCTTAATGCGCGCGGAGAAATCGAGATCGATGCCCGCGGCCAGACGTCCCTGCCCGGGGTGTTTGCGGCAGGCGATGCAAGCACGGTGCCCTACAAGCAGATCGTGATCGCCAGCGGCGAAGGCGCGAAAGCGGCGCTGGGCGCCTTCGATCATCTGATCCGGACACCGGACCTCCCGGAGCAGAGGCACCGGAAGGCCGCGTGAGGTGAGCAGCAGGCGCCCAGGGGCGCCCCTATGCAGAAAGCAGGCGCCCAGGGGCGCCTGCGTCGGGAGACTTACAGGCGTTCGATGATGGTCACGTTGGCCATGCCACCGCCCTCGCACATGGTCTGCAGACCGAAGCGCTTGTTGCGGTTCTTCAGGGCATAGACCAGGGTGGTCATGAGCTTGGCGCCTGAGCCGCCCAGCGGATGGCCCAGCGCGATCGCGCCGCCATTGACATTCAGGCGCTCGCGATCGGCACCGGTGTACTGCAGCCAGGCCACCGGCACCGAGGCAAATGCCTCGTTGACCTCGAACAGATCGATATCGTCGATCTTCATGCCGCACTTCTTGAGGGCCCGCTCGGTGGCGGGCAGAGGGGCCTCGAGCATGATGACCGGGTCGTGTCCGATCAGGGTCATGTGGTGCACCCGCGCCATCGGCGTGAGGTTGAATTCCTTGAGCGCCTTTTCGCTCACCACCATCACGGCCGCAGCGCCGTCACAGATCTGGCTGGCCGAGGCGGCGGTGAGCATGCCGCCTTCCTGGATCAGCTTGACGCCCGAAATGCTCTCGATCGAGGCGTCGTAGCGGATGCCTTCATCGGTGAGATGCTGCTCATCGGTGAGCACCCCTTCCGCGTTCTTGATGCGCACCGGGATGATTTCGTCCTTGAACGCGCCCGACTGCGTGGCCGCGATGGCCCGCTGATGGCTCGACAGGGCGTACTCATCGAGCTGGCTGCGGGTCAGGTTGTACTTCTTGGCCATCATTTCAGCGCCCATGAACTGGCTGAAATCCGGGCCGGGATAGCGGCTGCGGATGTTGGGGCTCATGTAGTGGCCCATGCCGTTCTTGAAAGGCAGCACCGAAGGCGTGCCCATCGGCACTCGGGTCATGCTCTCGACTCCGGCCGCAATCACGATGTCCATGGTGCCGGACATGACCGCCTGAGCCGCGAACTGCACCGCCTGCTGCGAGGAACCGCACTGGCGATCCACCGAGGTGGCCGGCACGCTTTCGGGCAGGCTGGAGGCCAGCACTGCATTGCGGCCGACATTGGCTGACTGCTCGCCCGCCTGGCCAACGCAACCCATGATCACATCATCCACACGCGCGGGATCAATGCCGCTACGGGCCACGATGGCATCGAGGACCTGGGCTGCCAGATCAGCAGGATGCCAGCCCGCCAGACGACCGCCCTTGCGGCCTCCGGCAGTCCTGGCGGCGGCAACGAGATAGGCTTCAGCCATGATGTGTTCTCCTTGAGGTTTGAGAGTGAAAGTGGGTCAGCTTCAGAGACTCAGCCGCCCAGTTTTAGCACAGGCCCTCAAACCACGCCCGGAATGACAAAAAGATCGGAGCCCGCCATGCAGTCCACCTCTGCCGCAGAGACACCGCCGCTTCTTGAACTGAGCGGTGCCTGCGCCCGGATCATTCTCAACCGGCCCGGGCAGCACAACCGGATCGACCCGGACGACATCCCGGTGCTGCAGGCCCATCTGGATGCTGCCGAGGCCGACGCCGACATCCGGGTGGTGGTCTTCACCGGCCGGGGGCCCAAGACCTTCAGCTCGGGCTACACCCTGCAGGCAATCCGGGCCACCATGACCGGACGCCAGTTCGAGGGACTGCTCGATCGCATCGAGGCCCTGCCCCTGCCGACGATCGCTGCCATCCATGGCGGAGTTTATGGAGGGGCCACCGACCTGGCGCTGTGCTGCGACCTGCGTGTCGGCGTGACCACCTCCCGCATGTTCATGCCGGCCGCAAAATTCGGACTGCACTATTACCCGGGCGGCATGCGTCGCTATGTGGAGCGACTGGGCCTGACCGCTGCCACGCGACTGTTCCTGAGCGCCGACACGCTACAGGCCGACGAGATGCTTCGCATCGGGTTTCTGACGCAATGCGTGGCGCCGGATGCACTCGAATCCACGGTGCAGCATCTGGTGGGGCTGTTTGCCGCCAACGAGCCCGGGGCCATGGCGGCGATGAAACGCAGCCTGGCCGAACTGGCTCGCAACGCTGCTGACCGTTCTGCGATCGAACAACGCTATCTGGACTCGCTTCAGTCGCAAGCCCTGGCGGACCGGCTCAAGGCCTTGCTCGGCTGAAGTCAGACCGCCTATCGGAACGGCCGGCTGGCCATGGCCAGCCAGCTTGCACCGACGCATAGCAGAGCGCCTGTACTGAGCACCACGCGCAGCGTCATGAACCAGGCGGGAATCGCCGTGCCGCGATAGAGGCGCCAGTCGATCAGCAGGGCGAGCAACAAGCCTGCGAACAGGCCAGGAATCGCCGCTCTCACGCCATACAGGGTGAGGATCCAGGCGGCCAGCGACGGAATCACGCTCCAGATCAGGCGGGTCACCGCCGCGCCATCGGTGATTTCGGGGCGGGCCAGAACCACGCCCCAGTGCAGCGCGCCCAGGAAGGTAAAGATGGCTGCGGCATAGTGGGCCTGCGCCTTGAGCACACCGCCCAGCTCGGCGGAGGGCACCAGCCACGAGAACAGTGCCAGCGAAAAAAACGGCAGCAGGCCGGCCAGGCCAAGAATCCAGGCAAAGCGACGGGTCGCGGGGATGTCGTGCGATTCAGGCATCTCAGTCAGAACAGGTCATCGGGCACAGAAGCGGTAAATGGCCTGGGTGCTTCGTTGTGCCGCAAGCCATCCAACCTGCTTGCCATCGGCCAGGAAAGCGCGATGGGTCACCTTCAGACCGAGTTGGTCGAGCAGCGCCTCAAAATCGCGGGGGGTGGCCAGATGCAGGTTGGGGGTGTCATACCACTGGTAGGGCATCTCGCGCGACACGGGCATCCGCCCGCGCAGAATCGACCAGGCGTGGCTCCAGTGCCCGAAGTTGGGGAAGGACACGATGCCGGCTGCGCCAATCTGGCTCATTTCCCGCAACACCTGCTCGGTATGCTGGGTGGCCTGAATCGCCATCGAAAGCACCACCACATCGAATCGATTGGCCGAGAACATGCCCAGGCCGGCCTCGATGTTCTGCTGAATCACATCCACACCGCGCCTGGCGCAGGCCAGCACCTGCGCATCGGCGATCTCCACGCCATAGCCACTGCAGCCCTTGTGACGCTGCAGATGATCAAGCAGCACCCCGTCGCCGCAGCCCAGGTCGAGAACCCGGGAGCCCGAGTTGATCCAGCCCGCGATCATCGCCAGGTCAGGACGCAGGTCGACCGATGGCAGGGCGCTCATGCCGGTCCCCCATGCATCGCTGCTTCGACCGGACCCAGGCCTTCCTGCGCCGCAATACGATCGAACCAGGCGCTCACCAGTGCGTGGTAGCGGCTGTCATCAAGCAGAAAGGCATCGTGGCCATGCGGCGCATCGATCTCGGCATAGCTCACGCGACGCCGGTTGGCGAGCAGGGCCTGAACGATCTCGCGACTGCGGTCGGGTGCGAATCGCCAGTCGGTCGTGAACGAGGCCAGAAAAAAGTCGCAGGTTGCGGGCGCCAGGGCCGCAGCCAGATTGCCTTCGTGACGGCGGGCCGGGTCGAAATAATCGAGCGCACGGGTGATCAGCAGATAGGTGTTCGCGTCGAAATACTTCGAGAACTTCTCGCCCTGATAGCGCAGATAGGACTCGATCTCGAACTCCACATCGAAGGTGAACTGATATTCGCTTCGCAATGCCGTATCACGGGCATGCTGGCGCAAGGTCCGGCCGAACTTCTCGGCCATCACATCATCCGAGAGGTAGGTGATATGCCCGATCATGCGGGCGACCTGCAGGCCCCGCGAGGGCACTACGCCATGGTCATAAAACCGCCCGCCATAAAACTCGGGGTCGGTGATGATCGCCCGTCGGGCGACTTCATTGAAGGCAATGTTCTGGGCCGAAAGCTTCGGGGCAGTGGCAATCGCAATGCAGGCGCCCAGGCGCTGCGGATACAGCGTGCTCCAGGCCAGCGCCTGCATGCCACCCAGCGATCCTCCGATCACCGCGGCAAAGCGCTCAATGCCCAGCACATCGGCCAGCCGCGCCTGTGCCCGAACCCAGTCCTCAACCGTGACCACCGGGAACTCCGGTCCGTAAGCCTTGCCGGTGGCCGGATTGAGCGACATCGGCCCGGTCGATCCGAAGCATGACCCCAGGTTATTGACGCCCACCACGAAAAAGCGACGGGTATCGAGCGGCTTTCCGGGACCGACAAGGTTGTCCCACCAGCCGATGTCCTGAGGGTCGGACGCGCTCTGACCGGCGACATGGTGCGATGCGTTGAGGGCGTGACAGACCAGCACCGCATTGCTGCGTTGCGGGTTCAGGCGGCCATAGGTCTCATAGACCAGTTCATAGCCGCCGATGGCGGCGCCGCTTTCAAGGGGCAGAGCCTCGTCGAAACGATGGCGTTGCGGGGTCACGACCCCGACCGATGCGGTCATGTCAGACACAGAGGTGCTGTTCACAGAGGGTGCTGTTCGGCAGCACGGCAAAAAGGCAAGCCGCGCACCTTAGCCGGGGCCATGCACCAGTGTCAACGCAGACCCCATTGCAGTGCCGGCCGGTGGCGGTTCGGTGCCGCTTCGGTGATGTCGCAGGCCGCGCCGTACAGACTGTTCAGACCGTCAGCGCAGATCGCGCAGCCGGCGCAGACCTGTCTGCACCTTGTCCGGATCATCGGTACGCACCAGTCGCCGCGCCAGGGGCGCCAGACGGCTCACTTCGCTACTCAGGACCTCGCGCTTGATCCGCAGCAGGCTCGCCGGGTGCATTGAAAAACTGCGCAAGCCCATGCCCAGAAGCAGCGCGGTCGCCTGGGGATCACCGGCCATCTCGCCGCAGACCGCAACCGGCTTGGCAGCGCGCTGTCCGGCCCGCAGCGTCTGCGCAATCAATTGCAGCACGGCCGGGTGGAAGGGGTCGTACAGCGCCGAGACCGCATGGTCGGCGCGATCGATGGCCAGCGTGTACTGCACCAGATCATTGGTGCCAATCGACAGGAAATCGAGGCGCCTTGCAAAAAGGCTCGCCGTCAGGGCGGCGGCGGGCACCTCGATCATCCCGCCCACGGCCACCGGGGGCAGCGGACTTCGACGGGCATCGAGCAGCTGCTCGCGCGCCTGCGCGATCCAGCGCAGGGACTGTTCCACCTCATGCCCATGGGCCAGCATCGGAATCAGAAGGCGCACCGGACCATGCTCGGCCGCCCGCAGGATGGCACGCAGCTGCTGCAGGAACATCTGCGGCTCGGCCAGACTGAAGCGAATGGCCCGCTGGCCCAGTGCAGGGTTCGGGGCCGCCGCGGGCGCGGCGCCTTCATGGGCCGAGGACAGGGTCTTGTCTGCGCCCACATCGATGGTCCGGATGGTGACCGGCCTGCCCTTCATGGCACGTACCGTGCGGGCATAAGCCTCGTACTGTTCATCCTCATCGGGCAGTGCGGCCCGGTTCATGAACAGAAACTCGGTCCGGAAAAGACCCACGCCCGCCGCGCCGACGGCCATCGCCTGCTCGGCCTCATCGGGCGATTCGATGTTGGCGTGCAGTTCGATCGCGATGCCGTCGAGGGTGGTGCCCGGCACATGCACCAGGCGTTCGAGCTGCTTGCGCTCCAGAACCTGCAGGCCGATCCGGTGGCGATATTCGGCCAGCACGGTCTCGTCGGGATCGACCAGGAGCACACCTGACTGACCATCCAGAACGATCCAGTCATCGTCACGGACCAGACGCGCCGCACTGCCGAGGCCGACCACCGCAGGCACGTTCATGCTGCGGGCCAGAATCGCCGAATGCGAGGCGGTGCCGCCCAGATCCATGGCAAACCCGCCTGCGCGGGTGTAGTGCAGCATGTCGGCGGGCGCGATATCGTGGGCCACATAAATCAGCGGCACACCATCATCGGCACTTCGCGCATCCCGTAGCGCCTGCACATGGCCGGTCCCCGAAAGCGCCTTGAGAACCCGATCAGCCACCTGGGTCACATCGCGGCCCCGCTCGCGCAGATAGGGGTCGTCAAACTGCGCAAACTGGCCCGCCAGCGTTTCGGCCTGGGATGCAAAGGCCCACTCCGCATTGCGGCCGTATTGCGTGATCGCCTCGCTGGCACCGTCGAGCAGGGCGGGATCCTCGAGGATCATGGCATGGACCTGCAGCAGGGCCTGTGCTTCGGCAGGCATGTCATCGGTGAGTCGATCGGCCAGGCTCGAGAGTTCGGTGCGCACCATATCGACTGCGCGCATCAGGCGTGCGACCTCGGCCTGCCGGGCCACCGGATCCGGACCGGGCGCCGCGTCCCCGCCCACCGCATCGATGTGATAGTGCGGCACATCGAGCAACCGGGACTCGAGGACCACCGCGCGGCCCACGACGATGCCGCCGCCCAGACCAGTGCCATGAATGCTGAACATGGGTGTCGCGGCCCTCAGTCCGTCGCGGCGCCTTCGCCGAATCCGCTTTGCACCAGAGCCACCAGGGCCGACAGAGCCTCGTCTTCATCCGGGCCATCGGTCTCGATACGCAACACCGCACCCCGCGCTGCAGCCAGCATCATCACGCCCATGATGCTCTTGCCATTGACCCGGCGCGGACCCTTGGCCAGCCAGACCTGGGACTTGAAACGGGTGGCCGTCTGAGTGAACGCCGCCGATGGCCGTGCATGCAGCCCGAGCTTGTTGACGACAGTGACATCGGTCGACTTCATGAGGGATCTTCCGAAGAAGGCGGAGCGATCACCATGATCGACTCGCGGACGCCTTCGAGCAAGCGATCGGCAACCTCATCCAGCGGGCCGCGACGATGGCTGATGGCTTTTACCAGGAGCGGCAGGTTGACTCCCGCAATCACCTCGATACGGTGCCTTTCGGCAAGTCTGGTCGCGATACGGGCCGGCGTGGCGCCATACAGATCGGTCAGCACGATCACACCGGTCCCGTCATTGATGCGTTTGATCAGTTCCTGGGCCGACTGGAATGCAGCCTCGGGATCCTCATCGGGAATCACATCAAGCGCTGCGAGCTGCGGCTCAAGCCTTCCGAAAATGTGGCGCGTACAGTGAAGCAGCGCCGTTCCGAGCGGCTCATGCGAGATGACCAGAATGCCGATCATGAGGCACGCGCAAGGGCCCGCTCGAGTGATTCGACATACAGTCCGGCCACATCGAAACCCATCTGCTCGTGAATCTCGCGAAAGCAGGTCGGGCTGGTCACATTGATTTCGGTCAGGCAGTCGCCGATCACATCCAGACCCACCAGGAAGAGACCGCGGGCCGCCAGGATAGGCGCGAGCGACTCAGCGATCTCGCGATCGCGTGCAGACAGCGGCTGGGCGCGTCCGGTGCCACCGGCGGCAAGGTTGCCCCGGGCTTCGCCTGCCTTCGGGATGCGGGCCAGCGCATACGGCACCACCTGTCCGTCAATGATCAGGATGCGCTTGTCGCCATCGACGATCGCAGGCAGATAGCGCTGCGCCATCACACTGCGGGCGCCAAACTGATTGAGGGTCTCGATGATGACCGAGAGATTGGGGTCGTCGGCCCGCGCGCGAAAGATCGAAGCACCGCCCATCCCGTCGAGCAGCTTGAAGACCGCCTCGCGATGATAGGTGACGAAGTCGCGCAGCCGTGCCGGATCACGGGTCACGATGGTCTCAGCAGTGAACTGCGGAAATTCGGCGATCGAATATTTTTCGCCATGGTCGCGAATTGCGCGCGGCGAATTGAAGACCCGGGCGCCGTCGCGGCAGGCAAGCTCGAGCAGCCAGGTGGCGTAGACATACTCCTGGTCAAAGGGCGGGTCCTTGCGCATCAGCACCGCATCGAACTGCGCAATCTTCATGGGGGCGGCATCGCCAAGGCGCCACCAGCCTTGAGGATCATGGCCTGGCTCCTTGAGCTGAGGCCCGATCAGTTCGAGCGGCCGGGCTGCAGCCCAGGCATGCCCTGATTCAAGCCAAAGGCCGTCCATCTCGCACACGCTGATCGCATGACCGCGCGCGCGCGCAGCCTGCATCATGGCGTAGGTGGAATCCTTGTAGGTCTTGATGGTCTCGACAGGATCAAGAATGATCAGCAGATGCATGGTCGTGAACCTCCAGGCGCGTGGTCGTGAACGTGCAGACAGGTCATCCTGGACATGCCCGGGCTCAGGCCTGCCCGGGGTCGGTCTGTTCGAGCTCGAGCGACGCAGCCATCAGCGCCAGACGCGCTACCACCCCGTAGGCATAGAAGCGGTTGGGCGGGCAATCAGGCGTGCCGCGAGGATCGGGCGTATTGCAGGGCGCAGCGAACGGCAAAGGCACAAAGTGCGCCCCGGGGGCATTGAGGTTCTCATCAATCCCGCGCTCGCCATGAACGCGATAGAAGCCGCCCACCACGAAGCGGTCGACCATGTAGACCACAGGCTCGGCGGTACCCTGCTGCACGGTCTCGATGGTGGGCACGCCTTCCTGGATGATGACTTCGGTCACCTGCAGACCCTCTTTCACCACCGCCATCTTGTTGCGCTGGCGACGATTGAGGTTACGGACCTCGGCGGCGTCCTTGACGGACATGACGCCCATGCCATACGTGCCGGCATCGGCCTTCACGATCACGAAGGGCGTGGCATCGAGCTTGTACTCGGCGTATTTGGCCCGGATACGGACCAGGGTTTCGTCGACGGCCTGCGCGAGCTGCTCCTCACCCTCACGGGCCTGGAAGTCCAGCGCGGCACAGCCCGAAAAGTACGGGTCGAGCAGCCAGGGGTCGATATCGAGTTCGCGGGCAAAGTCGGCCACCACATCGCTGTAGGCGGCAAAGTGCCGGGTCTTGCGGCGCACGGCCCAGCCGGCATGCAGGGGCGGCAGCAGGATCTGCTCATCCAGTGAACGCAGGATGTCGGGAATGCCCGACGACAGGTCGTTGTTGACCAGAATGGCGCAGGGATCGAAATCGGCAAGACCAAGGCGGCTGCCACGTCGCACCAGCGGTTCGACCGTGAGCGTGTCTCCGTCGGGCAGCGTATAGGTGGTGGGCTCGGTCACCTCCGGATTGAGCGAACCCAGTCTCACCACCAGCCCGGTCTGACTCAGAATGGACTTCAGGCGCAGCACATTCTGGAAATAGAACATGTTGCGGGTGTGATTCTCGGGAATCAGCACCAGATTGCGCGCGTCAGGGCAGTATTTTTCGATGGCCGACACGGCCGCCTGTACGGCAAGTGGAACCGCTTCTGGCGAGAGGTTGTTGAATCCGCCCGGATAGAGGTTGGTGTCTACCGGCGCAAGCTTGAAGCCAGCGTTGCGAAGATCGACCGAGCAGTAAAACGGCGGGGTGTGATCCTGCCACTGCATCCTGAACCAGCGCTCGATACGGGTGGACTCCTCGAGCAGGCGTCGCTCGAGTTCGAGCAGCGGGCCCGTGAGGGAGGTGACAAAGTGAGGAACCATGCACAGGGACCTATCGATCCGGACGGCGGGCGTGCATTGTAGCGCCGCCGCGCGCTCCCTATCCCTGGGCTCTGAATAAATGCAAGGGGCGCGTCGCTTGCACGAGGCGCCCCTTGTGGGTTGCGATGTGTCGTAATCAGCTGCGGTAGGCAGACTCACCATGCGAGGTGATGTCCAGACCCTCGCGCTCCTCGTCTTCGGGCACACGCAGTCCGACCAGGAGGTCAACCACCTTGAACGCGATGACCGAGACAATCGCCGACCACACGATGGTGATCAGCACACCCTGCAGCTGGACCCACACCTGCGCGCCGATCGAGTACTCAGGATTGGCCGCGTTGGCCACATAGTCGAAGATGCCCGTGCCGCCCAGGCTGGGCGCTGCAAAAACGCCAGTCAGCAAGGCACCCACGATGCCACCCAAGCCATGGACGCCGAACACATCCAGGGCGTCATCAGCACCCAGCATGCGCTTGAGACCGTTCACGCCCCACAGGCAGACCACGCCGGAGATGAGTCCGATCACGATCGAGCCCATCGGACCTACGAAGCCGCAGGCAGGAGTGATTGCCACCAGACCAGCCACCGCGCCCGAGGCAGCGCCCAGCATGGAGGGCTTGCCTTTGAGCATCCACTCGGCGAAGGACCAGGCCAGCGTTGCTGCAGCGGTGGCCACCAGGGTGTTCACGAAGGCAAGCGCAGTCACGCCGTTGGCTTCGAGGTTGGAGCCTGCATTAAAGCCGAACCAGCCCACCCACAGCAGCGAGGCGCCGATCATGGTGAATGCCAGCGAATGCGGTGCCATGGCTTCACGGCCGTAGCCCACGCGCTTGCCCAGCATGTAGGCGCCGACCAGACCTGCGATGCCCGCGTTGATGTGGACCACCGTGCCGCCGGCGAAGTCGAGCGCGCCCTTGGCCCAGAGGTAACCGGCATTGGCGGTGACGGCTTCGAGCGTCTTGGCATCCGTGATGGCGTCCGGACCATCCCAGTACCAGACCATGTGCGCGATCGGCAGGTAGGAGAAGGTGAACCACAGCAGGCAAAAGAGCAGCACGGCCGAGAACTTGATGCGCTCGGCAAAGGCACCCACGATCAGGGCCGGCGTGATGGCGGCAAAGGTCAGCTGGAAGGCGATGAAGATGTACTCCGGAATCACCACGCCCTTGCTGAAGGTGGCCGCGACCGAATCCGGCGTGACCCCTTTGAGGAACAGCTTGTCGAGGCTGCCAAAGAAGGTGCCGGGTCCACCAAAAGCCAGGGTGTAGCCGTAGATCACCCAGAGCACGGCAATCATGGAGAACACCATCATCACCTGCATCAGCACCGACAGCACGTTCTTTGAGCGCACCAGGCCGCCGTAGAACAAGGCCAGACCTGGGAGAACCATCAGGATCACCAGCACGGTGGCCACCGTCATCCAGGCCGTGTCGCCCTTGTTGGGCGTGGGCGCCGCTGCTGCTTCGGCAGGCTTGGCCTCGGCAGCAGCCGCTGCAGGCGCTGCAGCCGGTGCGGCCGGTGCGGCATCCGCCTTGGCGGGTTCAGCTGTCGCTGCAGGCGCGGCCTGAGCAAGCAGCATGGGCGTCGGCTTGATCGCCGCGGAAGTCGTGGCATCGGCCGCGACAGAGGGAGTGACCGCAGCCATTCCCAGAGTTGCCATCAGCGCCAAAGCGCCAAGCAGTCGTTTCATGATCAACCTCTTGATTCCAGTGTCATGGGGTTACAGCGCATCGGTACCGGTCTCGCCGGTCCGGATACGGACGACCTGCTGCAGGTCGTAAACGAAGATCTTTCCGTCGCCGATCTTTCCGGTGCGCGCGGCACCTTCGATCGCCTCGACAGCACGATCGACCAGCTCGTCGGCCACAGCGGCTTCGATCTTTACCTTGGGCAGAAAGTCGACGACGTATTCGGCACCGCGATAGAGCTCGGTGTGGCCTTTCTGTCGGCCAAAACCCTTGACCTCGGTGACGGTGATGCCCTGCACGCCAATGCCCGAGAGTGCCTCGCGGACCTCGT
>JBMSOD010000063.1:0-14419 GCA_049422085.1 Burkholderiaceae bacterium
CTGGGCCGCCTGGGCGACGATCTTCTCGCGCGTAAGCGCGCCACCGCCGCCCTTGATCATGCGAAGTCGGACATCGATCTCGTCAGCCCCATCAACATAGACGGGAATCTGCCCGACCGACTCCAGGGGCAACACCTCGATGCCCTGCTCTCGCAGCAGCGCACTGCTCGCCTCGGAGCTGGACACCGCGCCCGCCACCCGGTGTCGAACAGCGCCCAGGGCCCGGATGAAGTGATTGACCGTGGAGCCGCTACCCACGCCCACCACCGCGCCATCGACCAGATGGTCGAGCGCTGCGCGCGCAACAGCCTGCTTGAGTTGGTCCTGCGACGTCATGGGGGGGCTCAGAATGCAGGGGCCGCATCCAGCCCGAACTGCGTCATTGGTCTTCGCGTCCACCATTGTGCCACTTCGGCTGCGGGGATCGGGCGGCTGACCAGATACCCCTGGATATCGTCGCAACCCAGTTGCCGCAGACTGCGCAGCTGCTGTCCCGTCTCCACGCCTTCGGCCACCGTCGACAGGCCCAGGGCCCGCGCCAGTGCCGTGATCGACCGAACCACCACATCGCTCTGCGGTCTTGACCCAAGGGTATCCACGAAGGAACGGTCGATCTTGAGGGTATCGACCGGCAGTCGTGAAAGATAGGACAACGAGGAATAGCCGGTCCCGAAGTCATCGAGCGCCACACTCACGCCGAGCCGCTTGAGACCGCGCAGGCTTTCAACCGCGCGGTCCATGTCCTGAATGAGTCCAGTCTCGGTCAGCTCGATCTCGAGGTCGTCGCCCTCGAGTCCGTTGACCTCGAGCTCGCGCCCGACGCCTTCGGCAAAATCGCCCAGTCGCAGCTGCTGCGGATGGATGTTGACCGAGACACTCGGCACCGCCATACCGGCGAGTCGCCAGGCCCGCAACTGTCGAAGCGCCTCGCGAACAGCCCATTCGCCCATGGGGACGATCGCGCCGGTCTGCTCGGCCAGCGGGATGAACTCCCCGGGCATGATGAGCCGGTCTTCGCGCTGCCAGCGCATCAGCGCCTCGAATCCGGTGACCCGGCCATGGACTGGATCGACAATCGGCTGGTAGTGCAGGCGCAGTTCATCCCGCTGCAAGGCGAGATGCAGACGGGTTTCAAGGTCGTCATTGGCCTGAGCTGAGCGCATGTCCGTCAACTCGGGGCCTTGTGCGGTATTGCCACCGGCTGCCCTTGCAGCTCGCAGGGCGTTCGCGGCCTGCGTCAGCATCTGGTCGATCGGCAGGCCCTCCAGTTCGGGCCCGAGTCGATGGGCCGCGATACCGATCGACGCGCCAAGAACGAACTCTCGCCCGGCGCAGACCATGGGCGTGCGCAGGCGGGCCAGAACGATCTGCGCGGCCTGCCGCGCCGCCTGAACCGAGGGCAGCTGAGGAAAGAGCACGCCAAACTCGTCGCCACCCAACCTGCCGAAAATCACCTGCGGCAGATTACGAAAGGCATGGCGCAAACGGGTCGCCACCTCGCGCAGCGCCTCGTCTCCGGCATGGGGACCGAACGAGGCATTGATGCGTTGAAACCGGTCGAGATCGATCAGCATCAGCACGGCCGGACCCTGCTCCCCGGTCTGAGCAATCGGGGGCGTGGGCAGCGTTTCGCTTGCATCCGCGAGATCTGCGGCGGTGTCATTCGGCAGCAGCGAGGCCTGCTCACGGACCCACTCATGTTGCCTCGCCTCGTGCAGGGCCTGCGCGGCCCTGAGAAAGCCAGAGCGTGCCAGCAGCCCGGTCAGGGCATCCTGGTCGATCCTCGACCGTGCCCGGAACGCAGCGACACGCTCCCGGTGCGCCCGTTCCTCGGCATGTTCCAAAAGCCGCTGACTGGCCGACAGTTCATTGGCCAGGCGCGCAGAATCAAGAAGGCGCCGAAGACGAGCCGTGAGCAATGGCCAGTACGGAGCGCGCACCGCCACATCGGAGGCCCCGGCCGCCAGCGCACCGGCCACACAGGGATCATCCTCAGCCTGGACCAGTACCAGCACCGGAAGATCGGCGGTGGCCGCCTCTCTTCGAAGCCGGGCACAGACCACCGAAGCGGGTGCATCCTTGAGTTCAGCGTCGATCACAACGATCTGAGGCTTGATCGTGGGCGCTCGCAGCTGGGCCTCGAGCAGGGTGTTCACGATTGCAAGGTCAAAACCATGCTCGCTCAGGCCCGCCGTAAAGAGGAGCTGCCAGGCCGGATCGTCCTGGATCAGAAGTACGCGGGGATGGGAATCAGCAAGCCGGGGAGACAAGAGTCAGCAGTCATCCTGAAGATGGCCGGATGCTAACTCAGGGCGTGCTGCCACGCCGAGCCGATTGATGCGATCGTGAAGAAAGTCTCGTCAGGCCGTTGCGAAGGCCTCAGCGCAGCTTCAGAGGTAGCTGAACAGCGACAGCCTGGCAATCTGGGCATAGCTCTTCATGGCTGCTTCCGATGCGGTCGCGCCTTGCGAGAGCTGGGAAATGGCCTGCGCAAAGTCGACGTCGACCAGGTCAGACAGGCGACCAAGCGTATCGATCCGACCCGACTCAAGCGCTTTTTCATGCATGTCGAGCGCGCCGAGGCGCTCGCCCACCCGCGTTCGTGCCGTCGACATGGACGCCAGCGCGCGGTCGACCGAATCGACAGTCCCCATGGCCGAGGCCGCGGCCGCCGACTGCGACAGGGTGGGATCGGATAGGGAAGCGATCGCGGCATCGAGACGCGAAAAGATATTCTCCGGCCCTGACGGCCCCTGCACTGCAGCCAGACTCGCCCGGCCGTCCACTGCCACTTCGGCTGCCATTTCCTGACCAACCAGCACCGTGCCTGCAGGGGCGGCGTAATTCAGGCCGTTGCCGGTAAAGGGTGCCGCACCGCTGCCTTGGCCGCCAAAGACATAGCCACCCACGCCGTCGCCACGGTTGGCGATGCCCAGCAACTGGTCGCGCATCTGCTGCAAGGCAATCGACAGACTCTGGCGATCCGAGGCCGAAGCCGCGCCATTGCCCGCCTTGAGCAGGGTATCGCGCGCCGACTGGAGCACATCGGTCGCATCTGCGATCGCGGTGTCAGCCGTCGAGAGCATCTGCCTGGCATGGCCGAGCACACGCAGCTCTGTACCGATGCGGGCATCGCGGGAACGCATCCGCTCAGCCTCGGCGGCAGCGGCTGGGTCGTCTGAGGGGCGCTCGACCCGCAATCCGCTGCTGACCCGCGACTGGGCCTTGGCAAGTTGCGCCTGACGGTCGTTGATGCTGTCAACAGCGGCTTTTGCTGCGTAGGCGGTGGCGATGCGCATGGAATTCTCCGATCAGGGATCAGGACACGGCGGCGAGCAGCGCTCTGAACATTTCGTTGGCAGCCGTGATCACTTTGGCCGAGGCCTGGTAGGCCTGCTGGAATTGCAACAGACGGGCGGCCTCTTCATCAAGATTGACCCCGGACACCTCGGAGCGTGCACGCTCAGCCTCGTCGGCCAGCCGCGCACTCATGTCGGCAGCCGATTTGGCCGATTGCGAGCGTGTCCCGACCTCGCCCACCAGTTCGGCATAGCGGTCGATCACCTTGCTGCCATCCACCAGCGCGGCATCACCCAGCCCTTGCATGGCGCGGGCGTTGCGGTTGTCGCTTGCCGGATTGGGGGTGGGGCGGATGCTCAGGGTATCGCCTGCAGCAGGGGTGCCATTGAGGGTGGTGCTCCAGCCATTGAAGGACAGGGTCATGCCCTGCACATAGGGCATGGTGAGCGGCCCCCCGGCCACACCGCTCACGGTGAGGTTGCCTGCACCGTCGAAACTGACATCGACCGGGTCCGCGGTGTTGTTGCCAATGGCGCTGATCGAGATCGTGCCAGGCCGGACATCGCCGGCATTGGCGGCCCCGGTCTCGGCGACCACAGGCAAGGCCGTTGCGAGACGGGACGGATTGGTCTGCAAGGCCTTCAGGCCGGTGACGATATTGGACGCGCTGCGGATCAGGAAACGGTCTCCGGTCGCCGGGCTGCCCGAAGGAAGCGCGAAATTCAGTCCATCAAGCGTCTGCGGCAAGGTGGCAAAGCTGCTGACCTGGCCATCGGACAGCCGGGTGATGTTGTACTGAGCGCCATCCCAGTTCAGCGAGTAGTCGCTTGCCTTGAGCATAGACGCATCGCTGATGCTGACCTGCGGCGACGCCGAGCCCGTGTTGCCGGCGGCCGGAACGACGCCAGGCTGACCGAAGGCAAACAGCGGCTGCCCGGCCTGGCCGGTGGCATCGAGCCCGCGAGCCTGCTGGTCGTTGAAGGCACCTGCCACACCAGCCACCATCTGCCCGAGTCGCAACCGCGCGGCATCGATGTCCTGATCGGCAAAACGGGCCATGCCCGCCAGACTGCCCCCCACCTGGGCAAGATTGAGCTTGATGGTGGCGCCGGTGCTGCGCTCGAGCGTCAGTTGCAGACGGGTCGGATCGATCTCATCCGGAATCAGTTTCAGGGTACTTGCGCGATCGCCCGTGACCAGTGGCTCACCGCTGTCGGTGGTCACCGTGACCTGCCCGTCAGCGCCAACGGTGGCGCTGGCCTTGATGATCTTGTTGAGGTTCCCGAGCAGGACGTCGCGTTGGTCCTGCAGCGCCAGCGCCTGCGCACTGGCGGGGTTGGCCCCCATTTGCTTGTTATAGGCGGCCAGGGAAGCCAGGATGTCATTGGCCTGCTGGGCATCGCCCTGCATCCGGCCCTGGGTTGAGCCTCGAAGCTCCAGCAGGCGTGCATCCATGCTGGTGGCCCGGGTCACAAAACCCTCTGCCTGAGCCAGCGTAGCCGTTCGTACCGAGGCATCGCCCGGGCGCGCGGTCAGATCGCCAAAGCTGTTGACCAGGCGGTCGAAGGCGGCGCCCATGCCAGCGTCGGGATCGGAAAAGAGATTGTCCAGTCGGGCCAGGTTATCGCGACGTGCCGCATCCTGGGCGGACACTGCCTGGCTTGAAATCGCTTCGCGGGTAATGAAGGCATCGTAGACACGGCGCAGCCCGGTGACAGTGACACCTGCACCTCCGAACCCGTTGGCGCTTGCACTGACGGCCTCTGCAAGTTGAGCCTCACGGCGGACATAACCAGGAGTGCTCGCATTGGCGATGTTCTGGCCCGTGGTCTGCAACTGCAGGTAGGCAGCGTTCAGTCCGCTTGTACCAATTCGAAAGAGATCGCTCATGTCCGGCTCCGTCCGGTCAGGTCCGCGTGGGCCGCAGGCTCAGGGTCTGTTGAATCACCTGGGCCAGTTTGGATCCGTAATTCGGGTCGGTCGCGTAACCTGCTTTCTGCATATTAGCTGCAAAACTCGCCACGCTGCCTCCGGCATTCAGCACACCCGAATAACGCGGATTGCCTGCCATCAGCCGGGCCCAGTCATTGAACGCTTCTTCATAGCTGCCGTAGGCACGGAAGCGCTCGACGGTCTTGATCATGCGGCCATCAATGAATTCGGAGGTCATCGAGTCGACGGTCGCCCCCTTCCAGGCGCCTCCCGCCTTGATTCCAAACAGGTTGAAGGCGGTCCGCCCATCGGCATGGGTCAGTTCCTTGCGTCCCCAACCGGACTCCAGGGCGGCCTGTCCGACGATGAAGGCCGCGGGTACGCCGGTCGCCCGTTCGGCCGACTGGGCCGCAGGCCACATGCGCTGCACAAACTGCGCGGGGATCCCTCCGGCGTCTGTCGGTCCTCGGGAGTCGGTCGCGCCAGAGCGTGCTGTTGCAGAGGGCGCCTGCAAGCCGGCCATGGGCATCCGGCTCGCCGGGTCGCGATGCCAATGTACGCTCTGGGCCCGCTTTCTGGCCGCCGCAAACGCGGCAGCGGCAGCCTGATTGCCACTGGGAAACTCCCCGTCAGCGGATGCCTCTGTCGGGAATGATGAGCCTGCGACTCGGCCCGTGGCCGGGTCGAACCGGGCTCTGGCCAGCGCCTCGGTGGACACCTGCGGCAAGCCTGACACGCCCTTCGGGCCCTGGACATCCTCGGCCCGACCGGCTCCTGCGGTTTGCCCGCCCGCCATGTTGCGCATGAGCTGACGTGCGATCTGCTCACCCAGCCCGCCTGGCCGACCGGTCATCGACTGGGTCATCTGGGTATCGAGCATGCCCTGATAGAGGTCCGAACCTGCCCCGTCGAACAGACCGCTTTTTGGAGAGGCATCCCGCATGCTCTTCATGACCATCTGCATGAAGAGCGCCTCGAACTGATTCGCTGCCGCGCGCGCCGCCGCCTTCGGATCACGCGCGGCGCTGCCCTTGAGGGCATCGAGCGAGCGAACATCCGTGGCCAGCGCAGCCGGCATGCGTGCGGTCATATGATTTCCAGTTCTGCCTTGAGACTTCCTGCGGCCTTGAGGGCCTGCAAAATGGCGATCAGATCCTGCGCACTGGCCCCCAGCGAATTGAGCGCCTTCACGACGTCGGCCAGCTTGGCCGCTCCGTCGAGCACGCGCAGGGCACCACCATCCTGCTTGATGCTGATATCGGCCTTCTCGCCGACAACTGTAGTGCCCTGGGAAAAGGGAGCCGGCTGGCTGACGACCGGCGTGCTGCTCACGGCCACCGACAGGTTGCCGTGGGCGACTGCACTGGGTTCGAGGGTGACCGACTGGTTCATGACCACCGAACCCGTTCGGGCATTGACAATGACCCGGGCGGGCGGTGCGACCTGCGACACCTGAATATTTTCGAGCTCAGCCACGAAGGCCACCCGCCGGGACGCCTCCGGCAGCCGAACCTGGATCACCCGGCCGTCGATGGCCTGCGCAATCGGTCCGCTGTTGCCTGCTCGGCGGTTGATCGCCTCGGCCACCTGGGTCGCCGCCGAGAAATCGGTGACCTTGAGCTCGAGCTGCAGGGTTTCGCCCTGCAGGACATCGTTGGCGACGGCGCGCTCGACCGTGGCCCCTGCCGGGACCCGCCCTGCCGAGAGATGATTGATCTGGACCTTGCTTCCCCCGGCCGAAGCCCCTGCCCCGCCCACCACGACATTGCCCTGAGCCATGGCATAAATCTGGCCATCCGCGCCCTTGAGCGGGGTCAGCAAGAGGGTGCCGCCGCGCAGGCTCTTGGCATTGCCGATCGATGAGACAGTTACATCGATGGTCTGACCCGGCTGGGCATAGGCAGGCAGCTGAGCGGTCAGCATGACCGCCGCCGTATTCTTGAGCTGCGGGTTGACATTGGGAGGCAGAGTCACCCCCAGCTGCTGAAGCATGGTGCCCAGGCTCTGCGAGGTGAAGGGCGCCTGCGTTGTCTGGTCGCCTGTGCCATCCAGACCCACAATCAGGCCATATCCGATCAGCTGGTTGGTCCGCACCCCCTGAATGGATGCAAGATCCTTGATTCGCTCGGCATGGGCCTCGGTGGTGAGTCCGAGAGAAAGGGCCAGGCTCAGGCCGGCGGTGAACAGGGTGGCGAGTATTTTCATGACGTCAGGATGCTCCTGGATCAGAGCGGGGCATAGCTGAAAAAGAAGCGCTGCAGCCAGCCAGTTGTCATTGCACGGTCGATATCCCCGCGACCACGGAACTCAAGTCGGACATCAGCCACCTGGGTTGAATTGATGGTGTTGCCTGGACGGATCAGCATGGGATCCACCACTCCCGAAAACCGAAGGGAGTCGACGGTCTGATTGACGCCCACCTGTTTTTCACCCACGACCACCAGGTGCCCGTTGGCGAGCACCTCAGCCACGGTCGCGGTGATCGTGCCCTTGAAAACATTGTCGCTGCCGCTTTCGCCCTTGGACGCAGTGTCGTTGTCCAGGCCGGCGCCGATCTTGGCGCGCGCCAGAGGCGTGGATCCAGGACGCACAAAGGGGATCGCCGAAATCGAACCGTCAAGCTTGCTGCCCCGGTTGATCGAGGTGTTCGAGCTCTGGCGTGCGGTGGTGTTTTCTTCGATAGACACGGTCAGCACATCACCGACAGTTCGGGCCCGGACGGTCTCGAACAGCGGCCGGTAAGACTGGCCCTGAAAAATCGCTCCGGCACTTGCAGGAGCCGCCACGACCGGCCTCGGGCTGACCGGCAAGGCCGCGGCCGCTGAAGACGGTTGCGGCACGCGAGCGACCGAGGGCATGCGGGGGGGCGGGGGCTGGACATCCACCGAGGGAGTGTTCAGGTTGAGCGCGGCACATCCAGACAGCACGAGCACCATCAGGGCAAGCGCTCCGCAGCGGGCGAGCCTCACCCGATCGATCGTCAATACGGCGTGCGTCATCAGAAAACCCCTTGAATCAATGAACTGAAAATGAGTACAAGACAGAGCTCGTCAAAAAAAACCGTCCCCAAGCACGGATCGTCAGAGCTGCGACAGTCGACCCAGCATCTGGTCGGCGGTCTGGATGGCCTTTGAGTTGATCTCGTAGGCGCGCTGGGTCTGGATCATGGTGACCAGCTCTTCGACCACATTGACGTTCGAGGTCTCGACATAGCCCTGGGTCAGGGTTCCGGCCCCGTTGAGCCCGGGAGCACCGACGGTCGGTGCGCCCGAGGCCTCGGTCTCCCTGAAGAGGTTCTGCCCGGCTGGAGTGAGGCCGGCCGGGTTCACGAAGGTGGCCAGCTGAACCTGCCCGAGCTGCACCGGCGTGGCATTGCCAGGCACGACCGCGGAGACTGCGCCATCAGAACCAAAGGTCAGACCTGTGGCATTGGCCGGGATCGTGATGGCCGGATTGATGGGCTGGCCATTGGCGGTCACCAGTTGGCCCTGCGCGTCGACCCGAAGCGCACCATCGCGGGTATAGCCGGTTGTACCGTCGGGCAGGGTGACCTGCAAAAACCCGTTTCCGTTGATCGCCAGATCGAGCGGGTTTTCGGTGCGGTTCAGGTTGCCCTGGCTGAAGTTGCGTGCGGTGCCGACCGGCTTGACCCCGGTGCCGACCTGCAGACCCGCCGGCAGAATGTTCTGCTGCGTCTCCTGAGCACCGGCCTGTCGCAGGTTCTGATAGAGCAGATCCTCGAACTGGGCATGGGAGCGCTTGTAGCCGTTGGTGCTGACGTTGGCGAGGTTGTGAGAAATGGTGTCGAGCTGCATCTGCTGCGCATCGAGACCCGTCTTTGAAATCCACAGTGATCGCATCATGGCGAAAGCCCCCGTCAACCGTTGGTGGTGAGCAGCTTGGAAGCGCGCTGCTCGTTGTTGTCTGCGTTCTGAAGCATCTTCATCTGCATCTCGAACTGCCGGGCCGCGGCGATCATTCCGACCATGGCCTCGACCGCATTGACATTGCTGCCTTCGAGGGCCCCCTGGGCCACCGCCACGGCGGGGTCGGCATCGGCAGGCTCGCCATTGGCCGTGCGCATCAGGCCATCCGCTCCCTTACGGAGTTCGGCGGCGGGTGGGTTGACCAGCTTGATCCTGCCCACATTCACCGCCGGCGTATTGCCTACCCTCGCACTCACGGTGCCATCAGAACCGATCGCCACAGCAGCACCCTGCGGCACCACAATCGGTCCGCCGTCCCCCTGCACGGCAAGGCCGTTGCGGGTCTGAAGGGTGCCGTCCGCGGAGAGTTCCAGACCCCCGGAGCGGGTGTAGGCCTCGTTGCCATCCAGGGCCTGCACGGCGAACCAGCCAGGTCCCTGAACCGCAATGTCCAGCGCACGTCCGGTGGTGTTCACCGGACCCGCCAGGGCACTGAACCCTGCGGTTGCATCGACGGCATGCACCCGGGTGGTCATGCCCTCGCCCCGGACCGGAACTGCCCTGAAGGCGCTCAGATCGGCCCGGAACCCGGGCGTATTCGCATTGGCCAGATTGTTCGCCAGGGCGTCCTGACGAGCCATCGTGGCCTTGGCCCCCGACATGGCGGTGTAGATCATGCGATCCATGAAAGCTCCGCGGTTGAGTTCAGCGCAGTTGAGTTCAGTTCAGTCAGACCCGTGCATCAGGACGTGCGTGGATGTCCCGCCTCATCAGCGCAGATTCACCACGGTCTGCAGCAGCGAATCTGCTGTCTTGATGGTCTGCGCGTTGGCCTGGAAGACCCGCTGGGCGGTGATCATGTTGACCAGTTCTGCGGTCAGATCGACGTTGGAACTCTCCACCGCGCTGGCCTGCAAGGCCCCCAGAGCGCCGGTGCCCGGTGCCCCCACGGTCGGCTGACCTGACCCCACGCTCTCGGCCCAGGCGTTGTTGCCCAGAGGTACCAGCGACTGCGGGTTGTTGAAGTTGGCCAGTGCAACCTGTCCCTGGATCTTCGACTGCCCGTTGGTGTAGCGGGCAACGATGTTGCCGGTGCCGTCCACGCTGATGCCGGACATGCGGCCGGTCGTATAACCGTCCTGCAGGATTTCGCTCGTGCCAAAAGGAGATCCGAACTGGGTCGCCTTGGTGAGGTCGAGCGTGTAGGTCAGATTGCCGCCAGCACCTGCGCCCACCGGAATGGTCAGGCTGGTCGGCGCTGCCGGCGAGGTCACCAGACCCGAGGTCGAAAAGTTCAGGGTATCGATCGGAGCCCCCAGATCGACGCCGTCCGCAGCCGCATAGACATCCCAGGTGTTGTCAGCGGTCTAGCGGTAATAAAACGAGACCAGCTGGTCCTGGCCCAGGCTGTCGAACACCGTCATCGACATGGCACCGTTATAGGTGGTGGTATCGGTCGAATCAAAGGCGGCGGTCGGAACGGAGGCGCGGGCGTCCAGATTGAGCTGGGCACTCGCCGTGGTCGTTGCCTGGGGCGAAATGTCCGCCAGACTGATACGCAGGTCGGTCGGGGCGCCCACGGCCACGCTGACGTTGGCATCGATCGGAAAGCCGCTCAGACGCGCACCCCGGTTGGTCACGATGTAACCGTCCTTGTCCATCCGGAACTGGCCATTGCGGGTGTACTCGATATCGCCCGCCATCGAGGTCCTGAAAAAGCCTCGTCCGTTGACTGCCATGTCGAGCGGGCTGGCCGTGGTCACGATATCGCCCTGAGTGAACTGTTGCGCCACACTCGAGACCGCCACGCCGATACCAATCGAACCAGAGGCCGACCCGTTCAGGGAGTTGGCATAGATATCGGCAAACTCGGCTCGCGAATATTTGGCGCCCACGGTGTTGGCGTTGGCCACGTTGTTGCCGATCACATCGAGGTTGCGAGCGGCGGCGTTCAGTCCTGACAGTCCTTGCTGGAAGCTCATGATGACTCCTGGGGGGATGTGGTTTCAGTGCCCGGTCTTGCGCACCGGACGAAATTCATTGAGATGCGAATCAGAGGTAGGCCCGGATGTCGGACATCGGCCGGCTGCCAAACGAGCCCAGGTTCAGTTGCGCCCCATTGCTTCCTGGTTGCACGGCCTGCACCGTCACGGCGGAATAGGTCCTGACCGGGCTTTGCTGGCTGCCGTTGATCGCAGTGACCTGCAGGGCGTAGTCGCCGGGAGGCAGGCTTCCGCCCTTGCCGTCCCACACAAATTGCTGCATGCCGGCGGGCAGGTTGTTCATGCTCCGGCTGTCGACCACCTTGCCTGCTGCGTCGAGCACCTCAACCCGCACTGAGGCGGCCGGTGCGTCAAGCTGGAAGGCGCCTCGGGCCATGCCCTCGGGTGACAGCTCCATCAGATTGCCGTCCAGAAGCACGCTACGGCCCACCAGGCCCATGGCCTGCGAGGTCTGTGCCGCCTGCGACTGCTCGAGCAGCTTCTTGACGCTGCCGTTCAGGGCGTCGATTCCCTTCACGGTGTTGATCTGTGCAAGCTGGCTGGTGACCTGCGCGTTATCCATCGGGTTGAGGGGGTCCTGATTGTTCATCTGCGCCACCAGCAGCTTCAGGAAGCGGTCTTCGTCCGCACCCTGCGTTGCAGCGGCGGTTCCTGCGCCGGCACTGCCACCGCGCAGCGAGTTGACCAGGGAATCAAACGAGGCACTGGCCTGTGACCCTGATTGGGTTGTCTGACCAGAAGCGGCGCCTGTTCTTTGCGCCGGCGCGATCGCGGCTGCGGGCTGAATGGACTGGACGGTGCTCACGCTCATGACGGGAGGCTCCTTGCGTTGTGTGGGTATCAGCCCTGACCCATCTGCAGGGTCTTCTGCAGCAGCTGTCGGGCGGTGTTCATGACTTCGACGTTGTTCTGGTAGGACCGCGAGGCCGAGATCATGTTGACCATCTCCTCGACCACGTTGACATTGGACTGGGTGATATAGCCATCCTGATCGGCCATCGGATGGGCCGGCTCATAGACCCGGCGGGCGGGGGCGTTGTCCTCGACAATCGAGGACACTTTCACCCCTGCGCTGCCATCGGCAGTCGCCTGGGTCTGGAAGACCACCTGACGTGCCTTGTAAGCCTGTCCGTCCGGCCCCGCCAGCGCATCGGCGTTGGCCAGGTTGCTCGCGACCACGTTCAGCCGCTGGCTCTGGGCTGACACTGCGCCACCCGAAATATTGAAGACCTTCATCAGGGACATATCCGGACTCCTTTGAATTCAGTGGCGGGTCATTCGCCGCGGATGGCAGACAGCATCGTGCGCACCGAGCCATTGATAAAGCGCAGCGAGGCCTCGAAACGCACTGCGTTGTCTGCAAAGGCTGCGCGCTCCCGATCCAGGTCGACGCTGTTGCCGTCGATGCTGGCCTGCTCGACGTTGCGGAACCGAAGCACGGTGCTGTCGATGCGGGCGCCTTCGGTGGCTGGCTGACCCAGGTGGCCGGCCTGCGTCACCTGAAGTCCGCCCGCGACATCGCGGCCAGCCGCCTGCCCGCTCTGGCCGGTCGCGGATCTGACTTCCGACTGATTGCGGGTGGCATCGGCCAGCGCGGCGCGGAAATCAAAGTCGCGGGCGGCGTAGCCCGGCGTATCGGCATTGGCAATGTTTCCGGAGATGACCTTCTGCCGCTCTGCGCGAAGCAGCAGGGCGCGGCCATGAAAATCGATACTGTCGGTGAGGCGGCTCATGGAGATGGACTCCACTGGTGAGGAATGGCCCCGATCATCGACCTGTGCGCGCGAAACTGAAGTCAAGATCAACGCCAGAAAACCCGGCTTATTCAAACGCTTTCCTCGGGAGCCCCAGACTAAGCTTGAGCCTCACTTCACCTCTGGCCACCCCTACCCCATGGTCCCGACCCGCTCCTTTGCCCGCACGTCCCTCTGGCTGCAGCGTCTGCCATCGGGTGTGGTGCATGCGCTGGTCCTGCTGATCTGGGGTCTGGCGACCGCTTCGATGGCGCAGCCCTCGGCCATGGCGCAGCCCTCGGCCATGGTGCAGCCCTCTGTCATGGCGCAGGCCCCCGTAACAGCATCGCCCTCCGCCGACCCGGTCCGCGATTTCATTCACAAGAGCATTCCGGCGTCGCAATCAGGGATGCGTATCGACGTGTCCGTGGGCCAGCTCGACCCCCGCCTGCGCCTTGCGCCTTGCGGTCGGATCGAGCCCTATCTGCTCCCCGGGACCCGTCTATGGGGTCGCACATCCATCGGCGTGCGATGCCTCGAGGGCGCACAATGGTCCGTGAGCCTGCCTGTGACCGTCTCCGTCCATGGACCTGCCCTGGTCGCAGCGGAGCCTCTTTCAGCGGGCTCGGCGGCAGCCATGGCCCCCGTCAGGATTGAAGAGACCGAACTCACCCGGGAGCCCGGCACCCCGCTGACCGACCCCGCTCAACTGGTAGGGCGCAGCCTGATCCGTCCGATCGCCGCCGGGCAGGTCATCCGGATGGAGCACTTGCGGGTTCAGCCCACCGTGGCCGCAGGCGATCCGGTCCGGATCGAGATGATGGGTCGCGGTTTCGTCGTCCAGGCTGACGGCTATGCGCTGGTGGCCGGTGGCGAGGGGCAACCGGTCCGGGCGCGAACCGAAAACGGCCGGATCGTTGCGGGGACGCTGCGCGGTCGAACGGTTGAAGTCAGACTCTGAATGGCAACCCGGAGCACAACCAATTGATGCAACCGGCAACTCCAGCCCTAAAGTCCTCAGAAATGCGGACGATAATGCACTTGTGGGTCGTTTCCTGATCGACCCCAAGGAGAGTTGCCATGAAAATCGGTCCCAATACCCCTGATGCCTCGAGAGTCGACGCCAAGTCGGTCGGGGCAGATCGCGCCTCAGTTGTTCGACCCGGCGTCAGTACCGAACCCGTAACCACACCCAAAGAGGTCGATCGTGTATCGCTCTCCGGGATGCCTCCGCGCATGGGGTCGGACGGTACGACAATCCCTTTCGACGGCAGCAAGGTCGAGGAAGTCCGCCGGGCCATCCAGGAAGGCCGCTTCCCGGTCGATGCGAAGAAGGTGGCTGACAGCCTGCTCGCGGATACCCGGGATCTCCTCAACGCTCCACCTAAACAGGCACAGCCATGAACCAGAATCCCGCTCCGACCGCGCACGCCACCATCGAGCAGGTGCTCGAAACGTTTACGGCGTGCCTGTCGATGCAGCGGGATGCCCTGGTTCGTGGTGATCTAGAAGAACTGCGCATGAC
>JBMSOD010000064.1:0-14261 GCA_049422085.1 Burkholderiaceae bacterium
CATCGGCGCCGATGACGGCGCCGATGACGGTTTCGGGCTGACCTGAGGTGTGCCGTGAGCGCCTGTCGGAAAGGGCAGGGGCTTACTGTCGACAGGGGCTTACTGTCGCGACAGGAACTTTCTGTCGCAAAGGGCGGGGGTTTACTGTCCTGAATTCGATTCGCGCTTGGCACTTCGCTGGTTCAGACGCTTGCGGGCTGCCCGCAGGCCGAGCGCAGCGGCGATCACGATTGGCACCACGGCGATGCCGGTAGCCACCTCGGGATCCAGAGGCAGGCCGGCGTCGGCGGCCCCCTTGAAGAGGTAGCCCATCAGGCCGGTGGCGTAGTAGGCAATGGCTGCAACCGACAGTCCTTCAACGGTCTCCTGAAGTCGCAGTTGCAGTTCGGCGCGTCGGTTCATGGCACCGAGCAGTGCCTGATTCTGCCGCTCCCGCTCGATTTCGACCCGTGTGCCCAGCAGGGCACTTGCGCGGCTGATCCGCTCCGAAATCGCGCCCATGCGTGTTGTCACCGCATCGCAGTAGGCCATCGCAGGTTCGAATCGACGCTCGAGGAACTCGGTGAGAGTCTGCAGTCCGGGCAAACGACCCTGCCGCAACTCGATGCCACGCTGACGGACCAGCGTGCGGTAGGCGCGCGCCGCACTCATCCTGAACGCCGTGCTGGTCGACAGCTGCTCCACACTGGCCGACAGGCCCGTCAGTTCGCGCAGCAACTCCGGCTCCTCGGATTCCGGTGCAACATCGAGCCGCGCGACCAGTGCGGACAGAGCGACCTCCGCACGATCAAGCTCGTTGGCCATGCGACGCGCCTCCGGAAACGCAAGCATGGACATCATCCGGTAGACCTCGATCTCGATGATGCGCTGGACCGCACGCCCCATCTGACCCGGGTGGGTGGCCTGGTCCTGGACCAGGAATCGGCCGTAGCCTTGATCGTCAAGATGAAAGTCGCCATAGACCGCGGCATCGTTGTCGCTGATCGTGGCGCCCACCACGCTTCCTGTCGCGAAGGATTTCAGTGCAAGGGCCCGATTGAAATCCGGGGATGGCGTCGGTGGCGTGGCGAGCACCGCAATTCTGAGCGCCGCAATCACCTCACCCGACGACGCCATATCTTCGGGGGCGTTGGTCTGAAGCAGACGCTTCATGAGCGCATCGGCGGGCCCTGCGGCAAAAGGGTCTTCTGGCAGTGAGCCGGCGGCATACACCGTCAGGTCATCGAACTCGCCATGCCGTTCCCATTTGATGCGCAGGGGCCCCGACTCGGCGTCGATATGGCTTTGCCCTGTCGAGGGCCGAGGCAGCCCCTGTTCGTCGAACCAGCGAAGCAGCCCCTCGGGCAGGCCCTGATGGCCGCGCCGGGGATGCAGGATCGAGACATGCACGACCGCATGGGGCGCGCTGACATGGGGTCGGGGTCGGGTATGCACTTCATCGTGCAGCACCGTGCGAAGCGGATGGGCTTTCATGGGTACGCCCTTCGGAGGAGAGGCCCGACGATACCGCATCCCTTGGTATACTCGGCATTTCCCGGTAGGCGCCATGACCAAATTCGTCTTCGTCACCGGCGGGGTCGTCTCTTCCTTGGGTAAAGGGATCGCCGCCGCATCCATGGCCGCGTTGCTCGAGTCACGCGGTCTAAGGGTCACCCTCCTCAAGCTCGACCCCTACATCAATGTCGATCCGGGCACCATGAGCCCGTTTCAGCATGGCGAGGTGTTTGTCACCGAAGACGGTGCCGAGACCGACCTCGACCTGGGGCACTACGAGAGGTTCATCCGGGCGCGCATGCGCCGGGCCAACAACTTCACCACAGGCCAGATCTACGAGTCCGTCATCCGCAAGGAAAGACGGGGCGAGTATCTCGGCCGGACCGTCCAGGTTATCCCGCACATCACCAACGAAATCCGCGCTTTCGTCGAACGGGGCGCGGGTGTCGGCACGCCTGAGGCAGCCGAGGTGGCGATCGTCGAGATTGGCGGCACGGTGGGCGATATCGAATCCCTGCCTTTCCTCGAGGCGGCGCGCCAGATGAGTCTGGCGCTCGGACGGGGCAGTGCCTGCTTCGTGCATCTCACGCTCGTGCCCTTCATCCCGTCGGCAGGCGAACTCAAGACCAAGCCCACACAGCACTCGGTCCAGAAGCTTCGCGAAATCGGCATTCAGGCCGACCTGGTGCTGTGCCGGGCGGATCGGCGCATTCCCGATGACGAGCGCGCCAAGATTTCGCTCTTCTCCAATGTCCCGCTCGATTCGGTCATCTCGGTCTGGGATGCCGATTCGATCTACAAGATTCCCCGCATGCTGCATGAGCAGCGCGTCGACGATCTCCTGTGCGAGGTGCTTCGCCTGAACGCCCCGGCAGCCGACCTCTCCGTCTGGGATCGTCTGGTCGATCGCCAGGAACATCCGGCGCATACCGTACGCATTGCCATGGTCGGCAAATATGTCGATCTCACCGAGTCCTACAAGTCATTGAGCGAAGCGCTCATCCATGCCGGCATCCATACCGACAGCCGCGTCAGGATCGAGTACATCGATTCCGAACAGATCGAGCGCGAAGGCAGTTCCGGACTGGCCGGTTTTGACGCCATCCTGGTGCCCGGAGGCTTCGGAAGGCGGGGCGTCGAGGGCAAGATTGCGGCCATCCGATACGCACGGGAGCAAGGGGTGCCTTATCTGGGCATCTGCCTCGGCATGCAGCTCGCCGTCATCGAATATGCGCGCCATGTCTGCGGCTTGCAGGAGGCCAACAGCACCGAATTCGATCCGGCATCGCCCCATCCGGTGGTCGGTCTGATCACCGAATGGATGGACCGCGAGGGCCGGCTCGAGCGGCGTGACGAGCAGTCTGATCTGGGCGGCACCATGCGCCTGGGCGCCCAGCGCTGTCCTGTCCTGCCTGGCACCCTCGCCCAGCGCATCTATGGCGACTCCGTCAACGAGCGCCACCGTCATCGGTACGAGGTCAACAATGCCTATGTGCCTCAGCTCGAGGCCGCCGGACTGAAGGTTTCGGCACGTACGCCCACCGAAGGTCTGACCGAGATCGCCGAGCTGCCCCAATCGGGGGCCGGCGCGCATCCCTGGTTTGTGGGTGTTCAGTTCCATCCCGAGTTCACCTCCACACCGCGGGATGGCCATCCCCTGTTCATCTCCTATGTTCGTGCGGCGCTGGCCCAGCATGATCGGGTCAAGGCCATGACCCCCGCCGGCACCACCGCCATTCAGGGGGCAGCATGAAGCTCTGCGGTCACGAAATCGGGCTCGATCGCCCGTTCTTTCTCATTGCAGGGCCCTGCGCCATCGAATCGCTCGAGCTGGCGATCGAAACCGCAGGGCAACTCAAGGACATCACCTCCCGACTGGGTGTGCCCTTCATCTACAAGTCCTCATTCGACAAGGCCAACCGCAGTTCGGGCAAGTCCTTCCGGGGGCCCGGTCTCGACGGGGGTCTGCGCATCCTGGACGAGGTCAGGCGTCAGATTGGTGTGCCCGTGCTCACCGATGTTCACGATACCGATCAGGCCGAGCCGGTGGCCGCCGTGGTCGATGTCCTGCAGACGCCCGCCTTTCTGTGCCGCCAGACCGATTTCATTCGTGCGGTGGCGGCCACAGGCAAGCCGGTCAACATCAAGAAAGGCCAGTTTCTTGCGCCTGCAGACATGAAACATGTGGCGGACAAGGCCCGCGAAGCGGCCATCGAAGCCGGCCACAGCGGCGACACCATCATGGTCTGCGAACGCGGAGCCTCGTTCGGTTACAACAATCTGGTCTCCGACATGCGCAGTCTGGCCATCATGCGGGCGACCGGATGCCCGGTGGTCTTCGATGCAACCCACTCGGTGCAATTGCCAGGAGGACTCGGAAGCGCCTCGGGTGGACAGCGCGAATTTGTTCCGGTGCTCGCAAGAGCCGCGGTGGCAACCGGCGTGTCGGGTCTGTTCATGGAGACCCATCCCGACCCGTCGCGTGCCCTTTCCGATGGACCCAATGCCTGGCCTCTGCCGCGCATGGAGAGCCTGCTCGCCACCTTGTGCGAGCTCGATGCTCTGGTCAAACGTCATGGATTTCCCGAACAGGAGTGGCTGGTTTGAGCAATGCCTATGTCATCGCTGACGTGCGCGTCACCGATCCCGAGCAGTACAAGGGCTATATGGCCCTGACCCCCGCCGCCGTTGCGGCCGCCGGTGGTGAATTCATCGTGCGCGGGGGGCGCAGCGAAACCCTGGAAGGCCATTGGGCACCGACCCGCATGGTGGTGATCCGCTTCCCGAGCTATGACGCGGCCAAGGCCTTCTACGACTCGGCGCTCTATCTGCAGGCGCGACATGCGCGTGCCGGAGCAACCGAGTTCTTCAACATGATCGTGGTCGAAGGAGTCTGATCCCATGAGCACCATCGTCGACATCATCGGCCGTGAAGTCATTGATTCAAGGGGCAATCCCACCGTCGAGTGTGATGTGCTTCTCGAGTCCGGCACTCTGGGCCGTGCGGCCGTGCCATCGGGCGCATCGACCGGCTCCCGTGAAGCCATCGAATTGCGCGATGGCGATGCCTCACGCTATGGCGGTAAAGGCGTGCTGCGAGCTGTTGAAAACATCAACACCGAGATCTCCGAGGCCATCCTCGGACTCGACGCGTCCGAACAGGCCTATCTCGACAAGACCCTGATCGATCTTGATGGTACCGACAACAAGGCCCGCCTGGGCGCCAATGCCACGCTGGCCGTCTCCATGGCGGTTGCCAAGGCGGCGGCCGAAGAGTCCGGACTGCCCCTGTACCGGTACTTTGGCGGGTCGGGTGCCATGTCTTTGCCGGTGCCCATGATGAACGTCATCAATGGCGGCGCCCATGCCAACAACAACCTCGATCTTCAGGAGTTCATGATCATCCCGATCGGGGCGCCGAGTTTTCGGGAGGCATTGCGCTACGGTGCCGAGACCTTCCAGGCCCTCAAGAAGATTCTTCACGACCGGGGTCTGAGCACGGCGGTGGGCGACGAGGGCGGGTTTGCGCCGAGTGTGGCCAATCATGAAGCGGCGATCCAGCTGATTCTCGAAGCGATCGAGAAGGCCGGCTACACGCCGGGCACCCAGATTGCGCTGGGTCTTGACTGTGCAGCGTCGGAGTTCTTCAAGGACGGTCGCTATCACCTGCATGGCGAGGGGCTGTCGCTTGCTGCGCCCGAGTTCAGCAACCTGCTGGCCACCTGGGCAGATCGTTACCCGATCATCTCCATCGAAGACGGCATGGCCGAAAACGACTGGGACGGCTGGCGGGTGATCACTGATCAGCTGGGCGACAAGGTGCAACTGGTGGGGGATGACCTCTTTGTCACCAACACACGCATCCTGCGCGAGGGCATCGAAGCGGGCATTGCAAACTCGATCCTGATCAAGATCAACCAGATCGGCACTCTGACCGAAACCTTCGCAGCCATCGAGCTCGCCAAGCGCAACAACTACACCGCGGTGGTCTCGCACCGTTCGGGCGAGACCGAAGACACCACGATTGCCGATATTGCGGTGGCGACCAACGCCCTGCAGATCAAGACCGGCTCCATGTCGCGTTCCGACCGGATCGCCAAGTACAACCAGTTGCTCCGGATTGAGGAAGACCTCGGCGAGGTGGCACACTACCCGGGCCGCTCCGCTTTCTACAACCTTTACTGAGTTCTGACGCAGCCGGATCATGCGCATCCTGACCTTGGCCATGGTGACCTTGCTGGTGCTCATCCAGTACCCCCTCTGGCTGGGCAAGGGAGGGTGGCTGAGGGTCTGGGACCTCGAGCACCAGGTGGCGCTCCAGCAGGGCGCGAACGACCGCCTGCTTGAACGCAACCGATCGCTGGAAGGCGAGGTCAAGGACTTGCGTGAGGGGACGGGTGCGGTTGAAGAGCGCGCCCGCTACGAGCTGGGCATGATGCGGGGCGATGAAATCTTCGTGCAGTTGCCCGAAACCCTCAGGCAGGATTCGGGGGAGCAAAAGGGGCGCTCGCAGGTTCGGGGCCCTGAAGCACTTGAAGATCGTCAGGCTTCGGCCGCGCCCGTAAGAAGCGGCGTCCGCTGATCAGCGCATACCGGGCATGTCAGTGTCGGGTATCGGCCCGTTCTGCGGCATGTCAGTGTCGGGTTTCTGCCCGTTCTGCGCTCGGGGGTTGAGCGATGAACAGCGCCGCGCAATCCACTGCATCGAATGACCAGTCGGTATTGCAGAAGTCGCAGCGCACACCGACGCTGCCCTGCTCGGCAAGGACCGACTCAATCTCCTCGCGGCCCAGCATGCGCAGCATGTCGCCAACCTTGTGTCGGGAGCAACTGCAGGCAAACCGCACCTCCCGGGCATCGAAGGCATGCAGGGCTTCCTGCCAGAACAGCCGATGCAGGATCTCCCCGGCGGGTAACTGACGCAGTTCCTCGCCGGTGACCGTATCGGCCAAATGCAGCATGCGCTGCCAGGCCTCGTCATGTGGACTCTCCCGCGAGCCTCCGGTCTGCGCGGCTAGCGGCTCCGGACGGTTCTCGGGGGCGGTTGACAGGGGCTGCCCTCCCTCCTCGGGCAATCGCTGGAGCATGAGTCCGGCAGCGCGATTGGCATCGCAGGACAACCACATCCGGGTTGGCACCTGCTCGGAGCGGGCCATATAGCGCTCGAGCACTTCGGCGACCGTGTCGCCCTCGAAGGGCACGATGCCCTGGTAGGCCTGACGCTGCACGGCGCTCTTGCGAGGATCCAGGGTCACCAGGAATCGGCCCTGGCCGTGCCGGTTGACCAGCTCATTGAGACTTGCATTGGCAGGGCAGTGCTGCCCTTCACGCAGCTTGGCAGTCGCCCTCAGACGTCCGTCGGACTCACACTCGACCACCATGAGCGATACCGGCCCGTCGCCCTGGATCTGCAGCACCAGCGCGCCCTCGAACTTGAGCGAGGCAGCGAGCATCAGCCCCGCTACGCACAGCTCTCCCAGACGGTCGAGCACACAGGCGGGCAGATCATGGCGCCCTGAAATTTCCTGCCAGGCCGCTTCCAGACAGACCAGCTCGCCCCGCACGGGCGCGTGCTGCATCAGGAAGCGATGCAACTTGTCAGCCATCGAGGCGCACCAGATCCTTGCGCATGCTCGCCGCCTTGGCGACATAGTTGTCGACGCCCGAGCGGATCCGCGCGATGTCCGCATCGGTAAGCTCGCGAACGATCTTTCCCGGAGCGCCCATCACGACACTGCGGTCTGGAATTTCCTTGCCTTCGGGGATGAGTGCCCCGGCTCCGATCAGGCAGTTGCGACCGATGCGCGCGCCATTGAGGACCACAGCCTGGATGCCGATCAGGCTGCCTTCTCCCACGGTACAGCCATGCAGCATCGCCTGATGACCGATCGTGACATGGTCGCCAATCGTGAGGGGGAATTTCCAGTCGGTATGCAGCACGGCATTTTCCTGAACATTGCTACCCACCCCGATCCGGATCGGCTCATTGTCGCCGCGCAGCACCGCGCCAAACCAGATGCTGGCGCCGGCAGCAAGCTCCACACGGCCCATCACATGGGCGCCCGGTGCCACCCAGGCAGACGGGTCGATGACAGGACTGTGTTCTGCAATGCGATAGATGGCCATGGACTGCCTCCCTGTAGACTGATTGAGCAATGAATCCACCGAGTGTAACGGCATCGGACCTGCGCTCAGTGCGGGTGCTGGCCTGGATGGCCTGGCAACAGTCCGAGCCCAAGGTCAAGTGCAAGGCGACCCTGCGCCTGGCAGGGCAGGGTGCTTTGCTTTCAGAGACCGAATCAACGCAGCATGGTGCCGCCTACGAGCGTGCCTTGTCGGATCCGCCGCAGCGTCCAGGGCGTCCCGAGCAGCCTGTGCTGGTTCATCCCCGCGATGTTCCCGATCGCGGCGTGGGAAGCGAGGCCGGTCGGGCTGCACTGCTCCATGCGATCGCGCACATCGAGTTCAATGCGATCAACCTGGCGCTGGATGGGTTCTGGCGATTTGCCCAAATGCGGGCGTCCTGGGTTCAGGACTGGGCGCGGGTCGCTGTGGATGAGGCCCGACATTTTTCGATGCTGCAGGCCGAACTCGAGCGGCGTGGCTATGCCTACGGTGACTTTCCGGCGCATGACGGCCTCTGGGAAATGGCACAGCGCACCCGGCACGATGTTCTGCTTCGGGTGGCTCTGGTGCCTCGCCTGCTTGAGGCCAGGGGTCTGGATGTGACGCCTCGCATCATTGAGCGATTGAAGGGAGCCGGCGATCAGAGAGCAATCGCCATTCTTGAGCTGATCCTGCAGGAAGAGGTCAGCCATGTGGCGATCGGCAACGACTGGTTTCACCGGTTGTGTCAGGAGCGGGGGCTCAATCCACTGACCGACTGGGATGAGCTTGCCTTGTCCAATGAGGTTGCAAGGCCGGCACCGCCCTTTAACCGAACCGCGAGACTGCAGGCCGGATTTATCGAGTCGGAACTGCAGCGATGGGAGGCTTTCTCCGCAAACGGGGTCAGCAGGCGGCGTTCCTGATCATCGGGCGTTTTATAATGGCAGGCTGCCATGTCAACGTCACCGTCCTACCTGCCCCGCCGCGCGTCCGATTCCTTGTATGTTCAGGCCCGCGGTTTGCGACATCACGTCCGCGCCTGGGGACGCAACGATGCGCCAAGGCTCTGGATGGTTCACGGCTGGATGGATGTCTCGGCATCGTGGCAGTTTGTGGTGGACTGCCTCGCACGCGACTGGCGTGTGCTCGCGCCCGACTGGCGAGGGTTCGGGCTGACCGATCGGGCACCTGCCGACTGCTACTGGTTCCCCGATTACCTGGCCGACTTTGAGGCGGTGCTCGACGAACTCGATCCGGGCAGCGCGATCAATCTGGTCGCCCACAGCATGGGCGGCACTGTAGCCATGACCTATGCCGGTGTCCGCCCCCAGCGCATCCGTCGACTGGTGAGCCTGGAGGGCTTTGGTCTGAATGCCACCCGGCCCGCAGACGCACCGGGCCGTCTGGCTCAGTGGCTCGATGACATCCGCGACGGGTCCCGGCTCAAGGACTATGCCAATCTGGATGAGGTGGCCGATCGTCTGCGCCAGACCAATCCGCGCCTGACACCTGACAGGGCGGCCTGGCTTGCCAGCCACTGGGCCGCGCCGGACGAGCGGGGACGCCTGGTACTGCTGGGAGACCCCTCCCACAAGGCCACCAATCCCTACCTGTACCGGGTCGATGAGGCGAATGCCTGCTGGTCAGCCATTACCGCCCCGGTCTTGCTGGTGGGTGCGGACCGGGGAACCCGCTGGGAAAAACTGCGCAACGATCCTGCCTATCGGGATCGCCTGGCCTGCATTGCCAGCATCGACGAAGTCACTTTATCGGATGCGGGTCACATGCTTCATCATGATCAGCCTGAACAGGTGGCTGCGCTGATCGAACGCTTCATGGGGGACTGACATGCGCGATGCAGGCAAGGATGCTCTGCGCATCAGTCGACTGAATGTCGATCTGCACTGTCACTCGACGGTCTCCGATGGCACCCTGGCTCCGGCTGCGCTGGTGGAGAGGGCGCATCGCAATGGCGTTGCCGTACTTGCGCTGACCGATCATGACGAGCTGGGCGGACTGGCCGATGCAGGCGCCCGTGCCCGTGAACTCGGCCTGTCCTTTGTGGGTGGGGTCGAGGTGTCCGTGACCTGGGGTGGAGAAACCATCCATATTGTCGGACTGCGGGTGAATCCAGACCATCCAGCACTTGTCAGCGGCCTTGCGGCGACACGCGCCGGGCGTGACGGTCGCGCCCGAGACATCGCGGCTCAGCTCGAGGCGGTCGGTATTCCCGACGCCTACGAAGGCGCGCTCAAATATGTGGGCAATCCGAAGCTGGTTTCTCGCAGCCACTTCGCGCGCTATATCGTCGAGACGGGCAGGTGCCCCAATGTGTCTTCCGTCTTTACGCGCTACCTGATCGAAGGCAAGCCGGGATTCGTACCGCACCGCTGGGCAGAGCTCAATGACGCGGTCCAATGGATCACCCAGGCGGGAGGAACCGCAGTCATGGCGCATCCCGGTCGTTATCGCCTGTCCGACCTGACCCCAGACCAGTTGATCCGCCAGTTTGTTGATGCGGGCGGCCGGGGCATCGAGGTGGTGAGCGGCAGCCATGCGCCAGGCATGGAACGTGATTACCTCGAAGTGGCCCAACGTTATGGGCTGCTTGCCTCCCGTGGCTCTGATTTTCATGGCCCCAATGAAAGTCGGCATGATCTCGGTGCGGTCGAGCGGCTGCCTGCAGGGGCGCTCCCGGTCTGGCACGACTGGCCCGAACTCGAGCAGATCTCGGCCTGAGCGCGGGCTGAGCGCGGTATCCCTGATTCACCCATGATGCCCAGGCTGTGACCCAACGTTTCGAGATCCATCCCACCCACCCTCAACGTCGACTCGTCCAGCAGGCGCAGACGCTGTTGAAGTCGGGCGGCCTGATCGTCATGCCGACCGATGCCTGTCCAGTCCTGGCCTGCAGCATGGGTGACAAGTCGGCGGTCGATCGTCTTCGTGCGCTGCGCGGCATTGATGACCGGCATCTGCTCACGCTGCTGTGCCGTGATCTGGCTGAAGTGGGAACCTATGCGCAGATTGATAACCGTCAGTACCGCTTTCTCAAGGAATGGACTCCGGGGGCATACACCTTCATCCTGCCCGCCACGCGCGAGGTTCCACGCAGACTCTGGCATCCCTCCCGAAAGACGGTCGGCTTGCGGGTGCCTGATCATGCGGTGGCGCTCGCGCTGCTCGAGGCCCACGGCGAGCCCCTGATCGGGTCCAGCCTGATCCTGGCCGGAGAAGACGATCCTCTGACCGATCCTGACGACATCATGGATCGTCTGGGGGGGCGGATTGATCTTGTGCTCGATGCCCCGTCTGCGGGGATCGAGCCCACCACCGTGATCGACATGACCTCCGACACCCCCCAGGTCGTTCGGGAAGGACGTGGGCCGATCGAACGCATGATCTGATCCTTTCCGGCGTTGCCCGGTCGGACGGCTCGCGCGTCGCATTCCAGGTCCCGACAGTCGAACTGCCCCTTCGGGCGGCTCGCGTACACTTCAGGGCATGTTTGCTCCGCGCGTACTCTCCGGCATGCGCCCGACCGGCGCCCTTCATCTTGGCCACTACCATGGCGCCCTGATCAACTGGGTCCGCCTCCAGGCCGAGCAACCCTGCTATTTCTTTGTGGCCGACTGGCATGCGCTCACCACGCACTACGAGTCGCCCGAGGTCATCCAGCGCAACATCTGGGACATGGTGATCGACTGGCTGGCCGCTGGCATCGATCCCAGTCAGGCCGTGCTCTTCATCCAGTCCCGGGTGCCTGAGCATGCCGAGCTGCATGTGCTGCTGTCGATGTCCACGCCGCTGGGCTGGCTCGAGCGGGTGCCGACCTACAAAGACCAGCAGGAAAAGCTCACCGACAAGGACCTCACCACCTACGGCTTTCTGGGCTATCCGCTTCTGCAGGCTGCCGACATCCTCATTTATCGGGCCAGCTCGGTTCCGGTCGGCGAAGATCAGGTGCCGCATGTCGAACTCACCCGCGAAATCGCCCGTCGCTTCAACCACCTTTTCGGTCGCGAGCCCGACTTCGAGCAGAAGGTGGCGGCAGCGCTCAAGCAGATGGGCGGCAAGCGAGGCAAGGCCTACGAGGATCTGCGCAAGCGCTGGCAGGAACAGGGTGACTCGGCTGCACTGGAGGAGGCGCGCGCGCTGGTGGCGAGCAGCCAGAGTCTGTCAGCATCAGACCGTGAGCGCTTGTCGGGACATCTTGAGGGCGGGCGAAAGCTCATCGTGTCCGAGCCCCAGGCCCTGTTGACCGAGGCCTCGCGTCTGCCAGGTATTGATGGCGCCAAGATGTCCAAAAGCTACGGCAACGCGATTGCCATGCGTGAAGACCCGGCCTCGGTTACGAAAAAGATTCGCACGATGCCGACCGACCCGGCCCGTGTGCGCCGCACCGACGCGGGCTCACCCGAGCGGTGCCCGGTCTGGCAGTTGCACCAGGTGTATTCGCCTGACGAGGTTCGCCAGTGGGTGCGCAAGGGGTGCACGACGGCGGGCATCGGCTGTCTGGAGTGCAAGCAGCCGGTCATTGACGCCGTGATTGCCGAACAGCAGCCCTTCATCGAGCGCGCCCAGCCCTATCTGGATCAGCCGGCGCTCCTGCGCGACATCATGGACGCTGGCTGTGACAAGGCCCGCGCTGTGGCTCGCGAGACCATGCACGATGTGCGCGAGGTCATGGGGCTCAACTACGGGGCGCCCGTGCTGGGGCGTTGACCTGAACCAGGTGCATCTGCCGCACCTGGGGCAGGGTGGCCAAAAAGTCTTCAAGCTCGGGAAGCGCCAGGGGTTCGCTGATGAAGCTGCCCTGCATCAGGTCGCAGTCGAGTTCGCGGAGCGCCTTCAATTGCTGCGCATCCTCAATGCCTTCGAGCATCGCCTCGATGCCCAGGCTTCGGGTCAGGGTTGTCACAGCCTGGATGATGGCCGCGTTGCCACGGTCGTTGGGCAGACCGGCAATGAAGGTATGGTCGATCTTGAGTCCGTCGATGGGCAGATGCCTGAGATAGGACAGGGAGGCATAGCCGGTGCCGAAGTTGTCGATCAGGACCTGCACACCCAGACGACGCAGCTCGGCAAGCAAACCGATGGTCTGCTCGCTGTTGTCGATCAGGGCATGCTCGGTGAGCTCCAGGCGCAGCAGGCGGGCCGGAAATTCACGCTCTGACAGCAGTGCATTGAGTTCTGCCAGGAACCCCTCTGCGGTCAACTGACGGGGAGAAAGGTTGACCGACACCACCAGATCAGGATGCGCCTCAAGACCAAGAGCCAGGCGATCATCGATTGCGCGTCGCAAGGTCCACATCCCGAGGGTCTCGCCCAGATTGTTGCGCTCGACCATGGGCAGAAAGCGATCAGCGGTGAGCAGTCCATGGCGAGGATGACGCCAGCGCATCAGACCCTCGATGGCCACGATGCGGCGCTGCGACATGGCCATGACCGGCTGATAGTGCAGCACCACTTCGCCTCGCTGCAGGGCCATGGGAAATTCGCTGGCCAGTTCGAGCTGGGCACTGCGATCGTCGGTGCTGTCGCCGTTGAAAAAGCGGATGTCGTTACGGCCTTCCGATTTCACGCGGTACATCGCATTGTCGGCTGCACGGATCAATGCCTGGGCATCATGACCGTCATCGGGCGTGATCGAGATCCCGATGGACGCTGACAGGAAATAGGCTCTTTCCATCAGGATGAAGGGCCGCTCGATCGCCTGAAGCACCTTGCGCGCCACGGTTTCGATGCGCTCCCGATCGGACAGGTCCATCAGCAGAAGAATGAATTCATCCCCGCCCATGCGACCCGCAACATCGGTGCGCCGCAGGGCTTCTCGCAGCCTGCGGGCCACTTCAATCAGGACCTGATCGCCCACCGAGTGACCCAGCGTGTCGTTGATGAACTTGTAGCGGTCGAGGTCGACGTACAGCACAGCGGCCTGTCGGGCGCTGCGAAGGGCCTCCTCGAGCTGATGGGTGAGATAGACCCGGTTGGGTAGGCCGGTGAGTGCGTCATGCAGTGATGCATGCAGCAGGCGTTCCTCGGCCTGCTTGCGTTGCAGAAACTGCGAGAGGGATCTGGACAGAATCTCGCCCAACTGATCGATCAGTGCGGGCGCTTCGAACGTCCGAGGGGCAAACAGCAGCAGGGCGGAGAGCACCTGATCCTTTTCGTCCAGCACCGGAGCCAGCAAGGCTGCTTCTTGCCCGGTCGCCTGCGTGCGGTAGCGCAGCGCAAATTCGGATTCCAGCTGCAGGTCGCCGACCCAGAGTGCGCGGGCCCGGGACCAGACCCGATCCTCCACGCTGTCGAGACTCAAAGGCAATTGAGCGGGCATTTGCGCCAGAGCCCGCAACAGTTCGGGCGAGCCATGCCGTTCCCTGAGGCTGATGACGCGGGTTCCCGGAACCTGAACCAGGTGGCCGCCGCCGCTCCACCCCATCAGTGCACACACGCAGCGAATCGTCTCCCGAAGGACTTCTTCAGCGCTGGAGTGATCCCGGATCACGGCGGCGATTTCGCCCTCGATCTGAAGCAGAAGGCGCTGCTGGAACTCGCGGGTGACATTGCGACCAACGCCCCGATAGCCCAGGAAGACGCCCTGCTCGTCATGGACCGGACTGCCGCTGATCTTGACATGATGCAGACCGCCCTTCGGG
>JBMSOD010000065.1:0-14133 GCA_049422085.1 Burkholderiaceae bacterium
CAGTGTCAAAAGAGGTGAAACCGTTGCTTTTGTGGGTCCCTCAGGTTCAGGAAAGACCACGCTCGGAATGACGCTGCTCAGGCTGACTTCGGGCCAGACCATGGGGCGGATCTCGCTGGAGGGCCAGGCGATCGAATCGCTGGGCTCAAAGGCTCTGAGGCCCTTGCGGCGGCGCATGCAGGTGGTTTTTCAGGATCCCTTCAATGCCCTGTCACCGCGCATGACGGTGGAACAGATCGTCTCCGAAGGGCTGGCCCTTCATCGTCCCGATCTTTCGGTTCAGGATCGTCGTGAGGCGGTCATTGACATGCTGCGCGAAGTGGGTCTCGACCCGGCGGTGCTCTCACGTTATCCGCACGAGTTTTCCGGAGGGCAGCGCCAGCGCATCGCCATTGCGCGTGCGGTGATTCTGCGTCCCGAACTTCTGCTGCTGGATGAACCCACCTCGGCGCTCGATGTCTCGGTGCAGCAGCAGGTGCTTGAGCTGCTTACCGACCTGCAGCAGCGACACGCCATGAGCTACCTCTTCATCACACACGATCTGGCGGTGATCCGGGCCATGGCCCATCGGGTGCTCGTCATGAAAAACGGGGTCGTGGTCGAATGTGCCGAGACCGAACAGCTGTTTTCGGCGCCCCAGGCGGACTACACCCGCGAACTGCTCGATGCGAGTCTGAGTTGACCCGCTCCTGCACGTACAACTCAGATCTTTTTTTCGGCCTTGCGTCGTGCAGGTTCGGTTTGCTGTCGGATCTTCGCGCCTGACCGCGGCTCGGCTGGCGATGGTTTCGCCTTGACGGCACGTGCGCCGGAGGCTGCCTCGGCCTTGCGTGCCGCCTGTTGCGCACCCGGAACGGTCGACGGAAGCTTGCGCAGTACCGCGCTGCCTGCAGCAGCGACCGCATCACGGGTCGCTTCGGCAGCTTCCCGGGTTTCTTCCCCGATTTTGGCCACCAGCCTCGAGACCAGCCGCTTTTCACCTGTTTCGGTGGTGAGCAGGGTCTGCTGACCCGCCGGTCTGACCAGCAGGCTCGCACCTGGTTTAACAGCCTTGAGTCCGCCATTCCATGCGGACAGCTGCGCCTCGCTCACACCGTAATTGTTCGCAATGCTGCCGAGCGACTCCTTGCGCTGCACGCGGTGGTAGACGGCGGACACGGTGACGGACTCGTAGATCCTCGGGCCCTGGAAAGCTTCGACTTCCTGCTCATCCTCGACCTCCGGCTGCGGTGCCAGCATGCGAGTTCCTGGCAGAACCCTCGCATTGGCTTTCATTCCATTGGCCTTGATGATCTCCTGAGTGCTCACCTTGCCGCGTCTTGCAATGTCGTCAATCGTTTCGCCCTGCTTGAGGGTATAGGGCTGCCAGGACGCCATCGGGCGGTGGCGGCGATCATGCAAGGCGACGGCAGCCTGAAAGGCCTCGAGGCGATCGGCAGGAATCTTGATGAGATTGTTGCGACTGGCTGAAATCACCGGACGGTTATGGGCAGGATTGAGTGCTACAAAATCATCGACACTCATGCCGGCATACTCGGCCGCCAGTTTGAGATCGATCGGCCGGGTTTTCTCGATCGTGACGAAATAAGGTCGATTCGGAATCCGAGGCAACTCGAGACCCAACTCGTCTGCGCGCAGGATGATGTTCTTGAGCGCAATCAGCTTGGGAACATAGTGGCGGGTTTCATTGGGCATCGACAAACTCAGGTAGCTGCCGTTCCCGCCTCGTGCCCGATTGGCTTTGACGGCCCGACCCACCGCCCCTTCCCCCCAGTTGTAGGACGCAAGCGCCAGGAACCAGTCGTTGTCATTCATTTCATGAATGCGCTGCAGGTAGTCCAGAGCGGCATGGGTCGATTTGACGACATCGCGCCGGTTATCAACCCACCAGTTCTGCGCCAGGTTGTAATGCTTGCCGGTGGAGGGAATGAACTGCCAGAGTCCTGCAGCCTGCGCCGATGACAGCGCGACCGGGTTCATGGCGCTTTCGACAAAGGGCAGCAGGGCGAGTTCGGAAGGCAGTCCGCGGCGCTCGACTTCCTCGACGATGTAATGCAGATAACGGGCGCCTCGCGTGAACATGCGGTTGAGCGCATCCCGGTTGGCCATGTAAAAGCGCTCTTTTTCAGCCACCAGCGGCGTGGGCAGCTCAGGCAGAGCAAAGCCCGCACGCAGTCTGGCCCAGAGATCCGGGTACTGGGATGAGGCTGAAGCATCAGCACCATCGGGGCGGTCGGACCGAGCCTCTACGCCCGATCGGGAGGGGTCTCGCACCTGCGGACTTGCGCCAGTCATGCCTGCGCCGGGCGCCTTGCCGGAAGCGTGTGCGGCACCGCCAGGCACCGCCCCTGCCGAGGCCCGGGCATCCGATGGATTGGATTCGGGCTTCCTGGCTTCAGTTCGATCGGTGCGTTCGACTGATGATGGTGCAGTCGCTCGAGACGTGCTGTCGATACTGACGCCGGGTTCGCCCAAGCCAGCACAACCCGCAAGCACCAGAAGCGCAGGCAGGGCACACGCTCTGAAGCGCTTCAAGACATTTCGGCAAGTCATTGATCGACAAGCGCTCCTGAGAAACAGTCATGCTACAAAGTGAGGGAGTGGCTGTCAACGCGATGACGCCTGCGGGTCGCCTGTCGGAGCGCTGCGTCAGGCTTCAGCCCGCATCCTTCCAGGCTCGAACTGCAGCCAGGCAATCTACCGGGCCGCTCAGGGTCTCGCCCCTCCAGGCGCTCGCAGTGCTGATCACAGAGGGCTCATTGACCCGCAGAAAGGGGTTGGTCCGCCACTCGGTCTGCAGCGTGGACGGAACCGTGGCCAGGCCATCCCGCCGGGCCTGCCAGACCTGATCAATTCGAAGTCTCAGATCCGGATTCTCGGGCTCCACCTTCGCGGCAAACCGAAGGTTGGATTCCGTGTATTCATGCGCGCAGTACACGAGCGTTTCGCCCGGCAATGCGGCCAGAGTGCTCAGGGACCCGTGCATCTGGGCCGGGGTTCCTTCGAACAGGCGGCCGCAGCCGCCGGCAAAAAGCGTGTCACCGCAAAACAGGAGGGGGCGCGGATCGCTGCCATGATGCCGGGCCAGATAGGCCAGGTGGTCCAGGGTATGTCCAGGCACAGCAATGACTTCGAGGGTGATCCCGATGGCATCGAGGTGAATCTGTTCTCCTCCCTGGAGCACCTGATCTGCCCCAGGGATGCGGGGATGACGCGGAGCATGGATGCGTGCCTGCGGCCAGAGTGACTTGAGCAGATCCAGGCCCCCGACATGATCGGCATGGTGGTGGGTGACCAGTACATCGGTGAGGGTGAGCGATGCGTCCCGGATGGCCTGGGCTGCGGCTTCACCGTCTCCGGGATCCACCAGAGCCGCATGCCGCCCCGTGGCATCGACAATCAGCCAGATATAGTTGTCCTTGAAGGCCGGAATTCTTTGAACGCCCGGATGCGGGGGCGCAACGGCATGACTCGTGCTGCTGGTCGCGGTCGTGTTTTCGGTTCGGGTTGTCATGGCTGCAGGGACAGGTTCCTGGCTCTCAGGGGGAATGCCAATCAATGGCTGGAATGGATCCGATTGTAGGGGCACAGACTGAGGCGGGTACGCAGCCACAGAGATGGTGGCGCATGCCGGCGGGTCATGAACTCGCGCAATGGGAGCAGGCCCAGTTTGATGGACTGCTCGCCGATATGTTCGGATTTCATGCGGTTCAGCTCGGACTTGCTCAATGGCCCACCCTGCGCACCAACCGGATGCCTTATGCCCTGGTGGTTGAACACGGCGGCGAGGATCTGCCCGCAGACTTGAAAAACGCCCTTCTGGTGGATGACTTTCTCAGTCTGCCGTTTGCCGATGACAGCCTGGATCTGGTGGTGGCGCCCCATGCCTTCGAGCATTCTGCGGATCCCAGACAGGTCCTGCGCGAAATCCACCGGGTGCTTCGCCCCGAAGGCCGTCTGGTCATGAGCGGATTCAACCCGGTCAGTCTTTGGGGCGCGCAGCGGATGCTGGGCTGGCGGGATCTTCAGGAGACCGACGGGCCCTGGGTCAGTCTGCCGCGATTGAAGGACTGGTTCGCCCTGTTGGGGCTCGAATGCCAGCACACCCGGCATGGTGTCTACCGCCCGTGCCTGAGAACGGAGCGCTGGCTCAGAAGAACCCGGTTCCTGGAGCGCGCCGGAGATCGCTGGTGGCCGATCTGTGGTGCGGTTTATATCGCTGTCGCTGTCAAGCGGGTACCTGCCCTGAGGATACTCGGCCCCGCTTTCCGCAGGAATCGGCTCAGAACGCAGGTTGCCCCGGTGGGAGCCCGCAGGGGAGGGCTGGGCTAGACTGCGGCCCGACGCACTCCGGTCCGCTTGTCGCCGGACGCCCTCCATACCCGATGCCGAGCCTGATGACTGCCTTGCCAAGATCCCACTGGACTGCCTACACCGACGGCGCCTGCGCTCCCACCAATCCGGGGCCGGCCGCCTGGGGGGCGGTCATCCTGGGGCCCGATGGCCAGACAGCCGAGCAGGCCAGAGGGTTCATCGGGCATGGCACCAATCAGATCGCGGAGATCACCGCCGCCATCGAAGGACTGCTCCGTGTCCCCGAGGGTGTGGTGGTGGAACTGGTCTCGGACAGCCAGTACGTTCTCAAGGGCTTGAGCGAATGGCGGGCGGGCTGGGAACGTCGCGGGTTTCGCAACTCCAAGAACGAACCCGTGGCCAATCTCGATCTCTGGAAGCGGCTGTTCCAGGTTGCCGACCAGCGCAAGGTGAAGGTCCGATGGGTGCGGGGCCACAACGGAGACCTGCTCAACGAGCGGGCCGACGCCCTGGCCAATGAGGCCCTTCGCGAGGCTCAGTCCGCTCGAAGGTAGCGCGCAAGGCGCTCGACGCCATCGGCGAGCACGGACGGCGGACGGGCCACGCACCAGCGCAGATACCCCTCCGAGGCGGCGCCGAAGGCCACCCCGGGGGCGAGCCCCAGGCCGGCCTTGATCACAAGGTCTTTGGCCAGGGACAGGCTGTCCTCTCGTCCCTTGATGCGCAGGAGGACGTACATGGCACCCTCAGGCTCCACCGCCTGAACGCCCGGCAGGTCTCGAAGCATCTGCATCAGGCCTTGAGCGCCCCTGCGCACCGAGTCCACGAAATCGACCGTGGCCTGATCGCCATGACGTACTGCCGCCAGACCCCCGAGCTGCACGAACTCCGGGGCACAGGAGGCATTGAACTCGATGAGCTTTTCGACCGCGGGCACCAGCGGCTCAGGCATGACGAGCCACCCCAGGCGCCAACCGGTCATCTGCCAGGTCTTGCTGAAAGTGTTGGCCACGACCAGTCGGTCCTGCGGATCGGCGACATCCAGCATGGACGGGGCACATGCATTGCCGTCGAACACCAGCCGCTCATAAGCCTCATCGGACAGGACCCAGATTCCGTGCTTGCGGCAGTGGGTCATGACGGCCTGGAGATCTTCATGCGGCATGACCCAACCGGTCGGGTTGCCCGGCGAGTTGAGCATCAGCATGCGTGTTCCCGGAGTCAGGGCATCGATGAGCGCCTGCACATCGAGGCGCCAGCGTCCGCGGGCGGGGTCCACCGAGAGGCTGACGGTATCGATCCGTGCGCCCAGAACGCCTGCGATCGCGGTCAGATTGGGCCACAACGGCACCACCGCCACCACCCGGTCGCCCGGCGACAGGAGCGCCTGTGCGGCCAGCATCAAGGCCGAGACGCCAGAACTGGTGACTGCGACACGTCCTGCCATGACGGCCGCCGAAGGGTGCAGCCGCTGAATGTACCTGGCCAGTGCCTCCCGCAATTCAGGCAAGCCCAGATTCGGGGTGTAGAAGGTCCGACCCTGATCGAGGGCCTGCTTGGCGGCATCGCGGATGAAGGCGGGTGTGGGTCGGTCGGGTTCGCCGAACCAGAAGGCAAGCACATCGGTTCGGCCCATCGCGGCGTTGGCGACTTCGCGAATGCGGGAAGGGGCCAAGGCGTCGATTTCGGGGCGGGCGGAAGACAGAAACATGGGATGTCCGATCATCGTGGTACGGGCGCGGGCGCAGGACGGGGGGCGCTGTGCTAGATTCATCCGATTGTCACCCGTCCGGGTGAACCTCGGCCGCTCTTCGCTATGAAGCCCAAACTCCTCGTTGTCATTTTCGCCCTGCTCGGACTGGGCGGCCTGCTGGCTTACGCCTACAAGACCCAGAAATTGCCAGGCACCCCGGGCTTCGAGATCCAGTCAAAGGCGGCCGACAAGGCAGCAGAGAGCAAGGGCGGCAAGGCGGGAGATCAAGCCGGCGCCAAAGCAGGCGACAAAGCCGGTGATAAGGCGGGCGATAAGGCCGGTGATAAGGCCGGTGATAAGGCCGGAGGCAAGGGCCCCGGGGCAGGGGCAGGCAGGCCCGGCGGCGGTCCGGCGGCGGTCGAGGTGGCCAAGGTGGTCGCTGCGCCCTTGCGGGAAGAGGCGGTGGCTGCAGGGACCATGCGCGCCAATGAGATTGTCACCGTCCGGTCCGAGGTGGCCGGTCGGGTGGTGCGTGTCGGATTCACCGATGGCGCCCGGGTGGCGCGAGGTGCGGTCCTGATCGGCCTGGATCGGTCGGTGTCCGAGGCCGAGCTCGAGCAGGTGCGGGCCGAACTGGCTCTGGCGAAGTCGAACTTCGAGCGAACGTCCGAGCTGGCCTCACGCAATTTCGTGTCGCAAAGTGCCAAGGATCAGGCTGCTGCCAATCTGAATGTCATCGAAGCCCGCGTCAGGCTTGCCGAGGCCCGACTGGCCAAGCTCGATATCCGTGCGCCGTTTGATGGCGTGATGGGTTTGCGAAATATCGCGCCAGGTGACTTCATCAAGGATGGCAACGACCTTGCAGTGATCGAAGACATCCGCATCATGAAGGTCGACCTCAGGTTGCCAGAGCGCTATTTTGGTCGAATCAAGTCGGGCCAGTCGGTGTCGATCACGGTTGATTCGATGCCCGGGCAAACCTTTACCGCCGTCCTCAAGGCGATCGACACGCAGGTCGATGCCAATGGTCGCTCGCTGCTGGCGCGTGGCGAACTGACCAACCCGGGTGGCGCGCTGCGTACCGGCATGTTCGCCAAGGCACGCGTGGTCCTGCGCGATTCACCTTCCGCACTGATGGTTCCCGAGGAGTCGGTGGTCCCCATGGGTCAGGACAGTTTTGTCTACCGGATTGCCGAAGGCAAGGCGCAGCGCGTGAAAGTCGAGCTTGGCTTACGGCAGGAAGGACGAGTCGAGGTGGTCTCCGGTCTGGCCGAGGGCGAGCAGGTTGTCACGGCGGGCCAGCTCCGGCTGCAAAGGGATGGGCAGGAGGTTCGCGTCCAGGATCCCAATCGCAAACCGGCGGCGCCTCCGAAATCCGGTTCCTGACCGGATCCACTCAAAGAATCATTCTCAGGACCCCTTACAGGAAACCGCGGCATGTCCATTTCGGAGATCTGCATCCGGAGACCGGTCTTTGCGACCGTCCTCTCACTGGTCCTCATGTTGCTCGGTGCGGTGAGCTTTCAGCGTCTCGCCGTGCGCGAATATCCCAAGATCGACCTGCCGGTGGTCAATGTCGAGACCAAATATCTCGGGGCGTCTGCCGAGATCATCGAGTCCCAGGTCACAAAGCCGCTTGAGGACTCCATTGCGGGCATCGAGGGTGTTGACGTGCTCACCTCGATCTCGCGACCCGAACAAAGCCAGATCACGGTTCGCTTCAGGCTGGAGCGTGATCCCGACTCTGCAGCTGCCGATGTGCGGGACCGCGTGGCCCGAGTACGACAGCGCCTGCCGCAGGATGCCGACGAGCCGGTGATTGCCAAGGTCGAGGCCGACTCCACGCCCATCATCTGGCTGGCTTTCTCCAGCGAGACCATGAGTCGGCTGGAGATTTCGGATTACCTCAATCGCACCATCAAGCCGAGGCTGCAGACCCTGCCTGGCGCTGCCGATGTCCGGATTTATGGGGAGCGGCGCTATTCGATGCGGATCTGGCTTGATGCGGAGCGATTGGCGGCCTACCGGTTGACCCCCCTGGATGTCGAGGATGCCCTGCGTCGGCAAAACGTCGAGATTCCATCGGGCCGTATCGAAAGCACACAGCGCGAATTCACTGTGGTTTCGCAGACCGATCTGCAGCGTACGCAGGAATTCGAGGCGGTGGTGGTCCGGACGGTCAATGGGCATCCGGTGCGGGTCCGGGATGTCGCCAAGGTGAGCATCGCAGCGCAGAACGAACGCTCGGTCACTCGCCTCAATGGGCGGGATTCAGTCTCGGTGGGGATCCTCAAGCAGGCCACCGCCAACCCGCTGGTGCTCTCCAAGGCGGTCCGGTCGCAATTGCCGACCCTGCAGGAGGAGCTGCCGCAGGGCCTCAATGTGGCGGTGGCCAACGACAATGCGGTGTTCATCGACCGGTCCATCCAGTCGGTGTTCAAGACCATTCTTGAGGCGGTGGCGCTGGTCGGCCTCGTGATCCTGGTCTTTTTGCATTCCTGGCGTGCGAGCCTGATCCCGCTGGTCACCATCCCGGTCTGTCTGATCACCACCTTCGGTCTGATGCTGGCCGCAGGCTTCACCATCAATACGCTGACCTTGCTCGCGCTGGTGCTGGCCATCGGACTGGTGGTGGATGACGCGATCGTGGTGCTCGAGAACATCTACCGCCATATTGAAGAAGGCATGTCGCCCATGGCCGCCGCCTTCAAGGGAATCAAGGAGGTGGGATTTGCGGTGGTGGCCATGACGCTGACCCTGGCCGCAGTCTATGCCCCGGTGGCTTTCACGCCCGGACGCACGGGGCGGCTCTTCGTCGAGTTCGCTCTCACACTTGCCGGAGCCGTGCTGATCTCCGGCTTCATCGCGCTTACCCTCTCGCCAATGATGTGCTCCCGGCTGCTCAAGCCTCATGCAGGCCGAGGACGTATCGGTGGCGTCATCGAAGATGCACTGGATGCGCTCACTCGTGGCTATGCCTGGGTGCTGGGCGGATCCCTGCGACAGCGCTGGGTGGTGCTGGTGCTTTATGTTCTGGTGGGATGGGGTTGCTACACGCTCTTCCTCGGCATGAAGAAGGAGCTTTCTCCTGTCGAAGACCGGGGCACCATCCTGTCCATCATCAATGGCCCCGATGGCGCGTCGATCGGTTACACCCTCAAATATGGCGGGCAGATGGAGGAGATTGCCCGGCAGTTCCCCGAAATCGATCGTGCCTTTGTGGTGTCTGGCAATCCGACCGTGGCTCAGGGCATTGCGTTCTGGCGTCTGGTCGACTGGGACCAGCGTCAACGCAAGGTGCCCGACATCATCAAGGAGCTCCAGCCCAAGCTGCTGGCCATTCCGGGCGTGCTTGCCTTCGCGGTGGCGCCGCCTTCGCTCGGGCAGTCGGCCCGCGAGAGGCCGATCAATTTTGTGGTGCTGACCTCCGAGCCCTACGACAAGCTTCAGCGCACCGTGACACCGCTGGTACGAGACCTGCAGCAGTGGGGCGGGCTGCTTGGTGTGGACAGTGATTTGCGGCTGAACAAGCCCGAGCTCAGGCTGGCCATCGACCGTGACCGCGCCGCCGATGCGGGCGTGCAGGTTGACGCGATTGGTCGGGCGATCGAGACCATGCTGGGAGGCCGTCAGGTCACCCGTTTCAAACGTAATGGCGAGCAGTACGACGTCATCGTCCAGCTTGAAGCCAGTGCCCGAAACTCACCGCAGGATATTGCTGCGATCTTTGTGCGGGGACGCAACGATGCCATGGTGCCTCTATCCAGTCTGGTGAGCTGGAAGGAGTCGGTCAGCCCCAGGGAACTCAATCACTTCGGTCAGCGGCGTGCGGTGACCATCACAGCCAACCTGGCGCCGGGCACCTCGCTGGGTGAGGCGGTCGAATACCTCGAGGCGGCCGCACGCAAGCATCTGCCCACCGGGTATGCGATTGACTACAACGGCCAGACCCGGGAGTTCAAGGAGTCCTCATCCGCACTCGGGCTGACCTTCCTGCTGGCCCTGGCCTTCATCTACCTGGTGCTTGCAGCGCAGTTCGAGAGTTTCATCGATCCCTTCATCATCATGCTGACCGTGCCTCTGGCCATGACAGGCGCCTTGTGGCTCCTGCAGTTCAATGGCGGAACGCTGAATGTCTACAGTCAGATCGGTCTGATCACGCTGGTCGGATTGATCACGAAGCACGGGATCCTGATTGTCGAGTTCGCGAATCAACTGCGAGAGCAGGGTCGAGGCATCCGGGAAGCGGTGATCGAATCGGCCTCCCTGAGGCTGCGTCCGATTCTGATGACCACCGGGGCCATGGTGCTCGGCGCAGTGCCGCTCGCGATCGCAACCGGAGCGGGTTCAGAGAGCAGGATCCAGATCGGTCTGGTGGTTGTCGGGGGCATGACGCTGGGAACGGTGCTCACCCTCTTTGTGGTGCCGACCTTCTACACGCTGCTGACCCGCAAGAATCGTGATGCAACGGCCCGCGCCGAGGCCGCCATGGCCGAAGCGCGAGGCTGATTTCGCGCGCCCGGGAGTCGGTTCATGCGACAGATTGTTCTCGATACCGAAACCACCGGGCTGTCGGCGGAACAGGGCCATCGGATCCTCGAGATCGGCTGCCTGGAGGTGGTCAACCGCCGCCTGACCGGGCAGTCCCTGCATCTGTACCTCGATCCAGAGCGGGAGGTCGACGAGGCCGCCACCGAAGTGCATGGCATGCGCTGGGAGGATCTGCGCGGCAAGCCTCGATTTGCTGATGTCGCCGGGCGACTGATCGATTTTGTGCGGGGTGCGCAGGTCCTGATCCATAACGCTTCCTTTGACGTGTCGTTTCTGGATGCTGAACTCGATCGCATCGGGCTCGGGCCCTTTCGAGCGATCTGCCCTGAGGTTCTGGACACGCTCTTGATGGCCCGCGAGCTGCACCCGGGCAAGCGCAATTCGCTGGATGCCCTGTGCGACCGCTACGGCATTTCCAATGCCCATCGCAAGCTCCATGGGGCCTTGCTCGATGCCGAGTTGCTGGCCGAGGTCTATCTCGCCATGACCCGCGGCCAGGACAGCCTGGAAATGGCGCTCGAAGCGACCGCTGCCGAGACCGCAGGCGCGACAGGGGCAGGAACATGGCCGCCTACCGGTCTGCGCATTGTTCTGGCCAGCGAGCGGGATCAGCTGACTCATGAGGGCTTGCTCGCAGGAATCGCCAAGGAATCCCGCGCGACGGCGCTCTGGCACCAGTCCTCCGACGCCTGAACAGTCCATCCCACCCAGCCCTTTGGGGTCCCGGGCGTCGCTGATGGCGCATGATCCGCTAAAATCACGCCTTGCCCTCGCAGGATACGCCCTTGAAATCCCTTCGTCCAGCCCGCTCCGGGCGTGACCGCCAAACCCCCCTGTCCGGCGATGCAGAGCGTCTGGTCGCGGCTTCCCTCGGGCTGGCTCATTCCGGAAGCCGCATCGAGGATGCCTTCTGGGAGTCTCAACTCGCAGGGCGGCTTGAGCGGCTGCTCGACGGTACCCATCCTCAGGCCATTTACGATGCGCTGGACCGCCTGCATCAGACCGATACCGAGGCCTATGGCGCCTTGATCGAGGCGGTCGAGACCGCAGGCGAGTCCCTGGTGATCGAGCATGACGGCGAACCCTGGGATGTGCTTCTGGTGGTGGCGCCCCTGGTGGCCTGGACGCGTTTTCGGATCCCATCCGGCCCCATTCCTGCCGAGGCGGTTACCGCACTGAGTGCCCATTGGCAGGCGCATGTGCTGGCCAGCGATGTCCGATTCCGTCTGTCGCCCTGTCTGTACAGCGTGGATCAGCTGCCTCGCGACTTCGCCGAGCTGAGGCGCTTCACCCGCAAGCTCGGCATGGCGGCGCTCAATCCGGCCACCCCGGTGCGCATCGATCTGCGCAGCCTGCCCGAGACGGCGGATATGCTCGCTGACAGACGATTCCTGCTTGCCGCAGTGGCGGTGCCGCGGGGCAAGGCAGTCTTTCGCTGGCAGCTGCTCGACGCCCAGGAGCATGCCTCGAGGGTGCAATGCCTCGAGCACTGGATTGCCCAGGCCCGACCGACGCTCGAATCGCTGGTGGCGGGCTGTGGCTTCGAATGTCTGCTGCCCGACGCGTACCACATCAACCTGCGCGAAACCGACCGGCGTGTGCGCCCCTATGCCATCAAGGACGGGGTGCATTTTCTGACCCATACCCTCGACATCCCCGCGCAGACGGTCAAGGCCACCATCGCCGCGTTTGGCGATGATCGGGCGGATGAATACCGCATCGGGTTGTCGGTGGCTGAGGCCTCCGAGGTGGCTCAGGGCGTGGTCTGGCCCTTGCTGGGCCCCGAAAGCGAAGCTGATGACCCGCCACCCCTCGATCGAATTCGTGAGGCCTTGCGCGAGGCTGGCGTGGTCGAAGTCCGGATCTGGCCAGACCTGACCGAGCCCGAGTACTGCGAAGACTGCGGCGCACCGCTTTTTCCTTCACCCGCAGGTGAGGTGGTGCATGCCGAGATGCCCGCGGACGCGCCGCCAGAGGCGACGCATTTCCATTGACGAGGAGGGCCTGTCAGCAGGCCCTCCGTGGTCTTGCTGATCAGGCCAGCATGTCAGCCCAGATGTTGTCAGCCCATGCCAGCGCGTAGCGCCCTTCCAGTGCACTGGCCTGCGCAGACACTCCCCCCGAGCCCGGGACGGTCTTGAAGGTCTTGTCCTTGGCATCGAACTGATGCACCGAGGCCACATGGACCACATCGGTCGCGGTCACGAAGCTATAGCAGGTGTTCATCACCACGGGTGCGCTATTCACTGGCTCGCCCTTGAGCAGCTGAATGATGGCTGCCGCAGCCACCTTGGCCTGCTGATTGGCCATATGGCCCGATTTGGGCATGCCCGGAGCCGGGAAAGTGGCGTCGCCAAGCACATGCACGTTCGGCACCGTGGTTGATTCCATGGTGAGCCAGTTCACCGCGGCCCAGCGCTGATTCACATTGACCACGCCGGCCTGGACGGCCAGATCGGCAGCACGCTGCTCCGGAATCACATTGAGAACATCAGCCCGGACGTCGTCAAAGTCGAGCTTGGCCGTGGTGCCAGACACTTCCTTGAGTTCGGCATTGGGGCGGTATTCGATGATGCCCTTGTAGTGTTCGGCAAAGGCTTTTTCGAACAGGCCTTTCTTGGAGGTGATTTCGGGGTTGGCGTCGAGCACCAGCACCTTGCTGCCAGGCTTGTTTGCCTTGAGATAGCTCGCCACCATGCAGGCTCGCTCGTAGGGTCCGGGCGGGCAGCGATAGGGCGCTTTTGGAATGCTCATGGCAAAGACACCGCCATTGCGCATGCTCTCGAGCTGCTTGCGCAGCGCGACGGTTTGCGGTCCTGCCTTCCAGGAGTGAAGCACTCGGCCACTGTCGAGTGCCGCCTTCAGGCCACCGACGTTGGCCAGATTGAAATCGATGCCGGGCGAGAGGACCAGCCGGTCATAGGGCAGCTCGGCGCCACTGCGCAGCCTCAGCTTGCGAGCTGCTGCATCCACAGCGACCACCTCGTCGCGCACTCGCCTGACGCCCAGTGCGGCGAGGCCGTCGTAGCCGCGGGTGATATCGGCAATCTGCTTGTGGCCACCGAGCACGAGGTTGGAGATCGGGCAGGAGACGAAGGCTGCTTCACGCTCGACCAGCGTGACATCAATATTGCCGCCCCATCGCTTGAGGTAGCGGGCCGCCGTGGCGCCGCCAAAACCGCCTCCAACCACCACCACACGGCCGATGGAGGGCGAGGTGCTGCCAATGCTCGCGCAGCCAGTGACGCTGGCTGCGCCCAGTGTGGCGGTGGCGCCGAGCAGCGCGCGACGCGCAGGCGATTTCAGCGGGTTGTTGTCGCTCAGGGGCGCATTCGACGGGGTGTTCTGTGTGGTGTTCATGAGTTGGCCTCCAGCGGTCATTGGCGCGGCTTCTGTGCTGCGAAGTAGGCAGCAATCAGCTTGAGCTGCTCTTCGGTATAGCCCTTGGAGATCTGATGCATGATGGTCGCGGGCAAGGTGCCGTTGCGATAGAGCATCAGGGTGTTGAGCAGACGCTGTTCCTGCATGCCCGCCAGGGGCGCGGCTTCGCCTCGGGCCTGACCATCGGTTCCATG
>JBMSOD010000066.1:0-13709 GCA_049422085.1 Burkholderiaceae bacterium
TTGGCAGAGACGGGGTGCTTGCGGCTTTTTGAAGATTGAGCCGAAGCTCAATGATCCTGCTCGCCGCGCAGCCGCCCGGCGGCCGACTGCAGTCCCGACTTTGCCTCGATCAGCCGGCCCGCACGGCCCAGCCCGAAGGCAGGCATGTTGACGTACACGTTCTCGTAGGCGCCCGGCTTGACCACATAGGTCTCATGCCAGATGCCCACCGTGCCATCGGTGCCCACCGCCTTGTTGAAGCGCTGCCAGGCGGGCAGATGGGCCAGATCGCGCGCCTTGGCATAGGCCAGCAGGTGATCCATGCTGCGCCAGTACTGCACCAGGATGGCGGTACGCCCAAACCACATCTCATGGCTGAGCAGCCCCGAATCCGGCTGGCTGTAGAGCTCCTTGATCATGCGGGGCATGGCCACAAACACCGGCAGCCACTTGTGCAGCAACAGCGGATTGTTGATGCGCATGCCGATCAGAAAGACGGCGAACTCTCCGTCCATTCGGGCAGTCATTCTTTCCTTGTGCATCACGACGGCCTCCACAGCTTGAATGGCACATGCTGAACCGCATGAACAAAGTCCTGATCGGTCGATAGCAGGGTCAGCTGATGCCTGTCGCAGAGCTGGATCAACAGAGCGTCGATGGTGCCAACTTTAGGATCAACGAAGAGGTTCATGAGCGGCTTCGATCGGCCTTGTAGGCGTAGCTTGAATCCCAGTCGAACTTTCCAAACCGCTCGACAAGCGTTTTGACCGTCGCCAAGGGGATGAACAAGAAGAGCGGCTGATCGCTCAAGGCGATGAATCCATGATGGGCATAGAACTGAGCAGCCGCAGCATCTTTCGCATCAACAATCAGGGCGTAAGCCGCGATTTGAGAGCTTGCCGCCCGGCGCAGTGCATCGGCGAGTAAGGCTGCACCCAAGCCTTTGCCTCGATAGCCTTGGTCCACCGCCAATCGTCCCATTCGTACTGCAGGAACACTGGGATAACGCGGCAACCTCTTGGCCAAGCTGTCCGGAAGATCACTCAGATCCATGCTGGCCGAGGCCAGCGTGTAATAGCCCGCGATTTGCCCATGCTTGTCCAGAGCCGTAAAGCAAGCCGTCACACGTCGCTTGATGTCCTGCCCCACCTGCGTCCTGAAGTATCTGTCCAGTGGCTCGATACCGCAGGCGAATGCCGAGCGATCCGCGCTCAGGTCCAACGGGGCCATGGAGAACCGGGTCGTCATGAGGGTGTGAGCAACTTGTCCGCTTTGGCGAAGGCGCGCTTGAGCGCTGCGTTAGGCTTGGGCGGAGTGATCAAAGCATCTGCAAACGCCTGCTGATCGGCCAAAGAAAGGCGCACCCGACTGGTCTGATCAATCGCTTTAGAAGCGGCGACCTCGAGCGCATGCACCACAAAATCCGTCATGGTCCGCCCCTGCAGTTCGGCAGCACGTTTGACGATCAGATGCAGCTCCTGACTGATACGTGCCTCCAGACGCGCAGGCTGAGGCTTGGATGCGCGAGACCGCGCTGGGGCTGTTCGAGCAGACATGGGGAACTCCTGTATGGATTCGATCATTGTACGGCCAGATGCCGTACCTTGACGATAGGCAATCACCGCCCGACCATGATTGTTCTTTTTGACAATCAACAACACACCGGAGACACCCGATGAGCGCAAGCGCCACTTTCAGCCAGGCTTCCGATGGGGTGGGCCTGATCGTTTTCGAGAACCCGCCGCGCAACTTCGGCAGCACCGACCTCGCGCGGCGCCTGCTCGAGGCTTTTCAGGCGGCAGCCGATGCGAAATGCAAGGTGGTGGTGCTCGCCTCCGACAAGCCCGGCATCTTCATCACGCACTGGTCTTTGGCCGGCATCATCGAGACCCAGCGCGCAGCGCCCGCAGCCACCAGTCGCAGGCCGCGGCAATTGCCCGTCTTTGACTTCATCGAGACCTCGCCCATGGTCGTGATCGCGGCCAACAACGGCCAGGCCTGGGGCGGGGGGGCCGAACTCTCATGGAGCTGCGATCTGCGTATCGCAGCTGAATCAGCCACCTACGGCCAGCCCGAGGTGGCCCTGGGCATCATCCCCGGCGCAGGCGGCACCACGCGGCTCGCCCGACTGATCGGGCCCACCAAGTGCATGGAGATGATCCTCGACGGTCGGCCCATCAGCGCCCGCGAAGCGCTCGCCCTGGGTGCGATCAACAAGGTGGTGCCCGATGCGCAACTGCGCCAGGCTGCGCTCGACTGGGCCGCGCATATCGCGCGCTGGCCCGACTGGTCGCTTGCCGCCTGCAAGCGCAGCCTGATCGATGGACGCGATCTGCCCCTCGAGGCTGCACGGCGCAATGAGAGCGCGATCTTTCAGACGGTGGCCCGACGCGAAGATGCCATTGCCCTGATGGCCGCGGCCCAGACGCGTTATGACGCAGGCGCTGATTCCTGGGAGGCCTTGCAGTTGAAGGGCTGAGCGGCTTAACCCTTGCCCGCAGGCGCAGCCGTAAGCTCCCGCAACACCGGCAGCGCCAGCGTCACCAGCCAGCAGGCCAGCAGCATCAGGGCTGAACCGGCCAAGGCTCCGGCCAGGCCCACCCACTGGTAGAGCAGCCCCGACAGCAAGGTGCCAAAGAAGCGGCCCATGGCATTGGCAGCGTAATAAAAGCCCACATCTTCGGCCGCTTTTTCGGAGCCGGCATAGGCCAGCACCAGGTAGGAATGCACTGAAGAGTTGACCGCGAAGGCCACGCCAAACACGGCCAGACCCGTCACCACCACCCACTCCAGATGGCCCACTTCGGCCAGCACCAGGCCGGTAAGCACGATAGGCACCAGGGCAAGTAAGGCCGACCACAGACGGGCTGCGGGCACTTCGGTGCTCAGGCCGTCGGTGCTGCGCCTGACCAGCGCAGGGGCCAGGGCCTGCACCACGCCATAGCCGATGGTCCAGAGCGCCAGAAAGCCGCCCACCATGGTGAAGGTCCAGCCGGCCGAATACAGAAACACGGGCACGCCCACCACAAACCAGACATCCCGCGCACCGAAGAGCATCACGCGCGCTGCGGCCAGCAGATTGATGCCGCGGTTCTTGGCAAAGAGTTCACGCGCGGATTTGGAGGCCTTGCTCTTGCCCATCAGGCGCGGCACAAACCCCAGCACGCCGATGAGCACCAGGGCGAGCAGAGCCGCCATGACCCAGAGCGCCTGCTGAAAGCCCACCGCCTGCAGCAGCAGGCCCCCCAGAAAAAAGCCCACGCCCTTCATGGCGTTCTTGCTGCCGGTAAAGAAGGCCACCCATTTGAAGAGACGCCCCGAGGCCTCACCGGCGGTGAGCTTGATGGCCGATTTGCTGGCGGTTTTGGTGAGGTCTTTAGCCACCCCGCACACGCCCTGCGCAATCACCACCCAGGCCACCGAGAGCGCGGCGGTCCAGTTGGGCGAGAGCGCCGAGAGCAGCAAGAAGCCAGTGATCTGCGTGGCCAGCCCCACCGCGAGCATGCGGGCAATGCCATAGCGCGTGGCCAGCCAGCCGCCCACCAGATTGGCCACGATGCCCATGGCCTCATACAGCAGGAACAGAAACGCCAGCGTAAAGGGCGAATAGCCCAGCTGATAAAAGTGCAGCAGCACTAGCATGCGCAGAGCGCCATCACTGAGCGTGAAACCCCAGTAGGCCGCCGTGACGATGGCGTAGTTGCGGGTGCCCTGATTCATGGTGTGTTTAGATGCCCTGCGCCTGCATGTAACAGGCCAGATCCACCATGCGGCAGGAATAGCCCATCTCGTTGTCGTACCAGGCATAGACCTTGAGCAGGCTGCCGTCGGTCACCATGGTGGAGAGCGCATCCACGATGGAGCTGCGGGTGTCTCGGGCGTAGTCAGCGCTCACCAGGGGACGCTCTTCATAGCCCAGGATGCCCGCGAGCGGGCCTTCGGCGGCGGCCTTGAACAGGGCATTGACCTCCTCCACCGTGGTGTTGCGCTGCAGTTCAAACACGCAGTCGGTCAGTGAGGCATTGAGCACCGGCGCACGCACGGCGTGCCCATTGAGCTTGCCTTTGAGTTCGGGATAGATGAGCGCAATCGCGGTCGCGCTGCCGGTGGTGGTGGGCGCAAGACTCAGCATGGCACTGCGCGCCCGACGCAAATCCTTGTGCGGCGCATCGACCACCAGGTTGGTGTTGGTGGGGTCATGAATGGTGGTGATCTGACCATGGCGAATGCCAATGGCCTCATGCACCACCTTCACGACCGGCGCCAGGCAATTGGTGGTGCACGACGCCGCGGTGACGATGGGATGGCGTGCGGGGTCGTACAGGGTGTGATTGATGCCCACCACGATGTTGAGCACCTCACCCACCTTGACCGGTGCCGCCACGATCACGCGCTTGGCGCCCCGATCCAGATGCCCCTGCAGGGTCTCGGGCGTGAGGAACTTGCCGGTGCACTCGAGCACCAGATCCACCCCGAGCTCGCCCCAGGGGATCTCGGCCGCGGTGGCATGAGACGAAAACCCAAGGCGCTGTTCGCCAATGCGGATGCCCGAATCCCCTTCGGCCTCGATCGGCGCACGCCAGCGACCCTGCACGCTGTCAAAGGCCAGCAGATGCGCCGTGGCCGCAGCACCGCCCTTGATCTCGTTGAGGTGCGCCACCTCCAGGCGGTTGCCTGCGCGTGGGTCATCGGAAGGTCGCTCGGCCGCGCCCATGGCCGCACGCAGCGCCAGTCGGCCGATGCGGCCCATGCCATTGATACCCACCCTCATCGCGATCCCTTACCCAGAAAATTTGGACCCTTCAGTCTAGGACGATGAGTTGACGGTCTTATGACGCCTCACTCGCCCAGCAGGGTGCGCCGGGCCTCCTCTTCAGACAGACGCTCCTCGCCTCGGGCAAGCCCATGCGCGATGGCCATGTAAAAGCGGGCATTGCGGGCATTGGCCTCGCCATTGTCGCGGGTGGCAATCAGCTTGGCCGGCACCCCGGCAATCACCGAGTTCTCAGGAAAGACCTGGTTCTGCATCACGATGGCATGGCCGGCGACGATGGAGTTGGCGCCGATGCGTGCGCCATCCATGATGGTGGCATTGATGCCGATCAGGCAGCGATCGCCAATCTCGCAACCATGCAGCGTGACATGGTGGGTGATCGAGCAGTCTTCGCCCACGATCGTCGGGGTGTGATTGCCCACGTGCACCATCACGAAATCCTGCAGATTGGTGCGCGCTCCAATGCGGATGTGATGCATCTCGCTGCGCATGACCACATAGGGCCACACCGATGCATCCGGCCCGATGGATACCCGGCCATGCAGCTGCGCGGTGGGATGCAGCAGCGCCAGACCATTGAGTTCCACCTCGGGCCCCACATGCGGCATGCGCAGCACAGGCATGGCCCGAACCCGTTCCCAATGCCTGCGTACCTGGGCCAGCATGGCCTCCTGCGAACCATTGTTGTCAATCACCACATCGGCCAGGGCCACGCGCTCGGCATTGCTCCACTGCGCATCGAGCCGGCCCTGCACAGCCTCCCGCGAAGCCCCGTCGCGCGCCATGGCACGCTCAATGGCCGTCTCGCGCTCCACCACATTCACCCAGATCTCATCGCCGAGATCCTGCCAGCCTGCTTCGAAGAGCACGGCCGCCTCGAGCACGATGACCGGCGCACGGCGCTCGGCCCGCACCTGCGCAATCTCCTGCGCAGCAAGCCTCCGAATCGCCGGCCATACGATGCTGGTGAGCTGCTGCATCGCGCCCGGCTGCGCAAAGACCCGCGCGCCCAGCGCCTTGCGATCGATACGTCCATCGGCACCCACCACCTCGGCACCAAACACGTCGGCAATCCGGGCATGCGCGGCCGAGCCGGGGTCGTAGGCACGATGACCGAGCAGATCGGCATCAATCACATGGGCACCGAGGGACTGAAGATGCCGCGCGGCAGTGGATTTTCCGGAGGCCAGGCCTCCGGTCAGGCAAATCACGCGAGTCATGTTTTCCTCAAATCTGCGAAGGCACCGAGCGCCGCCCGCCCGAGGGTCGATCGTCCTTGATTCGCGAGGTTGCATGTCTCAGCACCTCGAGATAGCCCGATCCGATTTCCATCTGTGCGGCAAGCCCGCGACGCACCAGCAACTGATGCGCCTGCGCAAGCTTCCAGCACGGTGTGAACACAAACAGATGATGTTCAAGGTGATAGTTGACCCAATAGGGTGCCACCAGCAGGCGTGCGATCGGGCCGGCCAGCGTGGTGCGGGTATTGCGCAGCGGATCGTTGGCATCACCGACCAAGGCATGCTCGGCAATGTTGCGCACGCGGCTCACCCACTGATACCAGGTCAGCAAGGGCAGCACCCAGAGCGACAGAAAAAGCCAGGCCTGTCCGGTGAGCGCAAGGATGAGCAGCAAGACCAGATTGCTCAGAAAAAACGCGCGCTCCTTGCGCAACACCAGCACGATGGCCTCGCGCCATGAGCCGGCGCCCTGCGCAGCAGCGCGGAATTGCGCAGCCCGACGCTGATAGCCAGTCACGCCGAGCAGGTCGCGCACGGTTTTACGCCAGAAGCTTTTGCGCGTGATCGGAAACGGCGCCGACAGGCTGATGTCCGGATCCTCAGGCTGCTGGGTATGCCGATGGTGGCTCAGGTGATAGGGCCGGTATTGCGCCAGGCTCGCGCCCACCGGCGCGCCGCACAGCCAGTGCCCTACGCGGTCATTCCATGCGGCATTGGCAAAGAGCAGCCGGTGCGCGGCGTCGTGCATCAAGATGGCCAGGCCCAGCTGACGGTTTCCCACCACCAGCACACCGAGCAGCCAGGTGAGCGGGTTGGGAAAGAAAGCCACCAGTGCCATGGCGCCGCCAATCAGTGCCCAGGCATGCAGCACCAGCCAGGCGCCCATCCAGTTCGAGCGCTGGCGCAGGGCCTGGTCCTCGGCGGCCGAGAGGACCGGAGGCGCAGGAAGGCCAGGCGGGGTAGGCAAGGCAGCAGGAGAGTCCATCAGGTTTTCTGCACTTTCGCGGGCATGCTCTGCGCTGGTGTCAGCGCGACTTGATCTTCAGTGGCATCTTCCTCCACCGTCACCGCCACACTCAAGCGGTGGTCGGCACCGCCCCGAATCACACCGCGCAGAGGCGACACATCATCAAAGTCGCGCCCATAGGCCAGGCGCACATGCTCATCGCCCGCCACGATGCCGTTGGTGGGGTCAAACTCCACCCAGTCATCGGCCAGGCCCGGGCACCAGACCGAGACCCAGGCATGCGATGCGTCAGCACCCTGACGGCGCGGCTGCCCCGCCGGTGGCCGGGTGAGCAAATAGCCGCTCACATAGCGGGCGCTCAGCCCCAGCCCACGCAGGGCACTCAGCATGATGTGGGTGAAGTCCTGGCAAACGCCCTCGCGTCGCCGGAAAGCCTCGTTTACCGGCGTGTCGATGGCCGTGGTTTGCGGCGCGTAGCGAAACTCCGCATGAATGCGGCGGGTGAGCTTGAGGCAGGCTGCAGCCAGACCTGGCTCTTCGCTGAAGACCTCGAGCGCATAGTCGCGAATGGCCGCCACTTCGGGCACATGCGGACTTGAGAAACCGAACTCGCTGGCGGGCACATAGGGCCGGCCAGCGGCATAACCCAAACGCGCCGGAAGCTCACGCCACGGCAGGGCGTGGTCGCGTAAAAGTTGCTCATCGCCGAGCGACCGGGTCTGAACCTGCGACGTGGCGATCACTTTCAGATGATCATGGCGGGCGTACAGGCCAAAGACATCGCGCAGATTGCCAAAGCTGTCTCGGCTGTGCTGATGCAAGTCCGGTGTGGGCTGCACCTGCAGATCCTGGGTGAGCACGGTCTGGTAGTGCCCGCTCGAAGGGCGCAGGAAGGCCAGATGATCGGCATGCTGAACCGCATCCGGATAGTCGTACGAGGTTTCGTGATGAACGCGCAGGGTCTTCATGCCCGGGTCCGGCGGGTATGCACATGCGCAAAGTACTGGCTGCTCAGGCTGTCTGAGAGCTCGCACCCAAGGTCGGCCAGCAGCGTGCTGATCTGCACCGGCTCAATGCCCTGAACGCGGCGCGGCTGAAGGCTGCGCAAACGCCGCTCCACGGCCATCAGCTCGTCACCAGGATTCGGCAGGCGCGAGATCTCCACCAGCAGCTCCTGCACGATCCAGCCCAGGGCCCGCGGATTCGATTCATCGAACACCAGCAGCTCGGTCAGGGCATCGATCTCCTGATAGCCCTGATAGCGCGCACGATAGGTGATGATGCTGTCAAAGAGGGTGAGCAGGGCATCGAAGCCCCGGCTTGAATCGGCAGCATCACGCTCCAGAAAGAACTTCAGGGTCTCGCTCATCTTGACGAGCCGCTCGATCAGCCGCCCCATCATGAGTACACGCCAGCTCTGATCCCGGGTCATGCGATCGACCTGCAGGCCAGTGAGTGCCGCCAGCTGCAGGCTCAGCCGATCGAGGGACTGCACCGTGTCCATGATCGACCGCTCCTGGGCCGGGGCGACGGTACGGCGCATGGCCTGGGCGAGACTGGCATGATCGGCAGGCAGCAGGTCGCGTGACAGCCGGAGATTGGCCTCGATGGCGCGCAGGCAGAAGTCCATGCTGAAAGCCGCCGGGTCGCTCAGGCCAGCGATCAGGGCCCGCGCAAACACCGCGGGTGACTGGCTCAGCGTGGGCGTTTGGGGCGGAACCAGCCCGTTATGCACGGCAAGCTGAGTCACGGCCTCTTGCAAGGACTGCAGGCCGCGATCCGCGCTGGCTGCAATCGTGAGAATTTCGCGGGCCAGCCGCGCCGAAAAATCGGCCCGCTCGGTATAGCGCCCGAGCCAGAAGAGGTTCTCGGCCGCACGGCTCGAGACCGGCCGCCATCCTGTGCTTGGAGAGGCCACCACCCGCCGGCCCTTGCCGGGCAGCATCGAGAAGGTGTCCACCTCGCCTTCGACAGAAACCCAGGTATCGAGCGTGCTGCCGCCCCGGCCGATCGACACGACATGCGGATCCTGCGAGGCGATCCGGGTCATGGCCCCGGGCACCACCTCCCATTGGCCATCAGGGGTGGCAATGGCAAACACCCGCAGCATGGCCGTGCGCGGAATGAGGCGATCGTCATGCAGCGTGAGGGCCTGCGAAAACGGCAGATAGGCCTGTGCGGTATGCAGGTTGGGCCGCTTGCGCATGCGCTCAGTCAGTGCGGCAAGCCCGGCAGCATCAAGCGTTTTGGCAATCACCGGATCGAAGGAGTCCTGGTTGCTGCCCATATAGGTGGGTTTGACCACCTGCGATTTCAGCTTGGGCAAGACGGCCTGCAGGGCTGCGGGCTCGCCACACCACCAGGTATCAAGCGAAGGCAGCAGCAGCGACTCACCCATCATCTGCGCTGCAATGGCCGGCAGAAAGCCCTGAATGGCAGGCGACTCCAGAAAACCCGTGCCCAGGGCATTGGCCATCACCACATTGCCCGAACGGATCACCTGCACCAGACCCGGCACCCCCAGGCTGGAATCCGCGCGCAGCTCGAGCGGATCCATGAACTCGTCATCGAGGCGACGCAACAACCCGTGAATGCGTTGCAGGCCCTGCAGCGTCTTGAGCCAGAGCTTGCCGTCGCGCGTGACCAGATCGCCGCCCTCCACCAGCGGCAGACCCAGATAGCTCGCCAGATAGGCATGCTCAAAATAGGTCTCGTTGAAGGGCCCCGAGGTGAGCAGCGCAAAGCGCAGAGGCTCGCCATCACGCAGGGGTTGCGCCAGGGCGGTCAGCGTGGTGAGCAGCCTGCGGTAGCTTGAGGCAATGTGCTGGATGCGCAGGCCGCTGAAAGCCTCGGGAAACAGGCGCGAGACGATCAGCCGATTCTCGAGCAGATAGCCCAGCCCCGAGGGCGCCTGCGTGCGGTTGCTCACCACCCACCATTGACCCTGAGGGCCTCGGGCCAGATCGAAGGCGGCGATATGCAGATAGATGTCTCCGGCAGGCCGGACCTGATCCACCTCGCGCAGATAGCCTGGATGCCCCTTGACCAGGGCTGCCGGCAGCAGGCCCTGCTCGAGCAGTCGGCCCGGGCCATACACATCGCACAGGACCTGATTGAGCAGACGGGCGCGCTGAGCCACGCCCTGCGCAATGCCTTGCCACTCGGGCGCATCGATCAGCACCGGCAACGGATCGAGCGACCAGGGCCTTGCCGCCGGGCGCTGCGCATCGTGCACGTTGTAGGTCACGCCGTTGTGCTCGATGAAGCGCGCGACGGTCTGGGCATGATCGGCGATCCCGGTCAGGGCATCGCGACCAGTCAACTCGAAGAAACGCTTCCAGAGCGGCCTCAGGCGGCCGTCAGCCTCCCGGACTTCATCGAAGTGGCCTGGACTGACCGGCGCGGCGATCCGGCCCAGATCACGCAGGATGTCCTGCGGAGCTGCCTTGGCGCGGGTCGGGTCATCCGGAGGGGGAGCAGGCAGTCGCAAGGCGGGTCAGGGAAGGCGCGCGCTTCTTCGAAGATCAAGGGTGAAGGGAAACTCGGGACTTGTCGGGGTCGCCTGAACCTGCATGGCGCCCGGCGTGTGGCCCATGGCAAAGAAGCGGGCCAGACGCCGGCTCTCGGCCTCATAGGCGTTGATCGGAAAAGTCTCGTAGTTGCGACCTCCAGGATGCGCGACATGATAGCGACAACCACCCAGTGAGCGCGACAGCGCCCGGTCCACAAGATCGAAAGTCAGCGGGGCATCAACCCCGAGCGTGGGATGCAGCGCCGAGGCCGGATGCCAGGCCCGATAGCGCACGCCGATCACCGACTCGCCCGCAATGCCCGTGGGCTGCAGCGGGGCAGCCACGCCATTGACCATGACCACGAAGCGCTGCGGATCATGCCCGCGCACCTTGAGCTCGAGCCGCTCAAGCGAGGAATCGACATAGCGCACCGTTCCGCCCACCGCGCCCTCTTCGCCCATGACATGCCAGGGCTCCAGCGCCTTGCGCAGCGTGAGTTGAATGCCGCGGCTCTGCAGCTGGCCGATCAGCGGAAAGCGAAACTCGAAGTGCGGCTCGAACCAGGCAGCATCAAATGCAAAGCCCGCCCGTGAAAGCTCGCTGATCACATCCTCAAAATCCAGCCTCACAAACGTGGGCAGGAGAAAGCGGTCATGCAGGCTCGTACCCCAGCGGGTGAGGCGCAAGGCCTCATGGCCACGATAGGGCTCGCGCCAGAACCAGGCCACCAGCGCGCGCAGCAGCAGTTGCTGGGCCAGGCTCATGCGGGCATGAGGCGGCATCTCGAAGGCCCGCATCTCGAGCAGGCCCTGCCGGCCCGAGGGCCCGTCGGGTGAATAGAGCTTGTCGATGCAGAACTCCGACCGATGGGTATTGCCGGTGACATCGATCAGCAGATTGCGCAGGGCCCGGTCGATCAGCCAGGGCGGACATTCGCCGTGCGTGGCCATCTGACGCTCGAGTTCACGCAGTGCGATCTCGACCTCATAGACCTGGTCGTTGCGCGCTTCATCGATGCGCGGCGCCTGACTGGTCGGGCCGATGAAGAGCCCCGAGAACAGATAGGACAGCGAAGGATGGTTGTGCCAGAAGGACAGCAGGCTGGCCAGCAGATCTGGGCGACGCAAGAAAGGGCTGTCCGAAGGCGCGTGCGCACCCATCACGACATGGTTGCCGCCGCCCGTGCCGGCATGCGTGCCATCGAGCATGAACTTTTCGGCAGACAGCCGGGTCTGACGCGCGGCCTCGTACAGGAAGTCGGTGCGCTCGACCAGTTCGCCCCAGGAGGCTGAGGGATGGATGTTGACCTCGATGACACCCGGATCGGGCGTGACCTGCAGCAAGGCCAGGCGGGGATCACGGGGCGGCGGATAGCCCTCGATCACCACCGGCATTGATAGTGCCTGCGCGGTGTCCTCCACTGCAGCCAGCAGGGCAAGGTAGTCCTCGAGTCGGGCCAGGGGCGGCATGAAGACATGCAGCACCCCCTGACCCTCCTGCTCGCGCTCGGCCTTGGGCCCGCTCGCGCGGCCTGGATTGCGTACTTCAACGCAGAGCGCGGTCCGGGTCAGATCGCCTGCCGACACGTGGCGCGCGGGCGGTGTCGCATGCGGATCCTGGAAGCGCACGGGCGTGGCAGCTGCGGAACCGACACCAACACCTGCACCTGCACGGGAACCGACACCAGCAACAGGCTGCCGTGGATCCGCCAGCGGCTGGCCCAGGTTCGGGTCAAATGGATCACGTTCGCCCGGCGAAACCCGGTCCTGGGCATTCGACCAGGGAAGCGAATCCAGAGGCAGGCGATAGCCCATGGGCGAATCGCCCGGAATAAGGTACAGCGTACCCTCGCGCAAAAACCACGGGCCCGACTCCCAACGCGGTGTCTCAAGACCGGCCCCTGATGCGGCTCCTGGGGCGGCTCCTGGGCCGGCTGCTGGGGCGACTCCTGGGGCGGTTCCTGGGGCGGCTGCTGTTGCGGCTCTCAGGGGCAGGGCATAGCCCACCACCTTGCCCAGGCCCTGCAGGAACACGCGGCGCATGCGTGCGCGTTCGAGCTCGTCATCCAGGCGCGAATCCAGCGGATCGACATTGACCGGCAGGGTGCGCTCGCGCCAGAGGTAGTAGAGCGTGTCCTCATGGCCGGGCAACACAAAGCGTGTGTCCACGCCCAGCCGCGCAGCGAGATGCTCAATGAATCGCTGCGCATCGTCGGTGGTGCGCTTGCGGTCGGTCTTTTCGTTGGCCAGCAGGGCCGGATCCGTCCAGCAGGGCTGACCATCGCGACGCCAGAAGGCCGACAGCGCCCAGCGGGGCAGCTGCTCGCCCGGATACCACTTGCCCTGCCCCAGATGCAGAAAGCCGCCTGGGCCATAGTGCGCCAGCAGGCGCTGGGCGAGCTCAATGGCATAGGCCCGCTTGGTGGGCCCGAGGGCGGCGGTATTCCATTCGGCACCGTCGCGATCATGGTCGCTCACGAAGGTCGGCTCGCCGCCCATGGTCAGACGCACGTCGCCGCGATCGAGTTCCTGATCCACCGCCTGGCCCAGCGCATCAATGGCGGCCCATTGCGCCTCGGTATAGGGCCGGGTCACGCGGGCCGATTCATGGATGCGCGAGACGCTCATCTGGTGCGAGAACTGCACCTCGCAGGCCTCCAGCGCCCCATCGATGGGCGCCGCCCCCGAGGGGCTGGGCGTGCAGGCCACCGGAATATGGCCCTCACCTGCCAGCAGGCCCGAGGTGGGGTCGAGTCCGATCCAGCCCGCGCCCGGCAGAAAGACCTCGCACCAGGCATGCAGGTCAGTGAAATCCGTATCAGTCCCCGAGGGCCCATCAATGGCCTTGACGTCGGGGGTAAGCTGAATGAGATAGCCCGAGACGAACCGGGCCGCAACGCCCATGTGGCGCAGCAGATTGACCATCAGCCAGGAGGTATCGCGACAGGAGCCCGAGCCCAGCGCCAGGGTCTCCTCGGGCGTCTGAACACCAGGATCCAGACGGATGGTGTAGGCGATGCGCTGCTGCAGGGTCTGATTGACCGCCACCAGAAAATCGATCGTGCGGCCCCCGCTGGGGCGAAGTTCTTCAAGCAGGCTGGCAAAGCGCGGGCCAAGGTGGCTGCTCACCTGAGCGAGGTCGCTGCCTTTGGGATCGAGGTCGCTGCCTTTGGGATAGAGGTCGCTGCCTCTGGGATCGAGGTCGCTGCGTTTGGGATAGACGATGTCCAGATAGGG
>JBMSOD010000067.1:0-13702 GCA_049422085.1 Burkholderiaceae bacterium
CTGCTGCCCCGGCTCGATTTCAAGGGCCTGGCCCGCGCGGGCAAGCAGTGGGTCGGTCTGTCCGATTTCACCGCTTTTCATCTGGCCATGCTGGCCCGGGCCGGGGCGGTCACCTGGGCGGGCCCGGCGCTGCTCGACGATTTTGCAGTAGCCAGTCCGGACGAGGTGGATCCGGTGACCCTGGGCTGCTTTCAGGAGGCCATGCGCGGCGAGCTCGAGATGCTCGGGTTCGCTGCCCGCGGTGCCAGTGGTATTGATGTGCGGGGCACGCTCTGGGGGGGCAACCTGTCGGTGCTCTGTGCACTCATGGGCACGCCCTATTTTCCGAAGGTCAAGGGCGGCATCCTGTATGTCGAAGATGTGCATGAGCATCCCTACCGCATCGAACGCATGCTGGTGCAATTGTTGCAGTCGGGCGTGATCGACGATCAGGCTGCCGTGCTGGTGGGCACCATCAATCGCTACACCCTGGCGCCGCATGATCGGGGCTATGACCTGGCCGCTGCGCTCAAATGGGTGCGCAGCCAGACCCGCACACCCATTCTCACCGGCCTGCCCTTCGGACACGACCGCACCAAGCTGTGCCTGCCTCATGGTGCGAAGGTGGGGCTGGCGACCGAAGGCCGGCGGGCCTGGCTGGTGTTCGAGCACTCAGTCTGAATACCGCTGCCGACCCTGCGTGCGCTTGAAATAAGCCTGTGCCATCGCGGCAAAGCGTTCGGCCTGAGGGCTCAGCGGGCGGCGCCCGTCGCGCACCATGGCCACTCTGCGTTCGAAGCGCTGGCCCTCTACCGAAAGCTCCACCGTATTCTTCAGCGTGCCGGCCAGATCCTTGGGCAGCAGCGCCACCCCAATGCCGGCCTGCATCATGCCGATCACCGAGGACAGGCGTGAGGCCTGCATGACGGGCGTAAAGCGGCTGCCCACCCGTTCGTGCAGGGCTCGCAGCATCCGGTCAGCCGCCGAATTGGCTGCCACGCACACCACAGGCAGTCGGGCGAACTCCGCTTCGCTCAGCATGCGGCGACGATTGCGGTGCAAGATGCGTGAAGCCACGGGCACCAGTTCTTCGGTAAACAGCGTGTCGCAGAGCAGACTGGGGCTCAGACCTTCCTGGGCCACGAAGGCAAGTTCGATCTGACCTTCGGCCAGCTGGCTCAACACGGCGTTCCAGGGGATGTCGACGACATTCAGTCTGACCTCGGGATGGGCCTGCATGAAGCGCACCATGACCGCCGGAATCGCGTACGGTGCCATCATGGTTTGCGAGGCCATGATGTTCAGACGCCCCGCCCGCACCTGGGCCTCGGCACGCAGTTCGCCCAGCGTTCGCCGCAGGTCGCTCAGGGTGCGTTCGGCGCGCTCCTTGAGCCTGCGGCCCGCCTCGGTCAGTTCCACCCGACGTGTCGAGCGATGGAACAGGGCAAGGCCGATCTGCGCTTCGAGCCGCTGGATTCGCTGCGTGACCGCGGGCTGCGACAGTCCGCTGCGCTCTGCCGCGGCCCGAAAGCTGCCCGCCAGAGCAACCCGGATGAAGACTTCAAGATCACCCGGTGCGAAGGCCTCGAGGGTGGGCAGGGGCTCGGTTGGGTGGGGCATGGCGGTGTATTGATCAACTGAACCAATCAATCATTCACCTGAAACGGGCTTCCTGTAAACCGGCGGCTTTGATTCAATAAGGCCGGACTCCAGACCTTACGGACATGGGACGGGGATCACGCTCCTCCCCGGTCATGACATGCCTGCCGTCAAGCAACCCGCCCCGGAGGTCGCCATGCGACTGCAGACCGATGATGTCGATGCATCACGGCGCTGGCGGCTGTCCGCTCTTGTTCCGGCCTATGGCCGCCCCGCCTGGTTCGGCCCAGGCCGCCATCCCGACTCTGCCGATGATTTCGGTTCGGTGGCGAGCCTGCAGCACATCGCCCGAACGCTGGCGCTTGGGCAGTTCGATCTGGCGCTCATTGACCCGGCCTCACGGGCAGACGCACCCGGCGCGTTCGACCCCTGGCTGGGCGCGATGGCACTGGCGCTGGCCGCCCCGGGCCTGCGCGTGGGCTTGCGGCGTGCGCCGCTCAGGCGCGCCGCTGCCCCCGATATCGCCAGCCTGCTCGGCGGGCAGTGGGCGGGTCTGCTGTCGGCCAGTCAGCCCGTGCTGAGCGTGCGTGTGCTGGTCGCGGCCAACCGCTGGATGGCCGAGGACCAGCTGGCCTATGTCCTGCGGCACTATCCGACGACGCCAGTCCAGGCGGGTCGTCGTGATGACGACATTCCCACCGTGGTGGGCACCCCGAAGGAAGTGGCCGATGGGCTTGAGGAGCTGTTTGCAAAACACGGCAGCGAATCGGACCAGGCAGGCCAGGTAGACCAGCCAGACCGGACAGGCCAGGCAGGAGGCCCGGGGGCCCCGATGCTCGAGCTCGTGCCGGTTCATATTCCAGGAAGTTACGAAGCCTTCGTGCGTATGGTGGTGCCGCAGTTGCGCCTCCGGGGCCTGATCGGCGAGCATGGCTCCCCATGGAGACCCACTACCTGATCATCGGGGGTGGCTCGGCGGGCTGTGTGCTCGCGGGCCGCCTGAGCGAAGCCCCTGACGTGCAGGTCACGCTGCTTGAGGCGGGTCCGCCCGACACCAGTCAGCTGGTGCATTGCCCAGCCGGTCTGGCCCTGATGGCCCGCCAGGGCAATCTCAGCTGGGCCTACAACACCGTGCCGCAGCCCGGCCTGAACGGGCGGCAGGGCTATCAGCCGCGCGGCAAGGTGCTGGGCGGTTCGAGTTCGATCAACGCGATGATCTACATCCGCGGCCAGGCGCAGGACTACGACCATTGGGCGGCCCTGGGCAACGCCGGCTGGGGCTGGCAGGACGTGCTGCCCTGGTTCATTCGCAGCGAGAACAACGCCCGCGGTGCCAGTGAGTGGCATGGTGATGCCGGCCCCATCCGCGTCAAGGACCTCGATTGTCCCGGCACTTTCCGCAATGCCTTCGTGCAGGCGGCGGTGCAGGCCGGCTTGCCCGCCAATCCGGATTTCAATGGCCAGACCCAGGAGGGGGCCGGGCCGTATCAGGTGTTCCACCATGCCGGCGAGCGTCACAGCGCGGCCAAGGCCTATCTCACGCCTTATCTGGGCCGCCCCAACCTGCGTGTCATCACCGGGGTCCAGGTCACCGGCCTGCGCTTCGAGGGCCGCAGGGCAGTCGGAGCCACCTTCGTGCCGACCACGGGTGGTGAGGCGCAGACCATCATGGTCCGCAAGGAAGTGCTCCTGGCCGCAGGAGCCTTCGGTTCGCCGCAGCTGCTGATGCTCTCCGGCGTGGGCGAGGGCGCAGCGCTGCAGTCTCTGGGCATCGAGCCCGTGGTGGACCTGCCTGGCGTGGGCCGCAACCTGCACGACCACCCCGATGTGGTGCAGGTGGTGCATGTGCCCGGCTCGGGTCATGGCGAACTCTTCGGGCTTTCGATTCCAGGACTGTGGCGTGCCTGGCGAGGCGTACGCGAATGGCGCGCCCACCGCCGCGGCATGATGACCACCAACTTTGGCGAGGCCGGGGCTTTTCTGAAGAGCGACCCGGCACTGGATCGTCCGGATCTACAGCTGCACTTCGTGGTGGGCAAGCTGCAGGACCACGGCCGCAAGCCGAGCACAGGGCATGGCTTTTCCTGTCATGTGTGTGTTTTGCGTCCGCGCAGCCGCGGCAGCGTGCGGCTGGCGAGCGCCGACCCCTTGCAGGCACCTCTGATCGATCCTGCATTCTTGTCGGATCCTGCCGACGCGCAGGCCCTCGTCGCGGGTTTCAGAGCCATGCGCGGCATCCTGGCGCAACCCGCACTGGCCCGCTTCGGAGGCCGTGAGCTGCCTGAATCAGCGGCTGCCCAGACGGACGCGCAGATCGAGCGCTATGTGCGCGATCATGCCGACACCATCTACCATCCGGTGGGTACCTGTCGCATGGGCCCGCAGGGCGACCCGCAGGCGGTGGTTGATGCGCGGCTTCGGGTGCATGGCCTGCAGGGCCTGCGCGTCATCGATGCCTCGGTCTTTCCCATGATTCCTTCAGGCAACACCAATGCGCCTACGCTCATGGTGGCCGAGCGCGCCGCGGCCATGATCAAGGAAGACGCGGCCCTTTGAGTTGATCCGCCAGGCGCAGGCGCCGAAGCGCCGCTCGTGACGCCCCCATTTAAGGAGACCCCACCATGGCCGCACTGCCCCGTACCGAAACCCCGACCACCTATGGCGAGCACGAGGCCGCCATGCAGGCCTACCTGAAGGCGGGGCAGGACCGTGCCTTCAGTCTTGGCAACCGGGGTCCGATCCGCTTCGGGCCCGATGGCCGCATCCATCCGGAGATCCTCGAGGCCTATTGGCGCTGTGGCTTTTATGTCTTCGAGCATGTGCTCCAGGCCGACGAGCTCGCCGATATCGAGCGAGATCTCAAGGACATCCTCGATCGGCTGCCTACCCATCCGGGCGCGGCGATCGATCACAAGGGCCGGCCCGCGCTGGCCGCCGACTGCAAGGCCTCAACACTGTTCTGGTCCAAGCCGCTCGGTGATCCGGCAGGCGGAACCTCCTTTGCCAACGGCCGCCATCCGGTCAAGATGTTCGAGCCCAAGGCCGCGGAGACGGCGCCGGCCGACATTGTCTATCTCATCCTGGGCACGTTGCAGTTCTCAGAGGCCGCCCTGCGCGTCTATGGACATCCTGGCCTGCTGGCCATGGCCGCCGCGGTCAATGGCGATGACTTCGTGCCTTTCAATGAGGCCTTCTTCATCAAGGAGCCCGGGCTGGGCGCCTCGGTGGCCTGGCATCAGGACGGCGTGACCCACTGGAACAGCCCCGACTGGGACGAAGGCTCACACGGCTTCAACTTCATGGCGCAGCTCTATGGCTGCACCCCCGCCAATGGCGTCTGGGTGGTGCCCGGCTCACACAAGGCAGGCAAGGCCGACATCCGCGCCATGGTGGCCGCCAGCGGCTCGGAGCGACTGGCCGATGCGGTGCCGCTGGTCTGTGCGCCGGGCGATGTGGCCATCACCAACCGGCAATGCGTGCATGGCTCTTTTGCCAATACCAGCCCCGACTGGCGGGTCACGGTGAACTTCGGTTTTCATCGCCGCCGTTCGGTGCTGGGCGTGCGATCCGGCGGCTCACTGCACGGGGCGCCTGGGGTCTATGACGAAGCCCGCATCCGCGAGCGGGCCCGCATGATCGGCTATGGCATCGATGCCCGCCGACAGCGCTTCCCGAATGAGGCGCCCTTCATCTACACGCCGCATGCGCAGGCCGGCGAGCGCTGGGTCTGGGATGACGCAGCACGAGCGTCGATCAAGGACTACAACCTGCTCGATCTGAGCATCTGAACATCAATGCCTCAGCCTCAGCGACCCCCGCGCGGCACCTGCGCCAGCCAGGTGCGGAAGTCTTCCTTCCACCATTTGGCCTGGGACGTGGTGCTGTGACCGATGGTCTGCGCCGAGGCCGGCACGAGCAGCAGGCGGGCATGCCGGATCTTGGGCAGTGCGGCCTCCATCACACCCAGCGCGGGCGGATTGCGCTCGTCATCGGCCGAGTTGATGGCCAGCACATGGGCCTCGATTTTTCCAAGTCCCGGTGCAGGGTCGTAGTCGCGTGTGGCATCCCACTGATAGAGATTGTCGTTGGCATCGGCGCTGAACGTCGCCTTCAGGCGCGCATCGAGCAGCGCGTCGGCTGACTTGCGATCGGGGGCCGCGCGATGCAGGGCCTGGTCGCCACCATTGGTCGCAATGCCATAAAAGACCGTTGCGAACTGCAGGCTGCGCGGCTGTGCGGTGTAGTTGCCGCCCTGATAGTCCGGGTCGTTGCGGATCGAATCGATGATGAGGCGTCGGGTCATCCAGTTGCGGCCCGACATGGCGGTGGGCATCGAGGCCATGGGCACCACGGCATCCATGTCCGCGGGGTAGCGACTTGCCCAGACCCAGGCTTCCATGCCGCCCATGGAGTTGCCCAGCACCAGGCGCAGGCGCCGGATTCCCAGCACTTCAGTCACCAGCCGATGCTGGGCATCGACCATGTCTTCCAGGCCGTACCGCGGAAAGCGTGCACGTAGACCGTTTGAAGGTTTGGACGAACCCCCGGTGCCAATCGCATCGGGCAGGATGATGAAGTAGCGCGTGGCATCCAGCGGCTGCCCGGGCCCGAACATTTCTCCGGCAAAGGCGGGCGTGAGGAAGTTGGCGCCGCTGCCGGTGGTGCCATGCATGAGCACCACCGCCTCGCCCTGCGGATTGCCCAGGGTTCGATAGGCGATGCGCAGCTCGGGCATGACCTCGCCGGTATGAAACCGGAAATCCTTCAGCACCGCGGTCTGGACGGGAACGGTCTGGGCGGCCTGGGCCCAGGCCTCTCCCTCGGGCAGCATGGTCAGGGTCAGGGCCGACAGCATCAGACTCAACAGGCGTTTCATGGATTCTCCTTGAGGCGCTTCGACTCGAGGGGCTTCGAGCCGGCGGGGGTATGCTTGCGCCGAGCGGGCCTGCACACACCACAACAATACCGACTCGGGGAGACTTCAATGGCCGTTATTCGCGTATCTGCACGTTCCGGAACGCCGCCTGCCGGCGCGTCTGCCTCCCGGATCTCACGAGGCCTGGTATCCGCGCTTCCTTCGGTCCTTGCATTCGCCTTGTTGGCGCCCGGCGCCCTACCCGCCCATGCGGGCATCGACCGGCTCGAGATCGTGCGCACCGAACCGGCCTTTGGCGGACGCGTCTTCGGCCCGGCGGGCAGCTTCGAGCGGATTACGGCGCGCGCGCATGGCTCCCTTGATCCGGCGCATCCTGCGAATGCCGGCATCCAGGACATCGAGCGTGCGCCGCGCAACGCCCGTGGCCGGGTCGAGTATGTGACCGATGTCGAGATCGTGCGGCCCAGCCAGCGCGAGAAGGCCAGCGGCGTGCTGCTCTTCAACATCACCAACCGGGGCAACAAGGGGGCGCTCTCCCTGTTCAATGTCGACGTCCCACCCAACCTGACCCAGATCAACGGACTTGAGAATCCGGGCGACGGCTTTTTGCAGCAGCAGGGCACCACCATGATCTGGTTTGGCTGGCAGGGCGATGTGCAGCCTGGCAATGGCCGCATGCTGCTCAAGCTCCCGGTCGCCCCCCAGCCCGATGGATCGCCGATCACCGGCATCGTGCGATCGGAGCTGATCGCACGCGCGCCCACGCCCAGCCTGCATCTGGTGTCGGGATGGTTCACCGCTGCGTCGGTGCCCTACCCCACGGCCAGCACCGACAACCGCACCCCCGATGCCCAGGGCTTCGTGCCGGTGCTCTCGGTGCGCATGCACAACCGTGGCGCGCCGATGCAGATCGCCAACTCGGACTGGTCCTTTGGCAGCTGCCCCAACGGCGCCGATGGCAAGCCCATGCCGCTCAAGCCCAGTACCACCGAGCTGTGCATGCCTTCCGGATTCCAGCCTGGCCGTATCTGTGAGCTGACCTACAAGGCCCGCGATCCCTGGGTGATGGGGATTGGTTTTGCGGTGGCTCGTGACCTCGCTGCCTTTCTCAAGCAGGATGCCGCCGATGCGGCCGGCACGGCGAATCCGGCCCGACTGGATCGGCCCACGGCCATCGTGATGGGCTCATCTCAGAGTGGGCGCTTCATCCGCTCCTTCCTGCATCGGGGATTCAACCGCGACGAGAAGGGCCGCATGGTCTTCGATGGGGCCATTCCGCATATTGGCGGCGGCCTCATGCCGCTGGATGTGCGTTTTGCGCAGCCCGGCCGTTCGGCTGGAACCGAGCAGGTCGACAACCTTTATCCCGGTACCGAGTTTCCGTTTGCCTATACCCGCACCACCGATCCCCTGACCGGCCGCACCCAGGGCCTGCTCGATCGATGCAGTGCCGATAACAGCTGCCCGAAGATTTTCCATGCGGCCACGGCTCTTGAGATGTGGGAACTGCGGCAGTCCTTGGGCTTCACCGATGCGCTGGGCCTGCGGGATCTGCCCGAGCCGGCCAATGTGCGCAGCTACATCATGGCCTCGACCCAGCATGCGAGCGCACCACGGCCGCTGCCAGCCCGCGCGCCCTTTGCAGGGTGCGAGCAGCAGCCCAATCCCAATCCGCAGACCTGGACCATGCGGGCGCTCTATGTGGCGCTAGTCGACTGGATCCGCCAGGGCAAGGAGCCCCCGCCCAGCGAGCGCCCGACCCTGGCCGCGGGCAACCTGGTCGCCCCCGAGCAGGTCAAGTTTCCGCTGATTCCGGCCAATGCCTATGGCGGGGTACAGCGTCCCGCGGTCCGCATGCTGGCCACTCACAATCCGCTTTTTGTGCAGGACTATGGCCCGGGTTTTCAGGCGGCCGAGACGCGTGGGGTGGTGACCTGGAATCCGCCGGCGCTCTCGAGTGCCCGCTACAACCCGCTGGTGGCGCAGGTGGATCTGGATGGCAATGATCTGGGCGGCATCCGCAATCTGTTTGTACGGGTGCCGATCGGCACCTACACCGGCTGGAACAATTTCCACGACACCTTGTACAAGGATGGCTTTTGCACCCTGCAGGGCAGCTTCATTCCGTTTGCGGCCACCCGCGAAGAAAGGCTGCGCACGGGCGACCCGCGCCTGTCGATGGCTGAGCGCTATCCGGATCGCGAAGCCTATGTGGAAGCCGTCAAGCGCGCCGCGCTCGATCTGGTGGCCCGTCGCCACCTGCTGGCTGAAGACGCCGCAAGACTGATTGCCGAGGCCGCACGTGACGGCTGGAACAACCGACCCTGAGGAGACTGCTGTCATGAATCAACGCATGCGTTTCGGCGCTTTCATTGCGCCTCACCACCCGATTGGTGAACACCCCATGCTGCAGTACCGCAGCGACCTCGAACTCGCCCAGAAGCTCGATGCCCTGGGCTTTGATGAGTTCTGGTGTGGCGAGCACCATTCCACCGGCTGGGAAACCATTGCCTCGCCCGAGATGTTCCTGGCGGCCGCCGGCGAGCGCACCCACACCATCAAGCTCGGCACCGGGGTGATCTCGCTGCCCTATCACCATCCCTTCATGGTGGCCCAGCGCATGGTGCAGCTCGACTATATGACGAGAGGGCGCGCGATCTTCGGAACCGGCCCTGGCGCGCTTCCTTCCGACGCGCATGTGCTGGGCATCAGCCCGCTGGTGCAGCGTGACCGTCAGGACGAAGCCTTAGGCGTGATCCGTCGGCTGCTGGCCGGCGAGCGGGTCGACTATCGATGCGAGTGGTTCACCCTGAACGATGCCCGACTGCAACTGACGCCCTTGCAGGAAAAGATGCCCATGGTGGTCGCCTCCACCATCAGCCCCTCAGGCATGACGCTCGCAGGCAAGCACGGCACTGGTGTGATCTCGATTGGCTCCACGGCGTCTGAAGGACTCGCCGCACTGGCCACGCAATGGAAGTTTGCACAGGACTCGGCCGCCAAACATGGCAACACGGTCGATCGGCGCGACTGGCGGGTGCTGTTGTCCTGGCACATTGCCGAGACCCGCGAAGAAGCCCGCCGTCAGGCCCGCGACGGGCTCATGCGCTGGAACAACGAATACATCTTCGAGACCCTGCAACGACCCGGATCCAAGCGCTTCACCAACGCCGACCAGGCGGTGGATGAAACCGCTTTTGTCGATGGTGCCGCTGCGGTCATCGGTACCCCGGATGACCTGATCGCCAAGGTGCGCGATCTGCAGAAGATCACCGGCGGATTTGGCACGCTCATCGGCTTCGCCCATGACTGGGCCAATCGCGAGAACACCCTGCGCAGCTGGGACCTGGTGGCCCGCTATGTGATTCCCGAGCTCAACGGCCTGACGCAGCTCTATCGCGATTCACGGGACTATGTGATCCAGCATCGCGATGTCTTCGAGCAGGCCGGCAAGGCCGTGCTCAACAAGATCATGGAGCATGACGGCGCCCGCGAGGCGCTGGCCGTGACCAAGAACAGTCGGCTCGCCATGCCCGGCCATCATGCGCCTGATCTGAACCGCAAGGACTGAGCAGCAGACCCCTCGTGGTTGAACAGGACGCCCGGGCTGTTCCCGGGCGTGATCAGGCAGGGAGGGACTTAGCCGAGGAACTCGACCTTGCCGTCATCCAGGTCGTAGCGGGCCGCAACGATCTGGACTTTGCCCTTCTTGACCAGGTCCGCAATGATCGGGCTTTGCTGGAGGATGCGCGCGGCGTTCTGGCGGGCATTTTCCTTGATGGCGTTCTCGACGAAATCGCCCGGCTGTCCAGCGACTGCCTTGGCTGCTGGCGTGATGGCCTGCACCATGGGCCCGATCGAGCCCGGATAGCTCTTGCCCTTGCTCACCATGTCACAGGCTGCGACCACGGCACCACAGCGCTCATGGCCGAGGACCACGATCAAGGGGACGCCCAGCGCCGCGGCGCCGTATTCCAGCGTTCCGAGGGTATGGGTGTCGGTCTGGTTGCCCGCGTTGCGTGCGACAAAGAGCTCTCCCGGCGCGGTGCCGCCAAACAGCAACTCGGGAGCAACGCGGCTGTCGGCGCAGGACAGGATGCTGGCCCAGGGAGCCTGATGCTTGGCGACTGCGTCGCGTGCGCGCGCCAGATCAGCGGCACAGACTTGCGGTGAGCTGACATAGCGGGCGTTGCCCGACTTGAGCTTGTCCAGCGCCTGCGCCGCGCTCAAAGAGGTGGGCGCGCCATCGGCAGCGTGGGCCGACGTCATGCCTCCGGTGAGGGCGACACCTGCAGCCGAGGCCATGCCAGCCATCAGCAGCCGGCGGCGTTGGGCGTGAAGGGGCTGGCTGGAAGTGGTCAAACCGGAGTCGCACAGAACGCACATGAGAAAATTTCCTTGCAGTAAGTAGCGTTCGCGTGAATCGAACGCGTTGGGGTCAGGCAGTGATAGGCCGCGCTCTGGCTTTATTGAATTGAAGCGCCCGAATGATAGGGCCAGTTGCGCAAACTTGGTCGACAGGCGTGAATAACTTGTGATGCTTTCCTGCAAAAATCGATTTTCGAGATCTCGACCCTCAAGACACAGACCCCCATGATCTATAGCCCGGACGACCTCGCTCGCATCAACGACAACCCGCTCTATCGCACCATCGGCATTGAAGTTCTGTCCTGCGCCGATGGCCATGCGGTTTCGACCATGACGCCCCGTCCGGAGGTGTGCTGGCCCTCCGCAGGCCAGCCCCATGGCGGCATTCTGTTCACCCAGATCGATACCACCACCGCCTTTGCCGCGCTCTCGACCGCCGAGCCAGGCAGCGGATGCGCCACGGTCGATAGCGGCATCCAGTACGCCGCGCCGGCCCGACATGCGCCCTTTCGCTGTGAAGCCACCACGCCGCGTCGCACCGGGCGCACCGTCTTTGTAAGAGCCGAGATCACCGATGCACGGGGCGAGATTGTTGCGCTCTGCCAGGCGACCTTTCGCATCCTGAGCCGCGACTGAATCCCGATCGAATCCCGACCGTGCCGATTGCCATGCCATCGCTGCTGTCCGGTGCCCGAAGCCTCGCCACCCGATTCGGGCGCTGGCGGGTCTGCGGGCTCGTCTCGGGCGTGATGCTCGCCACCGGGTTGTGCATGAGCCCGGGCGCTGCGCTGGCACAGACCCGGGTGTCGTTTCCCAGCCTCGACCGCAATCCGGACGGAACCGAGGCCATGGTCATCGGGCATTGGTTTGAAGCGCCCGATCCTGCGGGTCGGCAGGGTGCTGTGCTCCTGCTGCATGGCTGTGGCGGGCCCTACAACGCCAGAGGCGCACTGTCGCAACGCATGGTGGAGTACGCCGCACTGCTGCGCGCTCGGGGCCTGGCCGTGTTGATCACAGACTCATTCACCGGTCGCGGTGAAAAAGAGCTGTGCACCCAGAGGATCGGTGCACGGCGTATCGACCAAGGACATCGGCGGCTCGATACCTGGGCGGCCCTGCGCTGGGTGGCCGCTCAACCTGGCATTGATCCTGCGCGCATCGCCGTCATCGGCTGGTCGCATGGCGGATCAACGGTGCTGTCGGCGCTTGATCATGCACAGCCCGCCTGGCCTTCGATCGGCGTGATGCCTGCCGCAGCCGTGGCCTTCTATCCCGGTTGCAGTGAAGCCCTGCGTCTGGGATCGCGGCCAGTCTCGCCCCTGTTGCTCATGATCGGCGCTGATGATGACTGGACGCCGGCGCGCCCTTGTGAGCACTGGGTGCACGGCGTCAAGGCCAGGCAAGCCGGCCCTTCAACAGACGCCGCGCCGCCGGCCCGGATCGAGCTGAAGGTCTACGAAGGCGCCTTCCATAACTTCGACAGCACGGCTCCGGTTCGTGTGCGCCAGGATGTGCCCAATGGCACTCAGCCCGGCCGTGGCGTCACGACCGGCGGGAACCCCGAGGCGAGGCAGGATGCCCATGTGCGCATGCTCAGCTTTCTTGAGCGCTGGCGCGTGATAGAAACTCAAGCACCACGTGATTGAACTGCTCGGGCTGCTCGCGGCTCACGCCATGGCCTGCACCCTGAATGATCTCGATCTGCGCGTTCGGCATGGCCTTGCAGACCTCGGTGAAGATCGCCCGATGCACCGCCGGGGTGTTGGCGCCCGACATCAGCAGCACCGGCATGGGCAGTGCGGCCAGGGCTTGAGGCGCCAGCCACGGAAATTCATCCGACGACAGCGCCAGACGTTTCATGGCCAGCACGTTCTGCATGCGCCGGGCCATGGCCTCGCCTTCATTCACGCTGCTGGCCGCGCCACTGATGCCGCCGGTCATGATGCGCGCAGCCAGCGCGTCATCATCCGCACGAAAGGCGGCATTGGCGGGCTCGATCACGCGTGCCCGAAAGTCGGCCACCACCGCAGCGCCCTCGGGGTTCTGCAGGGCGTACTTCATCATCGGCGGCTCCACCGCCACCATCGCCCGCACGCGCTGCGGCGCCTTGAGAGCCAGGGCCAGTGCCGTGAAGCCGCCATACGAACTGCCCACCAGGGTGACGCGCTGCCAGCCCAGCAGATCGAGCAGCATCAGCAGGTCATCGGCCTCTTCGAGCGCGGAGTGGTCGGGTGAAGGCTGCGTGTTGCGATTCGGGAAACAGTAGCGACGGCTGTAGCTCAGGCAGTCGAAGCGGGTCGTGAAAGCGGGCCACTGGGCAGCCCAGGACCGCCAGTCGCCCATCGCACCATGAATGAAAACGAGGGGGTCGCCCTGGCCCGCGCGCGCGGCATGCAGCTCGATGCCATTGGGCAAAAGATGAGGTGTTGGCGCGATCGCCTCAAGCATCGGGTGAGCCGCGCAGGCCGACGCTTCAGACAGGGATGCAGATGGCTGAGACAGAGAGGTTTGCATCTCAGACCGTGATGTTCGCCTCTTTGATGACCTTGCCCAGCCGCGTGTACTCGGCCTTCACGAACTCGGCCAGGGCGTCCGGGGTCGACAAGCGCTCAGGCGGGCTCATGGCCAGGCTGTGCAGACGATCGCGTACCGCCTGCGCGGTCTTGGCCTTGGCCCAGGCTGCGGAGAGCTGATCAATCACAGGGCGCGGCGTGCCTGCGGGGGCAAACACGATGATCCAGCCGAGGTATTCGAAATCCCGCACCCCCTGCTCATGCACGGTCGGCGCCTCGGGCAGGCTGGCCACGCGCTCGCGTGTCGTCACGGCAATCAACCTGAGCTTGCCGGTCTTCACATGGGGCAGCAGCACATTGGGTGCCG
>JBMSOD010000068.1:0-13555 GCA_049422085.1 Burkholderiaceae bacterium
GACAGGGTCAGACAGGGTCAGAGAGGGTCGGCCAGATGCTCAGTCGGCCAGGCGCTCGTCGGTCAGCCCGAGCGTCTGACGCAAGCCTTCGAACTGCTCGATCGAGTCGAACTTCACGATCAGCTCACCCCGGCCCCGGGAGCCCGCTTTGAGCCTGACCGACGCGCCCAGGTGATTGGCGATCCGTTCCTGAAGCCGGAGGAGATCCGGATCGTGTTTTGAAAGTAAGCCACCACTGACGCCTCTGGGCCCGGTTTCAGTGGAGCCATCTTGACGACTAGCGCCCGTCAACCGGGATCGGCTGTCCGCCTCCTGTGCACGTCGGGCTGCGTCGAGCATGGCCTGAACCGCCTGCTCGACCTCCCGAACCGTCATGCGCCGCTCGACGGCCTGATGCGCCTGCAGCACCTGTCCACCCCGGTCCAGCGCGAGCAAGGCCCTGGCATGGCCCATCTCGAGGTCACCCGCGAGCAGCATGGTCTGCACCGCCGGTGCCAGGTTGAGCAATCGCAGCAGATTGCTGGTGGCACTGCGCGAGCGGCCGATCGCCTCCGCGGCCTGCTCATGGGTATAGCTGAACTCATCGATCAGTCGACGGATCGCCTGCGCCTCCTCCAGCGGGTTCAGGTCTTCGCGCTGAATATTCTCGATCAGGGCCATGGCCAGGGCGTTCTGGTCGCTGACCTCGCGCACCAGGACGGGCACTTCCTCCAGGCCGGCCAGGCGGGCGGCCCTGAATCGTCGCTCGCCCGCGATGATTTCGTAGCGACCCTCGCCCAGCGGGCGCACCACGATGGGCTGCATGATGCCGTGCTGGCTGATGGAGGATGCCAACTCCTGCAGTGCGGATTCGTCCATGCGGGTGCGTGGCTGATATCGCCCGGCCTGCAGGGCCTCGAGAGGCAGCCGAACCGGTGCGCCGGCAGGAGCGGCCGGGTCTTCGGTCAGGGTGGCGGGATCTTCGCCCAGCAGGGCTTCAAGGCCCCTGCCAAGGCCTTTGGGCTTGCGGGCGGCAGCAGATTTGGGTGCGGGCATGGGCGTTGGAGGGAGGATCGGTGGATCGGTGGGGTGAGGATCGGTGGGTCGGAGGGGTGTCGGTCGCTGGGAGGTTGAAGCGAACTCGTGACCTGGCGAGTCAATGGCCTCAGGCAGCAGGATCGACGCGCGGACGGACCCTTTCGATCATTTCGTCAGCAAACTCCAGATAGGCCTTCGCCCCCTTGGATGAAGGATCAAAGACCACACCGGGCTGGCCATAGCTGGGCGCCTCGGCCAGCCGGATATTGCGCGGAATCACCGTGCGAAACACCTTGTCGCCAAAGTGCTGCTCCAGTTGCGCCGACACCTGCTGGGACAGGGTCATGCGCGGGTCGAACATGACCCGCAGCAGTCCGATCAGCTTGAGTGCGGGGTTGAGCTTGGCATGCACCGAGCGGATCGTTGAGACCAGATCGGACAGTCCCTCGAGCGCGTAGTACTCGCACTGCATCGGGATAATCACGCCTTGGGCTGCGCAGAGTCCATTGAGGGTCAGAAGCGACAGGGACGGGGGCGCATCGATCAGGATGAAGTCATAGTCTTCGCTGACGGTTGCGAGCGCCCGCTTCAGTCGGGTTTCCCGATGCTCCAGATCGACCAGTTCGATCTCGGCCCCGGCAAGCTGCCGATTGGCTGGCAAGACGTCGAAACCACCCGTCTCGGACCGCTGCCGAGCCGCGCTCACCTCAGCCATGCCGATCAGCACCGGATAGACCGACTGCTCGATCTCGCGCTTGTTGATGCCGCAACCCATCGTCGCATTGCCCTGGGGATCGAGGTCAACCAGCAAGACGCGCTGGGCGCGCCGGGCCCGCGCCGCCTTCCGCCTCCCAGCACTCGGGTAATTCGCTCAGCTCAGCATCGATCTCAACACGGCGGCCTTTCAGGGCACACAGCCAGGTGTGGGAATCGATCAGTCCCGAGGAGATTCGGATGAATTCCGATAGTGAAGTCAAGGCCCGACACAGCACGAGATCACAGACCCGCTGAATCTCTTCTGCCCGCGCCTGCTTGACCTCCACGTGAGCGAGCCCTGACTCTGAAACCACCTGCTGCTGGAAGGCGCACTTCTTTCCAACCGGCTCGATCGACAGAAGGTGCATCTCGGGGCAGGCCAGGGCCAGCACCAGCCCCGGAATGCCCGCACCCGATCCGAGGTCGGCGATGCGCAGCCCGGCGAGGGCAGCGAGGGGTGAGTCTTCGGGCCTGGCCGATCTCGACATCGCTTGCATGCTCGCAGAAGGCGTTGCCACGGCCCCCTGAGCCGAAGCCGGCGCTCGAGCCCGCTCGCCCAGAATCGGGATGATGGCCAGTGCGTCCAGCAGATGCTGCACGAGCATGTCCTGCGGATCTCGCACCGCAGTGAGGTTGTAGACCCGGTTCCAGCGCTGCAGTAGCGCCAGAAAATGCTCGAGTGCTTCAATCCGGTCTGTCGGCAATGCCAGGCCGATCTCCTCAAGGCCGGCCTCGAGCGTCAACTGGATCCGGCCCTGGTGGCCTGCCAGCAGCTCAGGCGGCATGCGGCACCTTGCCTGAGCGAAGCCGCTTGAGGTGAATGAGGAGCAAGGAAATTGCAGCCGGGGTGATGCCCTGAATCCGCGAGGCCTGACCGACCGTCTCGGGACGATGCTGGGCGAGTCGCTGCCGGGCCTCAAACGACAGACCCGTGATGGCAGACCAGTCGAGATCGGCCGGAATGGGCTGATGCGCCTGATGGGCCTGTCGCTCGACCTCCAGCTGCTGCCGGTCGATGTACCCCTGATACTTGAGCTGGATTTCGACCTGTTCGGCCACGTCGACCGCCAACGGCGGCCGCAAAGACAGCGGGACTTCCGAACTTCGCTCGGCCTGAAGGGCATCATGCAGTGCGACCACATCGGTGTAGCGCACCTCAGGTCGACGAACCAGATCGGCAAGTGAATACTCGCGCTCGATGGGCACGCCGAGCACGGCGGTGGCTCGCACCGCGTCGAGAATCCGGGGATTGACCCAGGTGCTGCGCATGCGCTGAAGTTCCGTTTCGATCGCATCGCGCTTGCGGCAGAAGGCGTCCCAACGGGCATCGGGAACGCAACCCAGGGCCCTGCCCTGCTCGGTCAGACGCAGGTCGGCATTGTCTTCACGAAGACTCAGGCGGTACTCGGCGCGGCTGGTGAACATGCGATAGGGCTCGCTCACGCCGCGCGTGATCAGGTCATCGACCAGAACGCCCAGATAGGCTTCATGACGCTGCGGGCACCAGGCCTCCCGACCCGACACCTGAAGCGCTGCATTGACTCCCGCAAGCAGTCCTTGCGCCGCGGCCTCTTCATAGCCGGTCGTGCCATTGACCTGGCCTGCCAGAAAGAGGCCTTGCAGGGTGCGGCTCTCCAGCGAGGACTTCAGTCCACGAGGATCGAAATAGTCATACTCGATGGCGTAGCCGGGCCTCAGGATATGCGCCTTTTCCAGGCCCACCATCGATCGCACCATCTCGATCTGCACATCGAAAGGCAGGCTGGTGGACACACCATTCGGGTAAACCTCATGGGTGGTCAACCCCTCCGGCTCCAGAAAAATCTGGTGAGATGACTTGTGCGCGAACCGGTGGATCTTGTCTTCAATGGACGGGCAATACCGAGGTCCAACGCCCTCGATCACACCGGTGTACATGGGCGACCGGTCTAGACCGGCACGAATGATTTCGTGCGTGCGCTCATTGGTATGTGTCACCCAGCAAGGCAGTTGCTGCGGATGCTGATCGGCACTCCCCAGGAACGAGAACACCGGGATCGGGTCGGTATCGCCAGGCTGCACTTCAAGGCGGGCAAAGTCGATGCTTCGCCCATCGATGCGGGGCGGAGTCCCGGTCTTGAGCCGTCCCTGCGGCAGCGCCATCGCTTTCAGACGAGCCCCCAGGGATTGCGCCGGCGGATCGCCAGCCCGGCCGGCGGGATAGTGCTGCAAGCCGACATGAATCAGGCCGTTCAGAAACGTGCCTGCAGTCAGCACAACCGCACGGGCCCGAAACTGCAGCCCGATCTGCGTTACCGCACCCACCACCCGATCCCCTTCCAGCAGAAGATCGTCGACCGGCTGCTGAAACAGCCAGAGATTGGGTTGATTCTCGAGCCGAGTGCGGATGGCCTTGCGGTAGAGCACGCGATCGGCTTGCGCCCGGGTGGCCCGCACTGCGGGACCCTTGCTCGAATTCAGGATACGAAACTGGATGCCCGCTTCATCGGTAGCCTCGGCCATGGCACCCCCCAGGGCATCCACCTCCTTGACCAGATGGCCCTTGCCGATCCCGCCGATCGAGGGATTGCAGGACATCTGGCCCAGGGTCTCGAGGTTGTGGGTGAGCAGGAGTGTGCGGACCCCCATGCGCGCCGAAGCCAGGGCGGCCTCGGTGCCAGCATGGCCGCCGCCCACCACAATCACATCAAAACGCTCTGGAAAATGCATGCCTGTCGACCTGAAGACCGGTCGCGGATTATAGGCGGGCGAATCGCGATTGTCGCTATAACGAAGGACATGGGTCGCCTTGAAGGCATTGGCACCCTGTCCAACGCGACCGATCCGTCAGAAATCGCGGCGAGGCGCAAAGGGGCGGTTTCACGTGAAACAGCCCCACATGCGGCAGTCATGCTTCAGCAACCAAATCAAGGACCGCCGGCCCCGTGACCTTGGGACCGTGACCTTGGGACCGTTAGCTTGGGGCCCTGACCTCGAGGCCGTGACTTGGGTCCGGGCCTTGGATCCGGGCCCTGGGCACCGCGGGCAGTGGCACCAGGCCCCTTCTCTTTCTCAGGAACGCTTCACCGACCTTGTTTCACGTGAAACGCACCGGAGGCCGCCGACCCGATCAGACCTGGCCTCGAAGATCCTCGCGAAGCATCTCGGCGCCCCGCTCCGCGAGCATCAAGGTCGGCGAGTTGGTGTTTCCGGAAGTGATGTAGGGCATCACCGAAGCATCGATCACCCTCAGGCCGCGCACACCCCGAACCCGCAGCCGATGGTCGACGCCAGCCTGACGATCGTTGTCCGGACCCATGCGGGCCGTACCCACCGGATGAAAAATCGTGGTCCCGATCTCGCCAGCCGCCCGAATCAGCTCCTCTTCGGTCTGCGCCTCGGGCCCGGGCTTGAACTCCTCGGGCCGGTACTGCGCCATCGCGGGCATCTCCATGATCCTGCGGGTCAGACGGATGGCATTGGCAGCCACCTCCTGATCTTCAGGATCGCTCAGATAGTTAGGCCGGATCTCGGGGGCCTCCGAGGGATCGGCGCTTTTCGCCCGAACCCAGCCGCGTGATGCGGGCCGAAGCTGGCAAACCGATGCTGTGATCGCGGGGAACCGGTGCAGGGGCTCACCGAATCGGTCCAGAGACAGGGGTTGCACGTGATACTCGACATCCGCCGAACCAGCCTTGGGTCCGCTTCGTGCGAAGGCGCCGAGTTGACTGGGCGACATGGTCAGTGGGCCTCGTCGCCAGAGTGCATATTGCAAACCCATGCGGGCCTTGCCAATCAGGCTGTTGGCCTGACGATTGAGCGTCTCGACACCATGCACCTTGAACGCCATCCGCAGCTGCAGATGATCCTGAAGGTTCATGCCGATGCCCGGACTGTCATGCACGATCGGCACGCCGATCTCCCTCAGCCAGTCGGCAGGCCCGATCCCTGAGAGCTGGAGCAGATGGGGGGACCCGATCGCCCCGGCCGCCAGCACCACTTCGGCGCGCGCTCGAACGAAGCCAGCCTGGCCGGTCAGGGGAATACGTCCGGGCTGTTCGGCCCGACCTGCATCGCGGACAACCTCGACGCCCATCGCCCGGTCGCCCTGAAAGCAGACCCGGCGGACCTGCGTCCTTGTCCAGACGGTCAGATTCGGTCGATGCTGCACGGGCCGAAGAAACGCCTTCGAGGCATTCCATCGGACACCTTTGCGTTGATTGACCTCGAAATAGCCGCAACCGAAATTGTCGCCCCGGTTGAAATCATCCGACTTGGGAATTCCCGCCTGAAGCGCAGCCTCCCGCCAGGAATCCAGCACCTCCCAGGAAATCCGCGGCCGCTCAACCCGCCACTCTCCCCCATGGCCATGCAGCGGGTCGCTCGACCCGTCATCTCGGCCGTGATAGTCCTCATGCCGTAAAAAGTAGGGCAGGACCTCATCCCAGGACCATCCCGGGTTGCCCGCCTGAACCCAGCGGTCGTAGTCCTGTCGCTGTCCGCGCATGTAGATCATGCCGTTGATGGATGAGCATCCCCCCAGCGTGCGGCCCCGCGGATAACCCAGCGACCGGCCATTCAGCCCCGCCTCTTCTGTGGTTCGGTAACGCCAGTCGGTGCGCGGGTTGTCGATGCAGTAGAGATAGCCCACCGGAATGTGAATCCACATCCAGTCGTCGGCTCCTCCAGCCTCGATCAGAAGCACCTTGCAGGAAGGATCCGCAGAAAGCCGATTGGCGAGCAGACAGCCCGCCGTTCCTGCGCCCACGATCACCACATCGAAGATGCCGATCTCGGGTAACTGCGTGTAGGGAAGATCACTCACCATGCGTCTCCTCGGGTCGGGACGATCCCGGGCCCAGCCACTTTACTCAGGAGCCTAGCCACTTCAGGCCGAGTACGCCGACCAGGATGAGCGCCAGACAAAACAATCGGGCGGCGGTGGCGGGCTCGCCCAGCAGGATCATGCCAAAGATCGCGGTTCCCGCGGCACCGACACCCACCCAGACCGCATAAGCCGATCCGGCGGGCAACACCCGCATGGCCAGGGCCAACAGCCAGAAACTGACCGCTGCCCCGACCACCACAATGACGGACGGGACCAGCCTTGAGAAACCGTCGCTGTATTTCAGGGCAACCGCCCAGACCACTTCGAAAAGCCCGGCCACCAGCAGGATGGCCCACGCGACTGACGGACTCATCGGACCTTCTCCATCAGACTCATCGGACCAGGCAGGGCCGGCAACATGGATGGGCGAACCGCCAGAAGCGCCGGCCACTGGCCCGATGGATGCCGCATCACTTCATCGTCGGCATGACGAATTCCGCTCCGGCACGGATGCCGGTTGGCCAGCGCTGGGTGATGGCCTTGTAGCGGGTATAGAAGCGAACGCCTTCAGGGCCGTGCATATGGTGGTCGCCGAAGAGGGAGTTTTTCCAGCCGCCGAAGGAATGGAAGGCCATCGGCACGGGGATGGGCACGTTGATGCCCACCATGCCAATCTGGACCCGGCTCGCAAACTCCCGTGCAGCGTCACCATCCCGGGTGAAGATGCACACGCCATTGCCGAATTCATGGGCATTGATGAGGTTCAGGGCCTGCTCGAAATCATCGGCGCGAACCACGCTGAGCACCGGCCCGAAAATTTCTTCCCGGTAGATGGACATCGAGGGTTTCACATGGTCGAAGAGGCAGCCGCCCAGGAAGAAGCCCTGCTCGCGACCCTGGACAGTCACGCCCCTGCCATCCACCACCAGCTGCGCGCCCTCACCCACCCCCGCATCGACATAGCCGCGCACCTTCTCAAGGTGAGCCCGGGTGACCAGCGGACCCATCTCGGCACTGGGATCGGTGCCATCGGCGACCTTGACCTGCCTTACCCGCTCGGCCAGACGCGCCACGAGTGTGTCGGCCGTGGCCTGACCCACGGCGACCGCCACGGAGACGGCCATGCAGCGCTCGCCGGCGGAACCATAGGCCGCACCGATCAGGGCATCCACCGCCTGATCCATGTCGGCATCGGGCATCACCACCAGATGATTCTTGGCGCCACCCAGGGCCTGCACCCGCTTGCCATGGCGGCTGGCGGTCTCGTGAATGGCCTTGGCAATTGGCGTGGAGCCCACGAAACTGACCGCCTGCACCGAAGGATGGGTCAGGAGTGCGTCCACCGCCGCCTTGTCGCCGTTGACCACGTTGAAGACGCCGTCAGGAAGGCCAGCCTCCTTGAGCAGCCGGGCGATGTAGAGCCCCGCCGTCGGATCGCGCTCCGAGGGCTTGAGCACGAAGGTGTTCCCGCAGGCGATGGCCACGGGGAACATCCACATGGGCACCATCGCCGGGAAATTGAAGGGCGTGATGCCTGCGACCACGCCAAGAGGCTGTCTCATCGACCAGGCGTCGATTCCTCCGCCCACCTGCTCGGTGTACTCCCCCTTCAACAGGCTAGGAATGCCACAGGCAAATTCGACCACTTCCATGCCCCGGGTGACCTCTCCGAGCGCATCGGACAGCACCTTGCCGTGTTCGGCGGTAATGATCTCGGCCAGATCCTGAGCATGCTGATCGAGCAGCTCCTTGAAGCGGAACATGACCCGGGCTCGTCGAAGCGCAGGCGTGGCAGACCAGCCCGCGAAGGCCGCCTGAGCGGCCGCCACGGCGGTATCGACCGTCGACGCCTCGGCCAGAGCCACCGACCGAGCCACCTGGCCGGTGGCCGGGTTGTACACCGGGGCGGTGCGCCCGGCAGCATCGGCCGGGACAAGGGCACCGTTGATCCAGTGACCGAGCGGGGCCGAGATCAGCCAGGCACCTGACTTCAATGAGCTTGTATCGCTTGTGTTCATGGAGGGATCCTGAGAATGGGGTTGTTCAATAGGTTGAACAAGCGTTCAACCTATGGGAAGATGATTGCAGGATTCTGCCATGACCGACCTCACTTCGCCATCACCGCGCAAACGCGGCGCCGCACCCAAAACGCGCCCAGCCGCCGTAGCGAGCCATCGAACCAGCGCCGCGCCGCGACTGGTACCCGCCGTCGAGCGCGCCGTCCGGGTGCTCGACACGCTTGCGAGCGCGGGCAGGCCCCTCTCGCTCGCCGAACTGGCCCGTGCGCTGACCTTGCCGCGCAGCAGCCTGCATGGGCTGCTTGCAACCCTGGTGCATCTGGACCTTGCGCGGCGCGACCCGAACGCCTCCTTTCGACCCGGCGCGCGGCCGCTGCAGTGGGCAGGGGCATGGAATGGGCAGGCCGAGGTGGTTGAATCCTTCCAGAGACAGGCCCATGCCCTGAGCGCACTTGCGGCCGAGACCGTCATGCTGGCCGCCCTCGATGGCGCAGAGGTGGTCTATCTGGCCTGCAGACCCGGGCTGCGGTCCCTTGAAATCAACTTCCGGGTGGGCGGGCGATTGCCGGCCGCGATCGCCTCCTCGGGCAAGGCGATGCTGGCCTCGCTCGACGATGCAACCGTACGGGAGCATCTGGCGGACTACCGCTTCGATCGGATCACGCCGCATAGCGTGGGCAGCATGGGCTCCCTGCTGAAGCAGTTGCGGCAATTCCGCCAGGCAGGCCATGCCGTCGACGACGAAGAAGCGGCCCGGGGCATGTTGTGCCTCGGCGCGGCCATTCACACGCCTGCACAGGGTCCCACCGCACAAGACCTCTCAGCGCACGACCCCTCAGCCCCAGAGCACCCCGTCCGGAACATCTCGACACCGGACCCCTCAGCACGCGGCCTGGCGAGCCGCAGCCCCTTACGCCGGGCCCAGCCTGCGCCCTATGCGGTCGCCGTCAGCGTGATCAAGGCCGGCCTGAGGGTAAAACGACGACGCGAACTCGAACAGGCGGTCAGGGCCCTGGCGCAGGCAATCACGCGCGAGTTGCAGACCCCTGGACAGTCGACGGCCTCCTGAGCGGGGCCCCAGAAGGCCCGCAACCTCAGTCCGGCAGCCGCTGCAATCGGGCAGGCTGAGGCACACGAATCACCCTGTCTCGGCCCAGGTACTGGACCAGTGCCTCCAGATCGCCCGGCCCGCCCACCTGTTCGGTGCCCGAGGCGAAGGCGGTAAAGCCATCACCGCCTGCGGCAAGAAAATCATTCATCACCACACGGTAGCGGGCCTTCGGATCGATGGGCGCACCGTGCAGCCAGGCCTGTGCCACATGGCGGCCCTGGTGCGGCTTCGCCCGCCAGGCCCAGCCGAAACCGGCCGAGGGTTGCAGCACTCGCGGCCGCGCCGCATTGACCCTCGTGAACTGCTGCTCCAGCGCCATCATCAGCTGCTCGCCAGTCAGGGTCATCACCACCAGGGCATTGCCAAAGGGCTGGGAAGCGAATGCGTCAGCCAGGGTGATCGGACAAGGCACTGCCGAGGACGCGCATCTCAGGTCGGTCCGCAGTCCGCCCGGGTTCGTCAGCGCGATGACCGCACCACCCGCTTCCGGAGCCTGTGTGGCCGCCAGCTGTGCATCTGCCACCAGACGACCCAAGGCGCTGTCGCCCCCCGGCGACGGGCTGCGAGTCACCGGTTCGAGCAACTGCCCGAGCACCTGCCCTGCCAGCGGGCGCGCCTGCTCTACCAGCGCAGCCACCTGGGTCTGCACGGTCCGCGACGGAACTTCTGGCGGATACGCCAGCTGTGCGGCCTCGGTCGCCCCAATCCCGTTTGCAACCGGCAGGTTCCTTCCATGCGTCGCCTTTCGGTCGACATCCCCCGTGCGACGGTCCAGTGCCAGATCGATCACCGACACCGCGCGACCATTGGCCACCGCCTGAACGATCCGCATCCCTTGATGAGCTCCGGTCTGAATCACGCAGTGATACCCCTGGTGGGTATGACCAGAAAGCACCAGATCCACCTGGGGCGGCAGTCTGTGCGCGATCCTGAAAATCGGGCCCTGCGCATCGGGGCAGGACGGATCGTTCCAGTCACCCTGGATGCGGCCCCCCTCATGGATCACCGCCACGATCGCCTCGATGCCCATGGCTCGCAGTCGACCCACCTCCGTCGAGATGCTGTCAGCCTCATCCAGAAAACGCAGCCCGGCCACACCCGAAGGCCGCACAATCCTGGGCGTGCCACGCAGCACCGCGCCGACAAAAGCGACCCGAACACCCTCGAACTCTCGAACCACCGAAGGCTGAAAGACCGGCGCGCCCCGCTCATCGACCACATTGGCCGCGATCATCGGAAAGCGCGCGGCGGCCTGCAGCCGTCTCAGATGGTCGATCCCGCGATCGAATTCATGATTGCCGAGCACCCCCAGATCCAGACCCAGGGCATTCATCACCTCAATGGTCGGGAGGTCGTCGCGCAGCGCGGAAACCAGCGGGGAGGCGCCCACCAGATCACCCCCGGACACCGTGATGCTGTGGCGCACCTCGGCACGCAGTCGATCGACCATGCCTGCGAGCCAGGCCGCGCCCCCCGCGGGGATCACAAGAGGCCCCTGGCCGGTCGGCGTTGACGAAGTGACAGGGGCTGCAAGTCGCAGACTCATCCCGTCCGGCTCAAGCTGGCCATGAAAGTCATTGAAGGCGATCACCCGGACCCTCAAGGGCTCGGCCCCTGCAAGCCCTTGGTCCGACCGGCCCACAGGCGAGACGGTGCAGGCTGCAAGTGCAGACAGAGCCAGGACCAGCAGCCCGCGACGGGTCCGGCATGCAAGACTGAACATGAAGAAAGGCCTCCTGCGTCAGAATGACGGTCATTGCGTGCAACAAGACTACGCCCTGTATGACGACGACGCTGACGACCCCCATGTCGAACCCGATGACCGCCCAGACATCCACATCCTCTTCAGAGCCGCTCTCCACTTCGTCGGATCGGCTGTGGGATGCCTTGATGACCCTGGCTCGCATCGGAGCCACGCCCGCCGGTGGCGTGTGCCGCCTTGCCCTCACCGATCTCGATGCGCAGGGCCGTGCCCTGGTCACCGGATGGCTCCGGGAGGCCGGTTGCGGCCTGAAGGTCGATGCCGTTGGCAATATCTTCGCCATCCGCCCGGGGAGCGATCCGCACGCCCGGCCTGTGGCCATGGGCAGCCATATCGACACCCAGCCCACCGGTGGGCGATTCGACGGCAACTATGGTGTGCTCGCCGGACTCGAGGTGATCCGTACCCTCAACGATGCCGGCATCGTCACCCGGCATCCGGTCGCCGTCGCGATCTGGACCAACGAAGAAGGCACGCGGTTTCAGCCGGTCATGATGGGCTCGGGGGTCTATGCCGGCGCCTTCGGACTGGACCATTGTCTGGGTCAGAAAGATGCCCAGGGCATCACGGTGCAACAGGCGCTGCAGGCCATCGGCGCCGCGGGCCAGGATGCAGCCCCCGAATTCGATGCCTACTTCGAGGCCCATATCGAGCAGGGCCCGGTCCTGGAGAATGCGGGCAAGGTGATCGGCGTGGTCGAAGGCGCGCTCGGCCAGCGCTGGTTCGACGTGGTGATCGAGGGTCAGGATGCCCATGCCGGACCCACGCCGATCGAGCTGCGGCATGATGCCCTGCTGGCTGCCGCCGAGCTGACGGTTGCGGTTCGCGAGATCGCGAATTCGCATCCCGACTATGCCCGCGGCACCGTGGGCCGCATGATCGTGTCGCCCAATTCGCGCAATGTGATTCCGGGCCGGGTCGAGATGAGCATCGACCTGCGCAATGCCCGCGCAAGCACGCTCGACGCCATGACTGCGGCCGCCCAGGCCCGTGCGCAGGCCATCGCCGAGCGGCACGGTGTGCGGATCAGCCTCACGCAAACCGCACATTTCCCGCCCTGCGCCTTCGATGAACAGCTGCGTGCCTTCATCCAGGACCAGGCCATCGCCCAGGGCCACAGCTTCATGACGCTGGCCAGTGGTGCGGGCCATGATGCGGTCTATGTGGCCAGGCGCTGCCCGACCGCGATGATCTTCGTGCCCTGCGAACGCGGGATCAGCCACAACGAAATCGAGAATGCCGATCCCGCCCACCTGCATGCGGGAGCCAACGTGATGCTGCATGCCGTTCTGGCCCGGGCAGGGCGCGGGTGATCGCCTGCCCTGAACCATGAACGATCTTCAGGACCTGCTGACCGGCATGCTCGGTCAGACGCCGACGGCCCTGCTGCTGCTCGCCGTGGCCGGGGCTTTTGTCACCGGCGGCCTGGTCAAGGGCCTGCTGGGCGTGGGCCTTCCGCTGATCACCGTACCCCTGCTGGCTCTGGTCATTCCGAGCCCCAAGGCGATTGCCCTGATGGTCATGCCCATCGTGCTGTCCAACCTCTGGCAGTCGGCTGTGGGCGGGCATACCCGAACGGCCATGCGCCGTTTTGCCTCGTTGCTCGTGCCGATGGTGATCCTGACCGCCATCACGGCTCGGCTGACCCTGGACCTGCCGGTGCGCACGCTCAACATGCTGGTGGGCGGGGCCGTGCTGATCGCCACGGCGATGATCGCCTGGCAACCCGAGCTTCATGTGGCACCACAGGTCGAACGACGCTGGGGGGCCTTTGTCGGCGCCCTCACCGGCATCCTTGGCGGCATCTCCTCGCTGATGGGCCCCTTCCTGATTAGCTATCTGGTCGCCCTGCGGCTGCCGCGCGAAGTCTTTGTGGGCTCGATCAGCCTGATCTATCTGGCGGGCGCGTTGCCGCTCTACATCGTGATGGCCCTGAGCGGCGTGCTCGGATGGGCGGAGATCGCCGCCTCCACGCTGGCCCTGGCGCCCATGTCCTTGGGCATGCTCGCAGGCACCCGCATGCGCCAGCATGTGAGCGAAGCACTCTTTCGCAAGCTGATGCTGGTGTTTCTGGTGTGCGTCGC
>JBMSOD010000069.1:0-13376 GCA_049422085.1 Burkholderiaceae bacterium
GTCAGCGAGCCTGCGAGCGGGGAAGAGCCTGCGCCGCCGGCTCTCCAAGATCCCAATACACCCCGGCCATCATCATGAGCGCCTCGCGTGCCACCGGTGCCAGCAGATGCTCATTGGGCGCATGCTGCGAGCAGGACGGATAGGAGTGCGGAATCCAGACCGTGGGCAGACCCAGGTCCACGCTGAAGGCATCGTTGGGCAGCGACCCTCCCAGATTGGGAAGAATCGCCGGGGCTTGCCCCGTGCTTCGCTCAATGGACTCGGCGGTCCAGCGAACCCAGGGATGATCGGGGTCCAGTCGTGTTGCCGGAAATTCGCCTTTGGGGAACTTGTCGACCCGCACCTGAGTGAAGCCGTGCGCATCAAGGTGGCGTCGCAGCGCGGGCAGGATGTCCGAGGCATCGATGCCCACCACATGCCTCAACTGGCAATGGGCCTTGGCGCGCGGGGGAATGGCATTGACCGGCTGGGCCGGATTGCCGGTCTCGAAAGCAAGCACCTCAAAGCTGCACCAGGCAAACACCCGTTCGGCTGGCGTCAGTCCCGGCTCGCCCCAGTCGGCATCGATGCTCGGACCGCCTTCACCGCCATCCACCTCCAGCCCCTGCAGAGCAGCCCGCACTGCGGGTGTGAGCGAGTTTGGACGCCATTCGGGCACGTGGATGCTGCCGCGCTCATCCGCAATGCAGGCAATGGCATGCGCCAGGATCAACCCAGGATTCGCAAGCAAACCGCCCCAGTTGCCCGAGTGATGACCGCCCTCGCGCAGGTCGACCACCAGATCAAAGTTCATCGCACCCCGCGATCCCATGAAGAGCGTCGGGCGTCCGGGCTGCAGGCGAGGACCGTCCGAGGCGATCAGGACATCGGCTTGAAGTTGATCCCGCCAGGTGCGGCAGGCCTGATGCAGACCCGGTGAGCCGGCCTCTTCGCCGGTTTCGATCAGCCACTTGGCATTGAAACCCAGTCGGGCGCGGGGCCAGTCCTCATCGGCCAGACCCTGCTCGCGAGCCCGAGCGCGCAGCACCTGCTCCAGTGCACATAGATTGATGCTGTGCTGGCCCTTGTTGTCGGCTGTACCCCGTCCGTACCAGCGCTCACCATCGGCCGAGAGGGTCCAGGGTCCTTCACCGCGAGTCCAGCTGGTCTCCTGTCCTCGGATCACATCGCCATGCCCGTAGCCCAGAACCGTAGGCTGATCGGCGCTCTCGATCCGCTCGGCCAGCAGCAAGGGGCCGCCCTTGCCCGCAGGGTTGCTCAGGATCTGCACCGTAAAGCCCATGGCCTTCAGAGCAGGCTCAATCTGCTCGGCCAGATAGCTCTGAAGGTGCGGCGCACCGCGCGGATCCTGACTCTCCGAAGGACAGGCGATCCGCGGAGCAAGCACCTTGAAGAACCCGCCAGCATCAAACCAGCCAGCCACCTCGTTCAGGAGCGACTGGCGCGATGCCGCGCTCTGCGGTTGGTTCGGGGCGGATGCATGGACGCTGAGGGTTTGAGCGGATGGGGCGGTCGATTGAGCAGACATGGCAACACCTGGCGAGGGTCGATGACGTGAGAACGAGCGCCTGGCAAAACAGGCATCATGGCTGAATGATCCCACGATCCGTGATCGTCATCGGTGCCGGCCTGGCGGGGTGTGCGCTCGCGCGTGCGCTCACTCGGCGCGGGTGCTCGGTCATCCTGATCGATGACGCGGATGTGCGTGCGGGCAGTCGTCAGACAGCACTGGCCGTGCATCCCGCTCATGCGCCCGACGCCTCGCCCGCGAGCCGGCTTTCGCGCCTCGGACTGTCGTTGCTGGCCCAGGATGCCATCAGTGGCGATGGGCTGAATCCGGGCTGGTGGGCTCTGCCTCGACTGCAGCGCATGGATGCCACGCGTGCTCGGGCGCTTGCGCAGGCCTGGCCTGGAGGGCCGCTTGAGCTTCACCAGGAAGGCCTGCTCTGGACGCAACCCAGTGCGGTCGATCCCCTGGCCCTGCTGAATCGATGGCAACACGAAGCGGCACAACAGGGCCGCCTGCAGTCGATCCCTGCACGGATCGCATCCTTGAAATGGCAGGAGGATGCCTGGCTCGCCCGGAATGAGCGAGGCGTCGAGCTTGCACGGGCAGGGGATGCCGTCATCTGCATGGGCTATCGCAGTGCCGACCTTGCTCTGCCGTCAACGATCGGGAGCGGGCCGTGGCTTCATGCCGCCGGATGGCAGCTCCGGGAGGGGCATTGTTCCCTGAGTCGGCGGCCAGCTGTCCCTGATTCGATGGTGATCGGGGTCCAGGGCGAAGGGCACCAGATCCCCCTGCCCGATGGCCAGGTGCTCTATGGTCCGCGCGGGCGCGAGGATGGCCTGCGAGGGCGCGAGGGTCGTCCGCTCGGGCGCGAGGGATGCGAAAGCATCGAAGACAGGCAAGCGCTCCAGGAGGGCGTCAGGGCATCTGTCCGTGACCATTTGCCATTGGCCGGTGCCCTTCCCGATCTGGGTGTTCTTCAGGCACGCTGGACAGAATTGCGGCGCAATGACCGATTGCCGATTCCTCGCCAAAACGGTCTCTGGATGCTCTCGGCCCTGGGCGGACGTGGCCTTTTGTGGTGTCTGCCCGCAGCCGAACATCTGGCGGCACAGGTCCTGGCACAGCCCTCGCTGCTTGATTCGGGGCTTTCGGCGGCGATTGATCCTGCGCGATTTTTGCGACGTGCGCTGAGATCCGGCCTGCCCGATTTGACGCAGGCACTCGGGCTTGCGTAGCCTCGCGCGCTTGTCTGCCTCCCATGTCTTCACCTGAGCCCGCCTGACCGATGTCTGGTGTTCTTCATGTCACCCTGCCTGTCTTCGCACTTGTGCTGTGCGGCTGGATTGCTGCCAGACGCAGGATCCTGAGCCCGGAGGCCGCCAGCGGCATCAACGCCTTCGTCTTCATGTTTGCCCTGCCGGCCATGATGTATCGAGCCGCCAGTACGCAATCGCCTGGCCAGCTGGCCGATCTGCGCTTTCTGGCAGCCTTCGCCCTCGCCGCTCTCATCATGCTGTTTGGTGCACGCTGGCTCGCCCCGAAGGCGGCTGCACCCAATCCTCAACAACGCACCGGTGTGGCATTTGCTGCCACCCACGGCAATGTCGGCTACATGGGTCTGCCCCTCACCGCCCAGCTGGGTGACCCCACCTTGATGCCGGCCATGGTCATGGCCTTGCTGGTCGACATCCTGATGGTGATTGTGATCACCATCCTTCTGTTCGAATGGGGCCGTCAGGCGAACCACTCCGATCAGGCCAATGCAGGGGATGGTGTGGGTACCCGGGTCCGCGCCTCGCTACTGGGCCTGCTGCGAACACCCATGATTCTCGGATTGATCGCCGGCGTGGTGGTGTCGGCCGGCTGGGTTCCGGTCCCGGCAACAGCCGAGTCCTTCATCGGGCTGCTGGCCCAGGCCGCAGGCCCCTGCGCCCTGTTCGCGATCGGCGCCTCGCTTGGTGAGCGAAAGATCGAGATCGATGGACCGACCAGTGGCCTGGTGGCCCTCAAACTTCTCGTCCATCCGCTGCTGGTCGCAGCACTGATGTGGATGTTTCAGGTGGACTGGAGGCTGGCTGCAGTGGGCATCATGGGCGCAGGCCTGCCCACGGCCAGCAATGTGTTCATCCTGTCACAACGCTATGGTGTGAATGTACGACCCATTGGGGCCGCCTTGGCCCTTGGAACCCTTTTTGCCGCTGCCAGCGTCTCGATCATCCTGTGGGTGACCGGCCTGGTGCCCTCATGACCTCCACCCCTCTCGCCCAGCGCATCCCATGACCCAGCCCAGTGCCAAACCTTCCCCTCGATACGATTGCTCCAGATGCCCGGGCTATTGCTGCAGTTATCCCAGGATTGAGGTGAAAGACAGGGACCTGAAACGACTGGCCAAGCATTTCGACCTCACGCCAGAAGAAGCAGCACGCAAGTTCACCCGCATGTACGACAAGACCGAACGCATCCTGAAGCATCAGAAGGACACGGTTTACGGCTCGATCTGCCGTTTTTTTGATACCGATGCCCGACGCTGCACCATTTATGAAGCGCGGCCCAGCGTATGCAGGGAGTACCCGGATGGGCCCAAGTGCGGCTACTACGACTTCCTGAAATTCGAGCGCAAGCATCAGGACGACCCGGACTTCATTCCTTCAGCCTGAGCAGGCATCCTGGAGCCTGTGTGCCAGCAGTGGCGTTCCGGTGCCAGCAATGCAATCTGAAGACCCGCGGTGCGCGCCTTGGTGCCAGTGGTGCGCCCTTCAGTTCCAGTGATGATGGCCGTGATGGCGCCAGGAGCGGTGATGACCCCAATGACGGGGCTCGGCCTGCGGGTAAACAAGCGTCGCAGGCGGATAGTAGATCGGCCGGGGTGCGACATAGACCGGTGGCGCAGGAGGGTATGCCGGCGCGACCGTGACATACGCCGCGCCGGGCCCGACTGGGTAGGTCTGCGCAGACCAGCCTGAATGAGCCGGGTACACCGGATAGCCGGCGGCGGGATAGCCAGGTGCGTAGGGGTACTGCACTGCAACCCCATGGCGTGACTGGTAGCCATGTTGATGCCGATCCGAAGAGGCCAGCGCGTTGCCAGCGACCGCGCCGATCACACCCCCGACCACCGCACCCTGCTGCCCTCCAAAGGCCTGCCCGACCAGGGCTCCCGCGCCCGCTCCAAAGAGGGTCCCGACCACGACATCGCCGCCAGCGGCGGCCGGCAGGCTGACCATCAGACCCGCGACGGCGAGCGCGCAAGCCGCCCGCGAGCTCAAGCCGCGATGACGACGCGGCAACTCGGACAAATCAGCACTGGGGAAAACCAGAGAGGCGGTCATGGCAGACATCCTTGAGGGCTGAGGAGCGTGACGCTCCGGGGTGAGGCTGGGCCGGGGCCGCCTGCCGGGCACCTGAACCAAGGCGCCCGGGGTCAGCCCCGATACCCGTCTTAACGGACCAGGCCCGAGATCGGTGCACGTGGATGCGCCGTTGGTCTGAAGCACCCCCTGGGGTCGGCAAGCCTGACTGTCAGGCTCAGCCCAACTGGCGACGGGCGTTACGCCACAGACGCATCCAGGGCGACAGGCCCTGTGCCTCAAGCGCATGGCCTTCCAGGGTGGCCGAGGGCCGCCAGGACCACTGCGCCATACGAAAGACCCGCTCCGGATGAGGCATGAGAATGGTCGCGCGCCCGTCCTCGCTGCAATAGCCCGTCATGCCAGCCGGCGAGCCATTGGGATTGGCAGGATAGGTTGCGGCCTCCAGCCCGTCTCCGCTCACGAAGCGCAATACCCCAAGCGCCTGGGCGGCATCGGTCGACTGCTCGAAGACCGCCCTGCCCTCGCCATGGGCGATCGCGATCGGCAGACGGCTTCCGGCCATGTCCGACAGGAAGATCGATGGCGAGGACAGCACCTCGACCCTGCCGAAACGGGCTTCGAACTGGGCAGAGCGGTTGGTCCGAAAACGCGGCCAGGCCTTGGCTCCGGGGATGATGGCCTTGAGTTGCGAGAGCATCTGACAGCCATTGCACACCCCCAGGGTGAGGGTGTCGGGTCGCTCGAAAAATCGCGAGAACTGCTCTGCGAGGCGGGCATTGAACAGGATGGTGCGCGCCCAGCCTGAGCCGCCCCCCAGCACATCGCCATAGGAAAAGCCGCCGCAGGCCACCATCACGGCGTAAGGATCGAGCGTGACCTGACCACTGATCAGATCGGTCATATGGACGTCATGGGGCTCGAACCCGGCCCGATCGAACGCTGCTGCCATCTCGACATGACTGTTCACGCCCTGCTCTCGCAGGACGGCCACCCTCGGACGCGCTCCCCGGGCAATCATCGGCGCGGCGATGTCGACCGAGGGATCGAAGCTCAGGGACACCTGCAGGGGTGCCTGAGCCCCTCGGCCATGCGAGTCGAATTCCTCGCGAGCGCACTGCGGGTCATCGCGAAGTGCGGCAATCCGGTAGGAGGTTTCGCTCCAGAGCGATTGAAGTTCCTCGCGCGTCGTGCCCCAGACTTTTTTTGCATCTCGCCAGATTTCGATCGCGTCGCGCTCATTGACCCGGCCGATGACATGGGCGTGACGGGCGAGTCCTGATTGGCGCAACACGGCCATGACGGCATCGCGGTCGGCCTGACGCACCTGGAGCACCACACCGGCCTCTTCATTGAAGAGCGCCTTGAGGGTGAGCTCATTGCGCTGCACCGCCACCTGTTCGGGTCGGATCTTGAAGTCGCCCCAGTCTGCCGAGTGCGGGTCGATGGTGAGCATGTCCAGGTTGAGCGTCACCCCGCAATGCCCTGCAAATGCCATTTCGCAGACGGTGGTGAACAGCCCGCCGTCAGAACGGTCATGCAATGCGAGCAGGCGGTGTTCATCGGCCAGCCGACGGACCGTTTCGAACGCGGCCGCCAGGAGAGCGGGCTCATCGATGTCGGGCACGTCATCGCCCAATTGCTGGGTGACCTGCGCAAAGGCAGATGCCCCCATCCGCTGACGCCCTCCGCCCAGATCGAGCAGGATCAGCACGGTCGGGCCGGCATCGGTCTGAAGCTGTGGTGTGAGTCCTCGGGTGACATCGGACACCGGGGCCCAGCCCGTCGCGATCAAGGACACCGGTGAAGCCACTTCCTGCGCCTTGCCCTCGCGATCGGTCCAGCGGGTGCGCATCGACAGGGAATCCTTGCCGACCGGAATCGCCAGGCCCAGTGCAATGGCCAGACGGCTTGCAGCCTCGACCGCATCGAACAGGTCGGCATCTTCATCGGCCGCGCCGCAGGCGGCCATCCAGTTGGCCGACAGCTTGATCCGGTCGATCGAAGCAATGGGCGCGCCCATCAGGTTGGTGACGACCTCGGCAATGGCCATGCGGGCAGAGGCAGCGGCATTGATCACCGCCAGGGGCGTGCGTTCGCCCATGGAAAGGGCGTCGCCGGACAGCCCTTCATGATCGGTCAGTCCCATCGCATGATCGGCCACCGGGACCTGCCAGGGACCAACCATCTGATCCCGACTGCTCAAACCGCCCACGGTTCGGTCGCCGATGGTGATCAGAAAGGACTTGCTGCCCACGGTGGGCAGGCTCAGCACCCGTTTGGCAATCTCGGCGAGTTCAAAGCCAGCCGCCTCGACCGGCGGATGCGTGCGCGCACGCCGCTCACCGACACGATGCATGCGGGGCGCCTTGCCGAGGAGCACCTCCATGGGCATATCCACCGGCTCGGGTGACGACTGCGGATCGCTCAGAACCAGCTGGCGTGCCTCGGTCACGGTCCCCACCACGGCGTAGGGGCTGCGCTCGCGACGGCACAGTGCGTCGAACACCGGCAGACTCTCTGGCGCGATCGCCAGCACATAGCGCTCTTGCGATTCGTTGCACCAGATTTCGGCCGGAGACAGCCCGCTGGCCTGCAGCGGAATGCTCGCCAGATTGAATCGCGCCCCCCGGTTCGATCCATCAACGATTTCGGGAAAGGCATTGGACAGACCGCCCGCGCCCACATCATGAATCGACAGAATGGGATTGGCCTCGCCCAGCGCCCGGCATCCGTTGATGACCTCCTGCGCACGTCGCTGGATCTCGGCGTTGCCTCGCTGTACCGAATCGAAATCAAGCTGCTCGGTATTGCTGCCTGATCCCATGCTCGAGGCGGCGCCTCCGCCCAGACCGATGCGCATGCCGGGGCCGCCCAGCTGGATCAGAAGGCTGCCTTCTGGCAGCTCATGCTTGCCGACATGGTCGGCATTCAGGTCGCCCACGCCACCAGCAATCATGATGGGCTTGTGATAGCCGCGGGTCAGTCCTTCCAGGGTTTGCTGGTAAGTGCGGAAGTAGCCGAGCAGATTGGGGCGTCCGAATTCGTTATTGAAGGCCGCACCGCCGATCGGGCCTTCAATCATGATCGACAGTGGCGATGCAATCCGTTCCGGGCCCCCCAGCACCCGGCGCTCGTCGGACCGGCCATCGACCGGCGCCGTGACCGTCTGGGTGTTCTCCCAGGGCTGCTCGAAACCCGGGATGCACAGGTCGGACACCGAAAAACCGGTGAGACCGTAGCGAGGCCTGGCGCCCCGGCCCGTTGCGCCTTCATCGCGGATCTCGCCCCCGGACCCGGTGGCTGCACCTGGAAAAGGCGAAATGGCGGTGGGATGGTTGTGAGTTTCGACCTTGAGCAGAGCGTGCTGAAGCACAGCTTCGCTGCGATAGACCCCCCCGGGACTGCCTGGGGCGAAATAGCGCCGGGCCATGCCGCCCTCGAGCACGGCCGCATTGTCGGCATAGGCCACCACCGTGCCCTGCGGATGGGCTGCATGGGTCTGACGGATCATTCCGAACAGCGAGGACGTCTGTGGCTGACCATCCAGAGTCCAGCTGGCATTGAAAATCTTGTGCCGGCAGTGTTCTGAGTTCGCCTGGGCGAACATCATGAGCTCGACATCGGTCGGGTCACGTTGCAGGTGACCGAAGGCCTCGAGCAGGTAATCGATCTCGTCTTCGGACAGCGCAAGCCCCATGTCCCGGTTGGCTTGTTCAAGTGCCTGACGGCCCTCGCGCAGGACCGGAACCGTTTGAAGCGGCTTGCCCGGCAAGGCCGCAAACAGAGCCGCCAGCTCGGAAGATCCCTCACGCGGCATCAGCACCGACTCGGTCATCCGGTCATGCAGCAGTGCGGTCAGGGTCTGAAGCGCCTCGGGCAAAGGCGTGTTGTGCAGGCTCTCGGTCGTCTGGGATGAACCCAGCCCGCGCCATCCTGCGAGCCGGCTTCCAAGGCCCTGTCGGAAACGAAGCGCGTAGGCCGTACCGCGCTCGATGCGCGACACCGCGCTGAGTCCGCAAACCCGTGCGATATCGGTGGCCTTGCTCGACCAGGGGCTGACCGTACCCAGCCGAGGCAGTACCCACACCACCATCGCCTGTTCATCGACCGGCACCGTAGGCAGTCCATCGTCAAGCAGTGCGCCAACCCGGGCCTGGTCGTCTGCAGACAAGGCAGACTCGGAGATTACGACATGCACATGCCAGGCGGTCAGATCGACAACCGAAGCATCGATGGCCTGCAGTTCACTCAGCAGGCGCTGGCGACGGAATTCGGTAAGGGCTGCGCCACCGCGCAACAGGAGAGCTTCGGGCATGCGCAGAACACCGCTGGGAAATACTGATCTGGAAACTGATCTGGAAAATCGGCGGATCGGGAAGATCGACAGATCGCGAAGACCAACTGATCGGGAGGGAGCCCTCGATTATACCGGCGCCACTCCCGTTCAAGCCCCTGCCCCATGCCGAATCCGTAGACGGACCGGGGGCGAGCAGGCTTATGGCCCCGGAGTGCCAAAGCCCCCGCCGCCAGGCGTCTCAACCACGAAACAGTCCCCCGCATCGAGTTCGGCACGGCCGATGTGACCCATGGCTTCGATCCGCCCGTCTGTCCTGAGCACGTAGTTGTTGGCCCTCGCCCCAGGCAGCCCACCCGCCGCCCCGAAAGGGGCTGTGATCCGGTTGTTACCCAGCATGGACACGGTCATGGGTTCGAGAAAACGCAAGACCCTCACCCCCCCCTCGCCCCCCGGCCAACGCCCGGCGCCACCCGAGCCATGTCGCACGGTATAGCGCTCGAGTCTGACCGGAAAGCGCAACTCCAGAACCTCGGGATCGGTGAGCCTCGAGTTGGTCATGTGCGTCTGCACCACCGAGGTTCCCGCGAAACCGCCCGTCCATTGGCCAGATTCATCGAAGCGGCCGCCCGCCCCGGATCCTCCCGAGATGGTCTCGTAGTACTGATACCGGGCATTGCCGAAGGTCAGATTGCTCATGGTCGAGGGGCCACTTGCCATCAGGCCCAAGGCCCCGTAAAGCGCATTGGTGATGCACATGGAGGTTTCGACATTGCCCGCAACCACGGCGCCCGGATAGCGCGGATTGAGCATGCAGCCCTGCGGCACGATGATCTCCAAGGGAGCAAGGCAGCCGGCATTCATCGGAATGTCGTCATCAACCAGAGTCCGAAAGACATAGAGCGTGGCAGCCGTGGTCACGGCCAGCGGGGCATTGAAATTGTTCTCCTGCTGGGGCGATGTCCCGGTGAAATCGATGCAGGCCGATCGCTTCAGGGCATCGACGGTGATCGCAACGCGAATGACGGCGCCGTTGTCCAGGGTCAGTGCATAGGACCCGTTGCGCAGTGCACCGATCACCCGCCGTACCGAGGCCTCGGCATTGGCCTGCACATGACGCATGTAAGCCTGCACGACCGGCAGTCCGAATTGCCCCACCATGCGAAGCAATTCTTCGCGGCCCTTTTCATTGGCAGCGATCTGGGCCTGAAGATCGGCGACATTCTGATCAGGATTGCGGGCCGGATGACGCGCACCGGTCAGCAGACCGCGCAGCGCCGCTTCCTGGAAGCGGCCCGCGCTGACCAGACGCAGGTTGGTGAGCAGCACCCCTTCATCGTCAACATGATGGCTGTCGGGTGGCATGGAGCCTGGGGTGAGGCCACCGATATCCGCATGATGCCCCCTTGATCCGACCCAGAACAGCACCTGCGTCCCCGCCTCGTCGAACACCGGTGTCACCACGGTGACATCGGGCAGATGTGTGCCGCCCCGATAGGGATCATTGAGCACGAAGACATCCCCGGGGGCGATCGCGCCGACGTTATCGGCAATGACTGCCTGAACGCTTGCACCCATCGACCCCAGATGGACTGGCATGTGCGGCGCGTTGGCGATCAGGGCCCCCTGCTCATCGAACACCGCGCAGGAGAAGTCAAGCCGCTCCTTGATATTCACCGAGTGAGCGGTGTTCTGCAGGCGATAGCCCATCTGCTCGGCGATGGACATGAACAGATTGTTGAAGATTTCGAGCATCACCGGATCGGCTTCGGTCCCAAGCGCCTGACGCTGAGGTCGGGGCACGATCCTTCGCAGCAGCAGGTCACCTCTGGCGGTGCAACTTGCCTGCCATCCGGCCTCGATGATGGTGGTCGCGGTGGCCTCCGAGACAATGGCCGGGCCGGTAATGCACTCTCCGCTGACAAGCTGCTCCCGGGCGAACAAGGGCGCATCGACCCAGTGCCCCTCGCTGAACATCCGGACCCGGACCGCGCTATGGGCCTCCCTGACCTGGTCAGACCGCGTTGCGTCATGCGATGCCTGGTCAGATGACGCGTGCGCCGTCTCGAGTTGCGCCTCAAGCCCGGCGGATCCGGAGCCCGATTCAGAGCCGCTGCGTGTCCGCGTCGTGCGTACCTCAATGCTCACCGCCTCGATCATGATCGGTCGGCCTGTCAGCAAAAAGGCAAAACGCTGCCGGTACGCGGCCTCGAATTGCTCGAGCATGCCGGAGATCGAGCCTTCAGTGACTGGCAGGGCGGTATCGGTCCCCTGGTACTTCAGGTGCAGACGACGCAGGCCCTCAAGCTTCGAATCGGTCTCGCCTTGCTCGATGAGCTCGCTGCGCGCATCACGCTCAAGACTGTCCAGACGCTGAGACGCCTGCAGCAGTGCGTCCTCATCCAGACGTCGCTCGATCGTGGCCTCGCGCAGCGCAGCCGATTCGGCAAGCCCCATGCCATAGGCCGAAAGCACGCCCGCAAGCGGATGGGCGAGAACCACCGACATGGCCAGTGCATCGGCCACCGCGCAGGCATGCTGACCGCCTGCCCCACCGAATACCGTGAGGGCATACCGCGTGACGTCATAGCCTCGCTGCACCGAGATGCGCTTGATGGCGTTGGCCATGTTGGCATTCGCGATATCGATGAAGCCCTGGGCGACCTGTTCCGGGCTCATGGCCTTGCCGGTTGCCTCGCGGATGCGCTCGGCGAGATCGCCAAAACCGCGGACAACCACCTCGCGGTCCAAAGCCTGATCGGCCTTGGGCCCGAACACCCGGGGAAAGTGATCGGGTTGAACCTTGCCCAGCATCAGGTTGGCGTCCGTGACCGTGAGCGGCCCTCCCCGCCGATAGCAGGCTGGACCGGGATTGGCTCCGGCCGAATCTGGTCCGACCCTCATGCGGGCGCCATCGAAATGAAGAATGGAACCTCCGCCTGCAGCCACCGTGTGGATGCTCATCATGGGCGCCCGCAGTCGCACACCGGCGACCTGGGTCTCGAACTCGCGCTCGAAATCACCGGCGAAATGCGAGACATCGGTGGAGGTGCCCCCCATGTCGAAACCGATCACGCGATCGAGGCCGGCAGCCTGACTGACCCGAGCCATACCGACGATTCCGCCGGCAGGACCGGACAGAATGGAGTCCTTGCCCTGGAAACTGCGCGCATCGGTCAGCCCGCCGTTGGATTGCATGAACTGCAGTCGCACCCCCGGCAATCCCCTGGCCACGCGATCCACATAGCGTCGCAACACCGGGGACAGATAGGCATCAACCGTGGTGGTGTCCGTGCGCGCCACATAACGGATCAGAGGCGAGGCTTCATGCGAAATCGAGATCTGCGTGAAACCGATTTCGCGGGCAAGCGACGCCAGAGCGACCTCGTGGGCGGGTTGACGATAGGCATGCATCAGACTGATCGCCACCGCACGCAAACCCTCTTCAAACGCCTGTTCGAGTCCATGACGCGCCTGGATCAGATCGAGAGGCAGCAGGATCTCCCCTTGGGCACCGACCCGCTCATCAACCTCCAGCACGCGCCGATGAAGCAACTCGGGCAGCACGATCTGGCGATCGAACAGCCGTGGCCGGTTCTGGTACGCGATACGGGGCGCGTCCGCGAAGCCGCGGGTCACCACCAGCAGCAGCGGCTCGCCCTTGCGCTCTAGCAGCGCGTTGGTGGCCACGGTCGTGCCCATCTTGACCACTTCGATCAGGCCTTCGGGCACAGCCCGACCGGGCTCGAGACCCAGCAGCCGTCGGATCCCCTCGGTGGCTGCATCGACATACTGCTCGGGATTTTCCGACAGCAGTTTCGCAGTCACCAGGCGTCCGTCGGGCTGCCTTCCAATCACATCGGTGAAGGTACCCCCGCGATCAATCCAGAACTGCCAGCGTTGAGGCGCGGGGGCCTGCCCGGCGCGAATTGAAGGATCGTTGAAGGATTCGGAGGTCATCGAGAAGCGCAATCAAGAGTCAGACGGTGCCCAGTCCCTGCCAGAGCCATCGCACCAGAGTGTTGCAATCGTAGACCGGCAGTCCGGTCGCCCGCATGATGGCCCCCCGGTAGGGCGGCAGATTGGTGCATTCAAGCACCAGCGCGGCCAGATCCGGATGCGCCGCAGTCAGACGCATGGCAGCGTCCACGGCATCGGCCTCGGCCCTGCGCGGATCCAGGGTCTCGCGGTCTTCGAACAAGGTTCGGGCAAGTTCGCCATCCGGATCCAGACCGGCGAGCGGCGTTTCGGCGGGCGC
>JBMSOD010000070.1:0-13349 GCA_049422085.1 Burkholderiaceae bacterium
CGATGAAATGGATACTTCATGGGGGACTTTCAACGTCCGGCGTCCTGAGCGCCTGACTTGACGGCGTGCGGTTCTCTGAGTGAACAGCAGTCGGGACTCCCCCCGTATGAAGTCCATCAGCGTATGCCCGGCAGGGGTCGGTGTGCGGCCGAGCAGATAGATGAGGCCCATTTGGGCTGAAAGCACTGCACCGTACTCATCCAACGGAAAACCGTGAACGGTCAGTGGTACGAGAAGCCCCTGACTGATCTCAAGCCTGAAAGGGCGCTCGGTTGCAAGCAGAACCGAGTCAGTACCCAACACATAGTCCCTAAGGATGTTGGGATTTCCGCTTTGCAAGGACAGATCTGGGAGATCACTGTCATTGTGCGTCAAGCGTGACGCCAAGGTTCGCATGATGTGTCCGGGGATATGCACGGAGGCCAATCGGAACTTCGCCAAGTCACCTGCGCTCACGTGCTGTTTTGAGAGCAGGGGGTGCCCGGCACGGCAGAAGAAGCCGAGATGCATGAACCCCAGTGTCTCGAAGTGCAAGTCTTCATGTCGAGGCACTTCGCCATATTCGCCAACGAAAAAGTCGAGTCCGGCACGAAGGAACTTGTCGAGAAGCGCGTTGGACTCGATCACGTCTACATCCACCCTTACGCCAGGATAGTCACGACGCATACGAATGAGGGGCCCTGGGAGGATCGTCGCCCCTGCGAGCGCTCCTGCGCCTACTTTGATGTCACCGAGTTGGCCCGACTGAAGCAGTTCGAGTTCACGGGCGAGGTCGCCTGAACTCGCGAGTAGCGCTCGAGCTCTTTCGATCGCTCGGTCTCCGACTGGGGTTGGTCGGACTTGCTTCGCATCGCGATCGAACAGACGCATGCCGAGCCCGTTCTCCAGCATCTGGATGCTGCGGCTGAAGGCGGATTGCGACAGTGCGGCTCGATCTGCGGCCCGGGCGAAATGGCGCTCTTCTGCGAGCAGGACGAGGTGCTGAAGTTGCTTGATGCTGAACGGCATGGCGGCGTGAATCATTCAACGTCGAGGCAGATCGACCAGGGGACTCCGACCAGGGGAGCCCGACCAGAGGAGTCGTATTGAGATTACTCGTGAAACGGAGTCAATGAGGCCGAGGTTAGATTGCATAAAACGCATTAAAGTACCCTAAAAAATTCATTGGACACATCAATGCCTGAAGTAGACATTGATCCCCTGCAGTCATCTCGGCAGGCGAAGGCTGAGATTTCGATCTAGATGAAGTGCCCCTGCAGGGGGCGCCTGAGCGCCCACTTTCACTCTCTTTTCCGAAAAATCCGCCGATGCGTGTTTTCAGCGCCACCCTCGCCACAGAGACCAATACCTTTTCGCCCATTCCGACCGGGATGGACTCTTTCAGGAACGGCGTTTTTTTCCCGGAGGGCACGCATCCTGACGAACCTGGCCTGTTTTCCGGGCCGCTCCACGCGGCGAAATTGCGGGCCTCGGACCTGGGTCTCGAGGTATTCCAGGGGCTCGTGGCCGCAGCACAGCCCAGCGGACTCGTTGCTCGCAATGTTTACGAGATTCTGCGCGACCAGATCCTCAACGATCTGCAGAAGGTCATGCCGGTGGACATCGTTTTGCTTGGCTTGCACGGAGCAATGGCGGCGGAGGGCTACGATGACTGCGAGGGAGATCTCCTGACGAGAGTTCGTGCTCTTGTCGGGCCGGATGTCGTGATCGGTGCCACGCTTGACCCCCACTGTCATATGAGCACTGAGATGGTGTCTGCGGCTGATCTGCTGATCTGCTGGAAGCACTATCCCCACACCGACACCATCGATCGCGCCTTGGATCTGGTCGATCGCTGCGTTCAAGCCCGTTTGAAGATCATCAAGCCGAAGCCCGTGTTGCTTGACTCTCGTGCGATTACCCTGATTCACACGACACGCGAACCAGGCTCCTCGATGGTGAGGCTGCTGCATGAGATCGAGTCGCGGGCGGGCATGGTTTCCGCCTCCATTGCTCACGGATTTCCCTGGGGTGACGTCCCCGCCATGGGAACCAAGGTACTCGTTTACTTCGATGTCATGCAGCCTGGTGCTGAGACCAGAGCACAAGAGGCGGCGCGGGAAGTCGTGTCCGCGATCACGACCCAGCTTGATGCCTTCAACCCGCCCTACCAGAGCATCGATGCCGCATTCGACGAAGCCCTTGCTGTTGCAAAGGACGGTCCGGTCGTCATCTCGGATGGTGCCGACAACCCCGGCGGCGGGGCGGGTTGCGACTCCACTTTCATGCTGCGGCGTCTTATTGAGCGAGGCATCGACAAGGCTGCCGTAGGTCCGGTTTATGACCCTGGCGCTGTGGCGATGGCATTCAATGCCGGTTTGGGTGCTCGGCTCAAACTTCGCATGGGCGGCAAAGTCAGTGATATGTCGGGCGACCCAGTGGACGCCCATGTCACGGTACGTGGTCTTGTACGTCAACACACCATGGGTGGTATGGCCCAGGGCATCCGGCTGAATTGCGGAGATGCGGCCTGGGTGGAGATAGAGAAGGGCATTCATGTCGTCCTGACGTCACTACGGATGCAGGCGATTCACCCCGACCTGTTTACTGGCCTTGGATGCGAGCTCAATGCGCTGAAGGTGATCGTCGTGAAGTCATCGCAGCATTTTCACGCTGGTTTCGCTCCTATCGCCAGCCGGGTGCTTTATGCGGATGCCCCGGGTACGCTGACCCTCGACCTTCGGCAGCTGAACTACAAGAAGGCCGACCTCCAGCGCTGGCCATTCCGGAGTGATCTCAAGGTGCAAGCATGACGGCCCTGCTCATCGTTGGACTCGCGGTGGTGTTGATGCTGGCTGGCGCCGGCATTGCGTACGTTGTCGGAGCGCTAAGCGTTACTGCCTTCGTGCTCACCGATCACGCGGATCACCTCGCCATCCTTCCGCAACAGGTCTTCTCAAAGCTCGACGTCTTTGCCCTGATGTCTATGCCCTTATTTATCCTTACGGGCGAATTGATGAACCGTGCTGGGGTGACCCGTGCGCTCATTGAGTTCTCCATGCTGCTCATGGGTCGTCTGCGGGGTGGCCTGGGGCATGTGAATATCCTGACCAGCGTCTTTTTTGCCGGAATTTCTGGCTCTGCCGTCGCAGATGCTGCAGCGCTCTCGAATACGCTGGTCCCCGAGATGCGGGCCAGAGGCTATTCGGCACGCTATGCCGGTGCGGTCACCGCAGCATCGTCCGTCATTGGACCCATCATTCCGCCCTCGATCATTCTGATCTTTTACGGCGCAATCATGGGAACGTCCGTGCCTGCATTGTTCATGGCCGGGGTCCTGCCGGGTCTTCTTCTGGCGACAGCCTTACTCGTTCTCAATGCCTATTTTGCGCGGCGGGATGCCCACCCGCGCATGGAGAGACATGAGATCCCTCCTTTTTGGGCAACGGTCATCAGGGCGCTGCCAGCGCTATCACTGCCCGTCATTATCCTGGGGGGCATCGTATTTGGCGTCACCACACCGACCGAGGCGGCTGCCGTGGCAGTCGTGGCTGCGATCGCTTCGGGCTGGTTTTACGGAGGCCTCACAGGCAGTGCAATGCGTGACGCAGCACTGGCCACAGCCCGTCTGACCGGCTCGATTTTTATCATCCTCGTCGCTGTGGCAGCACTCGGTCATTTGGCCGCACTGGAGCAGTTCCCCCAACGAATTGCGGACGCAGTGCAGGGCCTGGGGCTGGGGCCGGTGGGCTACATGCTGCTGCTCAATCTTATCTTCCTCGCTGTGGGAATGTTCTTTGACATCCCACTTGCGCTCGCCCTGATCGTTCCTTTGCTGGTGCCCCCTGCGATCGCGGCCGGTTTTGATCCCGTGCATGTCGGGATGGTCATCTGCTTCAACTTGTGCCTGGGACTGATCACGCCACCCATGGGTGGATGTCTGATGGTCGTGTCCGCGGTGACTCGAGTGGGCTATTGGGAGCTCTCACGAGCCATTCTGCCGTTCGTGGTTGCGGAGGTCCTTGTGTTGGCAGCTCTGGTGATCTTCCCCGAGATTTCGCTTTGGCTGCCGAGGATGGCCGGTCTTCTCTAACTTTCACTTTTCGCCGAAGGATCAACGATGACGCTTGCTAAAAGACTCCCTCAATGGATTGGCGCACTCTGTGTGGCGATGGTCGGAGTTAGCGCCCATGCTCGCGAGGTCAAGGTCGCGCTAGACACTCCGCCTGACCTCGAAAAGTCTGGGACTTATGTTTGGGCGAACGCGTTTACTAAATATCTCAATGCCAATGGCATCAGTGCAAAGGAATATCAGCGTGGTGCCCTCGGCGAAGAGGCGGAACGCCTTGACCAGATCTCTCAGGGGCTTCTGCAGGTGTCCATGTCGGACGTGAAGTCCGCTGGAGGGATCGACAGTACGATTTACGGGGTCAGCCTGCCCTACCTTTTCAAGGACGCCGCCCATCTCGATCGGGCGCTGTTACAGGGCGGCCTATTGCAAGATGTGAATGCCCGGCTGCAAAAAAAAGGCGTCCGAATCCTTGATGTGGTCCACCTTGGAATGCCTGCTGGCATTTTTAACACCAAAAAACCCGTCACCTCCGTTGCAGATATGTCGGGCTTGCGGATGAGGGCGCTCGATAAGCGTCAGATCCAACTGTTTGGCGCGTGGGGCAGCTCCGGCACGATCATCAGCTGGGCAGAGGTACCGAACGCACTCCAAACCGGCATTGCTGACGGTTACCTGAATCCGCCAATCGTGCCGTTGATGTTTGGACACACAGGATTTATCAAGCATTTCACCGATGCCCGAATTTCGCATTCGACGCGCCTGGCTCTCGCATCCGCCGACTGGTATTCAGGACTGAGCCCGGCCCAACGCAAGATCGTGGACGACGCAGCGGCTCATGCGACACAGGCCAACCGCGATTGGATCAAAACCCGCTCGACAGAGCTTCAGATGCTTGAAAAAGCGGGCATCAAGGTGATCTCGCTTTCGGAGGCAGCGAGAGCGGAGTTTCAGAAGCGCTCTCAGGTGCTGTATTCATCAGACATCATGACGGCGGAGCAGGTCGCAGCCTGGGTCAAAGCAGCGGGACTCTGATCATCCACACAGAACACTGATCAAGACATCATGCACGACGCGGAATCGCCGAACAGGCAGCTCTTTCATCGCGGTATCCAGGCGATCGGCGCCCTGGCGGTTGCCGCGATCGTCGTCATGATTACAAGCACGCTTATTCAGGTTGTGATGCGCTACGGCCTCAATGCCCCACCTGCCTGGACCGAAGAACTGGCAAGGTACGGTATGGTCTGGGCCGGTTTGTTGGGTGCGGTCGTGGCGTTTTACCATCGGGAAGATCCCACGCTTGTAAAGGGCTGGTCGGATCGTGCTGGATGGCGCGGACGTTGTGCAGCAGTGTGCCGAGCCGTGGCTACGACCGTATTTCTAGGGCCGGTCGTCTGGTACAGCCTCTTTGGCGCAGGAATGAATCCGCAGCGAGGATTTATCGCCCGCTCGGCGGGTCGTCAGGCCGAGATGCTGGATATTCCTATGGCCTGGGTTGCGATGATTGTCCCACTCACCTTGGGTGCAATCATTCTGTTGTCATGGACCCAGGCGATTACTGGTGCCACATCCCGATCCGATGCCGAGAGCACTGGGGGGCAGGCCACCAGCGCCGGTGAAAAATAAGAAAACAGTCTGTTCGCAACAGTGCGTGTTGGATCCGATCTGTGGGGCTGCCCTCGATCAGCCCAATCACAACACCCGGGGCACAGGCCTGGCCCGTGCTGGGTCATGTCCCCGCACCGATTGAGGCGTTGGGACTGTTCGTCGTCATGGCGGGTCTCATCATCGCAGTGACCACGGGCCGCGCCCGGTAGTTCCGCATTGCGGAACTTTGTCCAGTTGCAGGTTGTGGGGGCCGCTCGGGTTCAGAACAATGAGCCATCGCAAGACGGCCCCAAAGGACATACATGCCCACATCCCTGCGCATTCCCGACTTCCAGGTGGCTGGCGACGGCGACACCACGGTGTTTCTGCTGCACGGTGCCTACGGCAGCAAGGACTATTTCCAGCACGAGATCGCCACGCTGGTCGGCGCGGGCTTGCGAGTGGTGGCCTGGGATGCCCCGGGCTACGGTCTGAGCCCCCTGCCCGCCGAGGGGCTGAGCATCGAGTCGATGGCCGAAGCCTGTGGGCGTCTGATCGATCTCATGGGAACGGCCCGCAACATGCTGCTCGGTCACAGCATGGGCGGCATCATTGCGCCAGCAGTCTGCCTCGCCCGGCCCGGCAAGGTCCATGCCCTGGCGATCTCGGCCACCCTTGCGTCGTTCTCGGAACAAACCGAAGAGCAGAAGCGCACCTTCCTGGCTGAACGAATCGATCCGATTGCTCGCGGCGCGTCTTTCAAGGAAACCGCTGCGCCGGTCGTGGCCTCCATGTTCGCTCCCGGTTCCAGTGGGCCGCTGGTCGAACGGGTTCGCGAGGTAGCCTTGTCAACATCGAAAGACACCTTCGTGACGGCGATCCGCGCGATCGTGCATTACGAAGGCACCGAGACCCTGCGCCAGATCCGAGTGCCCACGCTGCTGCTGGCGGGGCATCATGACAAGGTCGGGCGGCCAGAGAGCATGCGTGACATCCAGCGCCGGTTCGTGCCGCATGCCCAGTATCAGGAGATGCCTCATTCAGGGCACTACGCCTTTGCAGAGCAGCCCGAGCTGTTCAACCAGCATCTGCTGGCCTTCATTGGCCAACATCTGAAAAGCTGATCGGCAGTGCAGACGATCGATGGTTTGCTGTGTTCGATGGTCTGCTGTCAGTTTGCAAGCCTGCCTGCGCAACAAACACGGCAGCCGATGCCCCATAAGGAGACCCCATGACATCGAATTCATTTACGCGCAGACAGTGGCTCGCTACTGCGGTCGGAAGCGTGGCTCTGTCTGTACCCTGGCCCGCGCTCGCCCAGACCGAGGCCTGGCCCAGCAAGCCGATCCGACTCATCGTGCCCTATCCGCCGGGGGGCCTGACCGATATTGTGAGCAGAGCCTTGAGCGACGAACTCGGCAAGCAGTTGGGTGTTCCAGTCGTGGTCGAGAACAAGGCAGGCGCGGGTGGACAGGTGGGTCTTGATCAGATGTTGCAGGCGCCTCGCGACGGCTACACCATTGGCCTGGTGGTGCCTGCCACCATGATCACCCTGCCGCTGACCAATCCCAACTTCAAGATCAAACCCCTGGAGCAGCTCGAGCCGATTACTGCAGCGATTGATACTTTTCTGACCTTGGTCGTCGACAGCAAGCTAGGGGTGAACTCGCTGCAGGAGTTCGTTGATCTGGCCAGGCGTAACCCGGGCAAATTCAACTACGGCACCCCGGGCGTAGGGACCAGCTTTCATTTCAACAACGTGGCCATGGCGGCCAAGCTTGGAATCGAGACCGTGCATGTGCCCTATCAGGGCGAGGTCAAGATCCTCACCGACATTGCCGGAGGCGCACTGCAATATGCGCTGGTCTCCAACGCAGGCAAGCCCTTCATCGACAGCGGTCAGGTGCGTGCGCTCGCAGTCAGCTCAGCCAGGCGGACGACCTTGCTGCCGTCGGTGCCCACCTTTAAAGAGCAGGGCATCGACTTTCAGTCTGATGGCTGGGTGGGCTATGCGGTGGCCAAAGGAACGCCCAAACCCATCGTGGAACGGATTAGCGCTGCCTTCACGCGCACGCTGCAAAATCCAGCGGTCAACAAGCGGCTGACCGACATGGGCCATATCGTGACTGCCAGCAGTCCGGAGCAGTTCGTGAAAGAGATCCAGGAAGGCACCCGTACCTATGGCGAGCTGGTCCGAAGCGGACGGATCAAGCTGGATTGACCCTGTGCCCGCTGCTTCACACGCCAGCTACAAAAGTACTCAATCCTCAGGCCGAACCTGATCCTACGAGCGCACTCGATCATGCAACAACTTCTGAAGACCTACGCCTCGTCAATCGCAGCGGACAACGACCATCCCTTCCTGCATGGGCCGTTCACCCCGACCATGGAGGAGTGGGTGGCCGATTCCGACAGCATGCAGGTGATCGGCGAAATTCCGCGCGATCTTCACGGCATTTATGTGCGCAACACGCACAACCAGGTCCACGAGGCCATCGGCATGTATCACCCCTTCGATGGCGACGGCATGTTGCATGCCATGCACTTCGAAGACGGCAAGGCCACCTATCGCAACCGCTTTGTGCAGACCACGGGCTTTCTGGCCGAACAGGCGGCGGGCCGCTCGCTTTGGCCGGGCATTCTGGCGCCGCAGATGTACAGCCGACGGGGCTGGGGTGCCATCGGTGCCATGAAGGACAATGCAGGCACCGATGTGAAGATCCACGCCGGCAAGCTGATCGCATCGATGTCTCAGGGCAGCGAGCCCTGGCGGCTGGACCCCATCACGCTCGAGACCCTCGGGCCCGATGCCGCCTGGGCGCGTCATGTGCCCGATGGGGTCTCGTCCCACTACAAGATCGACCCCGCCACCGGCGAGATGATGTTCTTCAACTATCCGGAAAAGCCGCCCTACATGAACTACGGCGTGATCGACCGGGACAACCGACTGGTGCATTACGTGCCGATCGACCTGCCGGGTGCGCGCTGGCCGCATGATCTGGGCATCACCAAGCACTACACCATCCTGCACGACCTGCCGTTTCACTTCGATGAGGCGCTGCTGGCCAAGGGCGAGCGCAAGATGATGTTCTACAAGGACAAGCCGGCGCGCTTCGGCATCCTGCCCCGCTATGGCAATTCGGCCTCGGTGCGCTGGTTCGAAGCCACTCCATGTCACATCCTGCATCTGGCCAATTGCTATGAGGACGGCGACGAAGTGGTGATGGACGGCTGCATCATGCCCGACCCTCACAAGCCCAATGTGGGCCAGTCGATGGCCGAAGGCCGGCAAGCCGCCTACGACAAGATCCGCGCCCATCTCGACAAATACAACAACCCCACGCTGATGTATCGCTGGCGCTTCAACCTCAAGACCGGTGAGACCCGCGAAGAGCAGATCGACGACGAGATCACCGAGTTTCCGATCGTCTCCAATGACTATGTCGGTCTGCCCTATCGCTACAGCTTCAATGTCCTGTATCAGCGAGGCGAGTGGCTGTTCAGGGGTATCAAGCGCTATGACCTGCTCACCCGCAAGACCCAGAGCATGGAGTTCGGTCAGGGCTGCTATGGCAGCGAGCCGCAGGTCGCCAGGCGCATCGGTGCGCGCACCGAAGATGACGGCTATGTGATCACCCTGGTCAACAACATGCCCGAGCAGCGCTCCGAGTGCTGGGTTCTGCCTGCCGAGGACATCACCAAGGGGCCGCTCGCCCGCATCATCCTGCCGCACTGCATTTCTGCAGGAACCCATGCGACCTGGGTCGAGGCCGACCGCATTCACGGCGAGCACCGGGATCCGCGCTACATCCCGGCCTGATCAACCCTCAAGGCCTGGCGCGTTCTTTCATGGCTTGAGCGATATCGTTCACGGTGTCGCGCAGGCGAGGCCCGATGTTGCGGCGCAGGCTGGGCAGGGAATGCAAAGACGCGGGCCCGGCGCAATGAAAGGCTGCCACCAGTTGATGCTCACGCAGTGAGAGCGGTACACCGACCGCATTGACCTCCCGACCCCAGGACCGCTGGGAGATCACGAAGCCGTATCGCTCATAGTCCTGGTGGGCGCGTTCGATACTGGCCCTCCAGGTGGGCCATTCCTTGGGATGCTGGCGGCTCAGCCCCTGAACGATCTCGGAGCGTTCGCGCACGCTGGCTCCCACCACATAGGCCAGACCAATCGAGGTGCACGCAATCGGCATCAGGGAACCGATGTCGGTATTGGTGACCAGCCGGATGCTGTTGGGTGGAGGTTTGACCACTTCAAGAAACACCATCTCCAGCTGGTCCCGGGTGGCCAGGGAGACCGTCATCTGCAGTTCTTCGCTCAGCCGAGCCAGCCAGGGCCGGGCCACCTGTTGGAGCGCCACGTGTCGCTGATAGCTCGCGCCAATGCTGAGGACCCGCACCCCCATCCGCATCTTGCGCGAGGTGGGATCGACCCGCAGGTAGCCCAATGCCACGAGGGTGGAGGTCAGACGCGAGACGGTGGCCTTGGGCAGTCCTGTACGCGCGACCAGCTCCTGGTTGCCCAGAAGCTGCCCGTCTGAAAACTCGGCCAGGATGTCCAGCCCCTTGGCCAGGGACTGTACGAAGTTCCGGTTGGCGCTGAGCGCTGCGCGCGCGTCGTGGCTGAGCGCTGCGCGCGCGTCGTGGCTGGGCGCTGCGCGCGAGTCGTGGGGAGGTGCGGGTTGCTTCAATGCGTGCGTTCCGAACTTGGGCGATTCCTCAGGGGCAGGGGGCTCTTGTAAAAGTACGCTCGGGGGTTCATGGTCAGCATCAGTGCTACCGTACGGATAAAACCATCAGGAGACCAGCATGCCCGTTCGCGTGATCGGAATGATCGGCGTCGATCCTCCCCGCGGCAATACCCTGCATGTCATTGCAGGCGGGATTTCACCTGGTTTTCTTGCCCAGTTTGCCCAGGCCCATGAGGATGCCGGTTTCGATATGGTGCTGGTGGGCTATTACTCGAGTTCGGCCGAAGGCTTCGGGGTGGCCTCTTACGCGGCCGCTCACACGCGTCGATTGGGATTTCTGATTGCGCATCGTCCTGGCGTACTGATGCCGACGCTGGCCGCGCGAACCGTCGCCACCTTTGATGCACTTTGGGGCGGTCGTATGGCCTTGCACATCATTGCCGGGGTGACCGACGAGGACATGCAGCGCGACGGTGACTTCACCCCGAAGGAAGAGCGCTACCAGCGTGCCATCGAGTACCTGGAGGTCATGCGAAAGACCTGGACCTCGACGGAGCCCTTTGACCATGAGGGGCGGTTCTACCGGTTCAAGGATGTTCGCAGTGATGCTCGGCCCTTGCAGCGTCCCTATCCGCCGCTCTTTTTCGGAGGTTCGTCTGAGGGCGCGCTGGTGATGGGAGCTGCGCAATGCGATGTGTTCGCCATGTATGGCGAGCCCCTGGCCGAGACTGCAGCCCGCATGCAGGACTTTCGTCAACGGGTGGCCTCGATGGGTCGGCCGGCTCCGGGTTTCAACATGTCTTTCAGACCCATCGTTGCACCGACCGAGGGACAGGCCTGGGATAAGGCCGCACGCGTCTTGAATGACCTGAAGGAGGGCGGAGCCCTGCCTACCCGGGCCCTGGATGCTTCAGCGGAACGTCTGGTCGACATCGCCTCTCGGGGCGATGTTCATGACGAGCGACTATGGATGCCGGTGGCCGCGCTGGCGGGCGGGCGAGGCAATTCGACCTGCCTGGTCGGCACGCCTGAGCAGGTGGCCCAGGCCATGTTGCGCTACTACCGGTTAGGCATCCATTCCTTCCTGATCCGGGGTTTTGACCCGGTCAATGACGTGACTGATTTTGGAAGGGAACTGATTCCTCGGCTGCGACTGGGTGCGGACGAGATCGACGCGATGTCATAGAACCCGGCCTGACGCTACTTCGGGAGATACTCCGGCTCGGTGGGCGGCACATGCAGCACGACCACCTCGGCTCCTGTCGGTCCGGCATTGAGCATGAGAATTTCCTCACGGGTGGCAAAGACCGACTCCCAGCGTTCAAGGGACTGTCCTGCCGCCTTTGCGCTACCCGCAAGGACGAAGGCAAACAGGCTGGTGCTGCCCTCGACATGCTGCAGATCGCAAGCGGCCCCTGGAGGGAGGCGCAGATGCCGCACCGCCAGCCCTTGCTGCACAGGCAGGGCTGCATGATCGTAGACCTTCTCCAGGGCGCTCAAGGCAGCCTCAGTCCAGGGCGTGCCCAGGGTGACCTGCGCATGGCGCTTGGGTCCGCGGACCATCTTCTCGCGAGCCTGGCTGCCCGGAATCAGGCCGGTATCAAACACCGGGCGGATGGTGAAGTATTTGATGCCCTCCGGTCCTGAGACCAGTGGACCATAGCCGGTATAGGCGCCTGCGTAGTGAACCGTGACCGGAGCCAGCGCCTCACGACCGAGGGTGGCTGAGCCCTCGACCACCAGCTGAAACTGATTCTGACGATGGAAGTGGGTCTCGAGCGTGTACAGGGGCGGCTGTTCGGCGAGAAATACCGTGGGCGAAAGCCAGGGGTCTTCGCCGCTTTCCATCCACTCACCCTTGTAGAACACAGACTCCCCAACGGGAATCGGGCGACGTCGGGCCTGCGCATGGGACTGGGTGCCTGTGGCGATCATGATGAGGGTCTCCCGGTTTGTCTTTCGATTTTAGGCAGGGCAAGAAGCAGCGCGCCTGCGGCCAGACTCATCAGGCCGACCACAGTGAATGCGCCATCATAGTTGCCTGCCACGTCGCAGTAATAGGCCACGGCCAGCGGGCCGCCCGCGCCCATCACCAGCGCAAAGGGCAGGGCGGCACTGCGCACCGCACCGAGGTGTCGTCGCCCGAAGTACAGGGCCCAGATCACTTCCTGAAGGGGAATCATGCCGCCCCAACCGACGCCAAGCAAAATGAAGGCGGCATAAGCCACCCACACCTCGCCATTGATGCCAACCACCATAAGCAGCACCGACAGCCCGGAGATGAAGGCGCTCAAGGCGGCCAGGGGTTTGGGGTTCATATGATCGATGAGCCAACCCCATACCGGCTTGGTGAACATGGCGGGAATCGAGGCCACCAGGATGGCCATTGCAGCCGTGGCACGTGAATGTCCGGCATCGGTCATGTAAGGAATGCTTTGCAGCAGCACCACCGGGATCAGTAACTGGAACATGCTGAAGGCAATGACGAGCATGTAGAACGCCGGAGTCCGCATCGCCTGGGCGCGGGTGAGCGATCCTTCAAAGTCGGCTGAGGCCCGCGCACGCGCTGCTGCATGAGCAGGGTCGGCCGACTTGCCGTCGGGTTGCAAACCAAAGTCTTCTGGCGCGCGTCTCATGGCCAGCGCGGCGGGCAACGTGAGGAGCAGGGTGGCCACGGCCATGGCCTGCCAGCCCGCACGCCAGCCAAACTGGTCGATGCACCAGGTGATGGGCGGTGTGACAGCAATGCCTGCAAACGACACACCCATGGAGGCCCATGCAATCGCTCGACCTCGCAAGTCCACAAACCATTTGGCGAGCGTGACATTGACCACGAGATTGCCGATCAGGGCTGCACCGATACTGAGCACGATGCCGTTGAGCACAATCCATTGCCACCACTGCGTGATCATGGAAAGCGCCAACAGCGCCCCTGAGAGCGAGACCAGGCCAATCAGCATGAAGGGCCTTGCACCATGTCGGTCCACCCGACTACCCACGACAAACCCCGCCAAGGC
>JBMSOD010000071.1:0-13155 GCA_049422085.1 Burkholderiaceae bacterium
GCGCGAGGAAATCTTGTTGATGCCGCTGATGGTGTTGACCTGCTCCTCGATCTTGCGAGTGACGTCGCTTTCGACGATCTCGGGGGCGGCGCCCGGATATTCGGTCTGCACGACCACCACCGGAAAATTCACGTCGGGAAACTGATCGACCGCGAGTCGCTGATACGAGAACAGACCAAGCCCGACAAAGGCCATCATCATCATGGTGGCCAGGACCGGGTTGCCTATCGAGATGCGGGTGAACCACATGGCGGTTCAGCGATCGCCCGTTCGTACCCTGACCGGGCTGCCGGTGCGCAAGCGCCCAAGCTTGTTGACCACGATGCGATCGCCCGGGCTCAGGCCTGAAAGAACCTGAACCCTCACCGTGCCATCGGCTCCATCATCGACCAGACCCAGGGTGATGTCCTTTTCGACCAGTCGGTCCTGTTCGATGGCGTAGACAAAGTTCCGTGCGCCGGAATCCAGGATCGCGCCCAGCGGAACGGCGATGACATCGGGTAGGGTTTCGACCACCAGTCGCCCCTGCGCGAAAAGCCCGACGCGGATGGCCGGATCGGTCGACTTCAGGCTGATGTAGACCGGAACTGAGCGGGTGCCCGGACTGGTGGCCGGCGCGATCCGGGCAATCTGGCCCGTCTGCTCCCCCTGGACCCCCTCGATACGCAGCTTCACTGTCTGCCCGACCTTCATGGCGCCGATGTCGCTGCCCGGAACCGCAGCCTCGATCTCGAGGCGAGAAAGATCGATCACCGAAACCACCTTGGCATCGGAGGGCAGTTTCTCGCCGGGCTGCGCGAATCGCTCCCCGATCACGCCACTCATGGGAGCGATCAGATCGGCGTCAGCCACCGATTTTCTTCCCAGATCGAGCTGCGCCCGGGCGGCATCGCGCTGACCGATGGCCACCTCCAGGTTCGATCGCGAGGCATCGAGGGCACTTTGCGAGATGAAGTTGCGCTCACGAAGTGCCAGATTGTTGTCAAACGTACGGCGGGCCTGCGCAACCTGCGACTCTGCTGCGGCGAGCTGGGCCTGCCGTTCGCTGACCCGCAGTTCGAACTCGGCGGGATCAACCCTGCCGATGCGCTGCCCCTTGAGGACATTCATGCCCTCGCGGACGGACAGTTCACGCAACTCTCCGGCGACCCGGGTGCGAACCACGGTCTGATCAACGGCCCGCAAGGATCCGGTCAGGGGAATCGACCGGGCGAGCGTGCCCGGCGCCAGGACCTGCAGGTCGCCTGCTGAAAACTCGATCGGCTGGGATGCGGACGGCAAACCAGCACCCGCTTTCGACCGGTCTGCAGTGGCCTGCGCGCCGGGTGCGGGCGCTACGCTGCCCCCCTGTCGTGATTTCCAGAGCCAGACCCCCGCCCCGATCGCAATCAGGAGGACGAGCAACAGACCGGTTTTCTTGAGTCCCGAGGTCTTCATCAATGCAGCAGGAGTGAGGGCGAGCGCAAAAAGCAGGGGCGAACACAAAAAATGAACCCGCGAGTATAGCTTCCGGCCCATGCTCTCGGGGCCGCCCCGTATGATGCGCGGGTCATGCGGCCGGTCCACCTTGCGCAACTGCTGTTCCTGTCCCTCCTCTGGGGTGGGTCCTACCTCTTCATGCGCTCGGCTGCGCCCGCCTTCGGGCCTGCCCCGATGATCTTTCTGCGCATGAGCCTGGGCTGTCTGCTTGTGCTGTTGCCTCTCACCTTGTGGCGGGTGGGCTGGCGGGCTTTTCTGCCTCACCGGGTGCCCCTGCTCTGGATGGGGCTGGTCTTCACGACCATTCCGTTTCTGGGACTTGGCCATGCCGCGCTGTCCATCGGCGCGGGCATGCTGGCCGTGCTGCAATCGGCAGCCCCGCTCTTTACCGCGATCGTGGCCCGCGTGTGGCTGGGCGAGCCGATCGGCCGGGTGCGCATGATCGGACTGGTGGTCGGGTTCGCCGGCGTGACGCTTCTGGTGCATGACAAGATCGGCGCGCTCGACGACGCGGCCTGGGCGATTCTGGTCACAATCGTGGTCACGGCGATGTGGGGTGTCTCGTCCAATTTCGTCAAGGTCAGACTCGCCAGTGCCGATCCGCTGGTGGTCTCGACGGCAGCGATCGGGCTGTCGGCGCTGGCCTCGGCGCCCTTTGCCCTGGCCGACTGGCCGACTCAATGGCCGGGGGCGGTGGCCTGGGCCGAGGTGACGTTCCTGGGCGTGGCCTCCTCGGGCCTGGGATTCATCCTCTTTTATCGGCTGATCAAATCGATCGGCCCCATCCGTGCCACCTCGGTCACCTTTCTCAACCCGGTGGTGGCGATGGCCTCGGCGGCGGTCTATCTTGGCGAGCCGGTCACATGGACCATGGTCGCGGGATGCGCGGTCATCCTGCTGGGTACCGCGCTTACCCTCGGCATGCTCCCCCTGAGGCGGCGCGAGCCGGTTGCGCAGGGGGGCGCCGAATCCTCAGCACCGACGCGTTCCAAGCCTTGCGCTTGAGATGCCCGACATTTTCATCAGGAGATTGCCTTCATGAGCCGTAGCAGTTCTCTGGACACACCGGGTGTATCGCGCCTGGATCTTGGCGCAGTGAGTGTTTTTTTCGGGGACAAGAACGGCAAGTACCCCGATGGGAATCAGGTGGTGGTCCGGGGCGCTGACACCCTGGTGGTCTTCGACTCGCCGCTGGTGGCCAACCGGATCGGCGAGGTCTTCGATGCCGCCGATCTGTGCATCCTGGGCCATGCCCACGAAGACCACATCACCGGGCTGCACCGTATCCCGGGCGCCGAAGTGCATGTCCATGAACGCGATGTCGAGGCCGTACGTACCTGGGAGGGACTCTCGGTTCATTATGGCTATCCGCCCGAGGTGCTTGCCAGCATGCGCACCAAGATCGAGAAGGAATTTCACTATCACCCCCGTCCTGATGCGATCGCTTATGGCAACGACAAACAGTGGTCGCTCGGTGGTGGTGTCACCGTGCGGGCCATTCATATGCCGGGCCACACGTCGGGACATTGTGTCTTGCTGGTCGAGCCGGCCGGGGTGGCCTTCATTGGCGATATCGACCTGTCGAGCTTTGGCCCCTACTACGGGGATGGCACATCCAGTCTCGCCGAGTTCAGGCAGACCCTGCGAACGGTTGCCGATATTCCGGCCAGGGCCTGGGTGACCTCGCACCACAAGGGCGCAGTCACCGATCGAGAGGAGTTCGAGCGCGCGCTTGCTGCATTTGCCGCAAGGATCGATGCCCGTACCGATAAACTCGTCGGCATGCTCCAGGAAGGCCCCAAATCGCTCGACACCCTGGTGCGCGAGCGTCTCATCTACCCGCCCGGACATGGGGAGCTCTGGGTTGACTGTGTCGAAGCCCGAACGCTCCTCCAGCACCTCGATGAGCTGGTTGCGCAGGGGCGGGTGCAGGCCCGGGAGGATGGGCGCTATGCCCTCGTCCGTGGACACTGATTGAAGCGATGCGGCCCGATGCTTCTGCTACCCTGAGAATGCCTTGAGCGCGCCTGTTTGAGCGCGCCTGCCTGATGGAGGCCTTGAATTGAACGCCAACCCCAAATTCCTCGCTGCAACCGCCTCGGTCGACGCCGACGCCATCACCCCGCTGCCCATGTCCCGCAAGGTGCATGTGACCGGGTCACGTCCTGATATCCGCGTGCCCATGCGCGAAATCAGTCAGTCGGACACGCCGGCGGGCATGGGCGCCGAGCCCAATCCGCCGATCTTCGTGTACGACACGAGCGGTCCCTACACCGACCCGCAGGCCCGCATCGATATCCGCAAAGGGCTGCCCGCCCTGCGCGCGGCCTGGATCGAGGAGCGCGGGGATACCGAGCTCCTGTCAGGGCCCACCTCCGCCTATGGCCTTGAGCGGCTGGCCGATCCCAAACTGGCCGAACTGCGCTTCGATCTGGCCCGCGCGCCGCGGCGTGCCCGCAACGGGGCCAATGTCACCCAGATGCACTATGCCCGTCGGGGTCTGATCACGCCCGAGATGGAGTTCATCGCCATTCGCGAGAACCTGCGACGCCAGGAGTACATCGCCTCGCTCAAGGCTGCCGGACCGACGGGGCAGCGCATGGCCGATCTGCTCGGCCGCCAGCATCCTGGCCAGTCCTTCGGCGCAGCCATTCCGGCCGAGATCACACCCGAGTTCGTGCGCAGTGAAGTGGCCCGCGGCCGCGCCATCATCCCGGCCAATATCAACCACCCCGAAACCGAGCCGATGATCATCGGCCGCAATTTCCTGGTGAAGATCAACGCCAATATCGGCAATTCGGCGGTCACCTCCTCCATTGGCGAAGAGGTCGAGAAAATGACCTGGTCGATCCGCTGGGGCGGCGATACCGTCATGGATCTGTCCACCGGCAAGCACATTCACGAGACGCGTGAATGGATCATTCGCAATGCACCGGTGCCGATCGGCACCGTACCCATCTATCAGGCGCTCGAGAAGGTCGACGGCAAGGCCGAGGAACTGACCTGGGAGATCTTCAGGGACACCCTGATCGAGCAGGCCGAGCAGGGCGTGGACTACTTCACCATCCATGCCGGTGTGCGCCTGCCCTACATTCCCATGACCGCCAAACGCATGACAGGCATCGTGTCACGTGGCGGAAGCATCATGGCCAAGTGGTGCCTGGCCCATCACCGCGAGTCCTTCCTGTACGAGCGTTTCGAAGAGATCTGCGAGATCATGAAGGCCTACGACGTCAGCTTTTCGCTCGGCGATGGGTTGCGACCCGGCTCCATTTACGATGCCAACGATGACGCCCAGCTCTCCGAGCTGCGCACCCTGGGCGAACTCACCCAGGTGGCCTGGAAGCACGATGTTCAGGTCATGATCGAAGGCCCGGGCCATGTGCCGATGCAGCTGATCAAAGAGAACATGGACATCCAGCTCAAGGACTGCCATGAGGCGCCCTTCTACACGCTGGGACCACTCACCACCGATATCGCCCCGGGCTACGACCACATTACCAGTGCCATCGGCGCCGCGCAGATCGGCTGGTATGGCACCGCCATGCTCTGCTACGTGACGCCCAAGGAGCACCTGGGCCTGCCCAACAAGAAAGACGTCAAGGACGGCATCATGGCCTACAAGATCGCCGCCCATGCGGCCGATCTGGCCAAGGGTCATCCGGGCGCGCAGATTCGCGATAACGCCCTGTCCAAGGCGCGCTTCGAGTTTCGCTGGGCCGATCAGTTCAATCTTGGCCTCGATCCGGATACCGCCAAGGACTTTCATGACGAGACCCTGCCCAAGGACTCCATGAAGACCGCGCACTTCTGCTCGATGTGCGGTCCGCATTTCTGCTCCATGAAGATCACCCAGGATGTGCGCGACTACGCTGCCCAAACCGGTGTCTCCGAGGAGCAGGCCCTGCAGCAGGGCATGCAGGAAAAGGCGATCGAGTTTGTGAAAAAAGGCGCCGAGATCTATCACAAGGCCTGAGTCCATGCCCAAGTTGCGAACCCTGGCCCTGGGCCTGCTGGTCCTTGCCGCTGCAGGCGGAGGCGGCGCCTGGTGGTATCAAAAGCAGTCCGAGGCGGCCCGGCCTCAGCTGCGTACGGCCAAGGTCGAGCGTGGCACCCTCACCGCCACCGTCGCCGCATCGGGCACGCTGGCGGCGGTCGTGCAGGTCCAGGTCAGTTCGCAGGTCTCGGGCCAGATCCGCGATGTATTGACTGATTTCAATGCCGAGGTGCGCAAGGGTCAGGTGCTGGCCCGGCTCGACCCCGAGACCTTCGAGTTCCGGGTGCGACAGGCCGAAGCGGATGTGGAGGCAGCACGGGCGCAGATTGCCGTGCAACAGGCCTCGGTTGCGACCCGGCAATCCGATGTAACTCGGGCGATCATCAATCGCGACGAGGCCCGCCGGGATCTGGAGCGCAAGGCCGGACTGGTGGAGCGCAACTTCATTTCGCCCGCTGAACGTGACAAGGCAGAGTCCCTCTTGCGCGTGCTTGATCAGGATGTCGAGAGCGCCCGTGCCCAGTTGCAGCTGGGTGAAGCGCAGGTCCGCAACGCGCGATCCACGGTCGCCCAGCGCGAGGCCCAGCTGGCCTCGGCCCGGGTGGATCTTGATCGCACCATCATTCGCGCGCCGGTCGATGGCGTGGTGATCAAGCGTTCGATCGAGCCTGGTCAGACCGTGGCTGCGAGTCTGCAGGCGCCCGAGCTGTTTCTGATCGCCCAGGACTTGCGCGCCATGCAGGTCGAGGTGTCGATCGACGAGGCTGAGGTGAGCCGGGTGCGCACCGGTCAGAAGGCCAGCTTCACTGTCGATGCCTTCCCGGGTCGTACCTTCGAAGGCTCGGTGACGCAGGTCCGCAAGGCTTCGCTGAATCAGCAGAATGTCATCACCTACACCGCGCTGGTGTCGGCCACCAACGAGAATCAGACGCTTTTGCCGGGCATGACCGCCAATGTGCGCATCGTGACCGATGTGCGCAATGATGTTCTCAAGGTGCCCAATGCAGCCCTGAGATTCAAACCGCCCGGCTGGACCGAACCCGCAGGCGGAACGGGTGGTGCGGGTGGTGCGGCGAAAGGGGCCAGCCTGGCCCCCGGAAATTCCCTGCGCGCATGGCTCGAAGCCCCATGGCCTGCAGCGCAGGCGCAGTCGGGCCCTTCAGGCCCGTCAGGCCCGTCGGGTGCTCCAGGTGCTTCAGGTGTTTCGGGCGGCGGGGGGGGCGGTACCGGAGGGGGGATGGCCGCATACCGCGAGCGCCTGATCCGGGAGCTTGCGCTGACGGAATCCCAGCAGGCTGAGATGGACAAGGTGATGGCCAGCCTGCGCGATCGCTACGCCACCTTGCGTGAGCTGCCCGCCGAGGAACGCCCGGCTGCCGGCGAAAAGCTCCGAAGCGAGCTTCGCAACGGCATTGCCCGAACGCTGGATGCCGATCAGAAAAAACGTTTTTCTGCGATCAATGCCGAGATTGACGCGCGTCGAAATCAGGCGGGCGGATCGTCTGCACCGCCCGCAGGGTCTGGTGGGTCGGCGGCTGCTCAAAAAGACGATCAGAAGGCGGCCCAGAAGGGTGATCAAAAAGGGGATCGGGCCAGCGCGCAAGCAGGAACGTCTCAGCCGGGTCAGCCTACCCAACAGGGGTCCCAGCAGGGCGGCGGAGCGCTGAGCGCTTTCCGCGCCCGCCTTGAACGAGAGCTTGATTTCACTGAGGCTCAACGCACCCAGCTTGACGCCATCTTCTCGGGGATGCGCAGCCGGTTTGCATCTGTGCGCGATGCCGATCCGGCAGAGCGGCCCAAACTGATGGAGCGCTACCGCGCGGAGATGCGTGCTGCCATCAACGATATCCTCGATGACAGGCAAAAGAAGAAGTACGCGGAGATCCTTGTCGAACTGGCCGGAAGGACGGTATCGCGCGGAAGGGTCTTCATTCAGGGGCCCGATGAAAAACCCCTGCCGGTCGAGCTTCGCCTGGGTTTGTCCGATGGGGCATTCACCGAAGTGATCGGCACGGTGGGTGATCGCAAGCTCCAGGAAGGCGATCTGGTGTACACCGGGGTCGTCAGTGCAAACAACACGCCCGGGGCTGCGCCGCCCAAGGGGCCCACCCGTCCCTCAGGGCCGAGGCTGTGACGCAGCCTCTCATCCGGTGCGAGGACCTGGCCAAGCATTACCAGGTGGGTGGCGGCACGGTCTATGCCTTGCGTGAACTCACGGTCGGCATCCAGCCGGGCGAGTTCGTGGCGGTGATGGGTCCCAGCGGGTCGGGCAAGTCCACCTTCATGAATCTGGTGGGCTGCCTCGATCAGCCCACCCGCGGTCGCTACTGGCTGGCAGGTGAGGCGGTCGATGGAATGAACCGGGACGAGCTGGCGGCCATCCGCAATCGTCGGATCGGCTTTGTCTTTCAGCAATTCAATCTCCTGCCCCGCACGACCGCGCTGGACAATGTCGAGTTGCCTCTGCTCTACGCCGGAGTGCCTCGTGCGGATCGCCAGGCTCGCGCCCTGCGACGGCTTCAGCAGGTGGGCCTGGGCGAGCGCATCGATCATCATCCGGCCCAGCTCTCGGGCGGGCAGCAGCAACGCGTGGCGATTGCGCGCGCACTGGTCAACGATCCGCAGCTGATCCTCGCCGACGAGCCGACCGGGGCGCTTGACTCCCGCACGAGCATCGAGGTGATGGCTCTCTTGCAGGCCCTCAACCGGGAAGGCATCACCATTGTGCTGGTGACGCATGAGGCCGACGTCGCAGCCTTTGCCTCGCGGATCATCCGTTTCAAGGATGGCCGCGTGGTGAGCGACGAGACCAATCCGCCGCATGATGCCGCTGCCGCGCTGCGGGCGCTGGATGCGCTCGATACCGGTACGCCGGCCTGACCGACACGCATGGATCTCCTGGCCACACTTCGCATCGCGCTCAAGTCGCTGCGGACCAACACGCTGAGGTCGGCACTCACCATGCTGGGGATCATCATCGGCGTGGCTGCGGTCATCGCCATGATTGGCGTGGGCAAGGGGGCCCAGACGCGCGTCGAGGAGCAGGTCCGCAGCCTGGGCGCGAATGTCATGGTGATGTGGAATTCCTCGAGCAACACCGGAGGTGTGCGTACCGGGGTGGGGGGCGTGCAGACCCTGACCGAAGACGATGCTCGAGCCATGGCCACCGAGGTGCCCGAGGTGGCCTTTGCGGCGCCCACCCACCGCGGGTCAGGTCAGGTGATTCTTGGCAATCAGAACTGGTTCGCCGCGGTCTTTGGAGTGACCAATGACTTTTTCGAGGTGAGAGAGTGGCCGCTGGCCGCGGGCCGCAGCTTCGAGGCGGGCGAAATTGCCAGCAGCGGCAAGGTGATCATCCTGGGCCAGACCGTGGCCCGCCAGCTCTTCGGCGAGGACACCCCTTTTGATGAAATGATCGACCGCACCGTGCGACTGCGCAAGGTGCCGCTCACCGTGATCGGCATCGCTGAAAAGAAAGGCCAGAGTGCGGTCGGCCAGGATCAGGACGATGCGGTTTTCGTGCCGCTATCCACCGCTCGCACCCGTCTCTTCGGGGTCACCCAGGGCAAGCTCAGGCGTGTCAATTCGATCTGGGTCAAGGTCCACACCGGTCAGGACATGAAAGCAGCCGAAGACAATATCCGCGCCCTGCTGCGCCAGCGGCATCGCCTGGCGCCGGGTCAGGATGACGACTTCACCCTGCGCAACCTCACCGAGGTCATGCAGGCGCAGGAAGCCGCAAGCCGGGCAATGACGGCTCTGCTTGCGGCGATCGCCTCGGTCAGTCTCATGGTGGGTGGCATCGGCATCATGAACATCATGCTGGTGTCGGTCACCGAACGCACCCGCGAGATCGGTCTGCGTATGGCAGTTGGTGCGCGCGGTCGGGACATCCTGTCGCAGTTCCTGGTCGAGGCAGTCACCCTCTCCTGTATCGGTGGCGGCATCGGTGTGCTCCTGGGCATCGGAGCGGCACATGTGGTGGGCGACTCTGCGGGCTGGAACATCCAGATCGAGACCACCGCAGTGATGCTTGCCTTCGGGTTTGCTGCGCTGATTGGCATCTTTTTCGGCTACTACCCGGCCCGCAAGGCCTCACGTCTGGAGCCGATCGACGCCCTTCGATACGAGTGACCGTGACCAATCCCCAACCTTCCTCCGTCGCCAACGTACTCACCATTGCGGGGATCGACCCCTCCGGGGGCGCAGGCGTTTTTACGGATCTGCGCGCCTTCGCGGCCATGGGCACCCACGGCTGCGGGGTGGTGGCCGCCCTGACTGCACAGAATTCTCAGGCGGTCACCGGCATCTCCATGGTGGATTCGGTTTTCGTCAAGCAGCAACTCGACACCCTGTTCGCCGATGTCCGGATCGATGCGATCAAGATCGGCATGCTGGGCGCACCGGCGGTGATCCGTACCGTCGCTGAAGTGCTGGAAGGTCGGCGCAGGACATTGCCTGAACAGGCGGTGGTCCTTGATACGGTCATGGTGGCCAAGAGTGGCGATGCCCTGCTTGAGCGCGATGCCGAAAGTCTGTTGATCGAGGCCATGCTTCCCCAGGCCACGATGATCACGCCCAATCTTCCGGAGGCCGGGGTTCTTTTGCGCATGCGTGCCCCCGAGACGGTGGCCGAGATGCGCCGGGCCGCCGAAAAACTGCGTCGACTGATGCGTGATGAAGGCGCCCGCTGGGTGCTGCTCAAGGGGGGTCATCTGCAGGGCGAAGCCACCGACCTGCTGCATGACGGCGATCGCATGATCGAACTGAGCGCGCCACGGATCGACACCAAAAACACCCATGGCACCGGGTGCACCCTGTCTTCGGCCCTGGCCGCGTTGCTCGCGCGTCAGATGCTGGCCGAGGGCCGACTTCAGCGCGAGGCGGTTGAAGAGGCCGTTCGTCAGGCCAAGCGATGGCTCACCACCGCGATCGCGCACAGTGGTGAGCTCTCGGTGGGTAAGGGGCATGGCCCGGTCCATGCCTTTCATGCCCTCTGGAGACGTGCCTGATGGAGTTTCTATCTGGACTGCCGCTGCTGCTCAAGGCGGCACTGCTCGGCATTGTTGAAGGCCTCACCGAATTCCTGCCGATTTCCAGTACCGGACACCTGATCGTTGCGGGGGCGCTGCTGGGCTGGACCGATGACAAGGCCAAGGTGTTCGAGATTGCGATCCAGACCGGGGCCATGGCGGCCGTGGTCTGGTACTACCGTGTGCGTATTGCACGAACCGTGGCCGGCCTGTTCAGCGACGCCCTGGCACGGCGATTCGCGATCAACATCCTGATTGCCTTTTTCCCTGCAGCCCTGCTCGGTCTGATGTTCGGCAGCGCGATCAAGCGGGTGCTGTTCAAGCCGGTTCCGGTGGCGATTGCCTTCGTGGTGGGCGGATTGATCATTCTCTGGGTCGAGCGTCGCCGCAGCGCGACCGATCGTGAAGCCCGGATCCAGCAGATCGACGAGCTCGGCCCGCTTGATGCGCTCAAACTCGGCATCGCCCAGTCCTTCGCGCTGATTCCTGGAACCAGCCGGTCGGGTGCCACCATCATCGGCGGGATGCTGTTCGGTCTGTCCCGTCCTGTGGCAACCGAATTCTCGTTCTTTCTTGCGATTCCCACGCTGGTCGGCGCCGGGGTGTACGACACCTGGAAGTACCGGTCCCTGCTGGGCGCAGACGATATCCCGCTCTTTGCCGTGGGCCTGATCACGGCCTTCGCGAGTGCGCTGGTGTGTGTGCACTGGCTGATCCGCTATGTCTCACGCCATGACTTTGTGCCCTTTGCCTGGTACCGGATCGTCTTTGGCGGACTGCTGCTAGCCCTGACCGGTGCGGGGGTGCTGCAGTGGGGCTGAATGCCCTGGCGGTGCTGCAGGAGGTGTTCGGATATCCGCAGTTTCGAGGCCCGCAGCAGGCCATCATCGAGACACTCATCGGCGGTGGCGATGCCCTGGTATTGATGCCCACCGGGGGCGGCAAGTCGCTGTGCTATCAGGTACCGGCCCTGGTGCTGGACGGGACCGCCGTGGTGGTTTCACCCCTGATCGCCCTGATGCAGGATCAGGTGAGCGCCCTGCGCGAAAACGGGGTGGCGGCCGAATGTCTCAATTCGAGCCTCGATCCTGCGCAGGCCCGGCGAATCGAAGTCGACCTCAGGGCAGGGCGGATCAAGCTCCTGTATGTCGCACCCGAGCGGCTGCTGACCGATCGCTGCATGGCGCTCCTGGAATCGATCCGGGTTTCGCTGTTCGCGATCGACGAAGCCCATTGCGTGTCTCAGTGGGGACATGATTTCCGGCCCGAATATCTGGGCCTGTCCGTGCTGCATGAGCGCTTTGCGCAGGTGCCGCGCGTGGCGCTGACGGCAACAGCCGATGCCCTGACGCGGGACGAAATCCGCGAACGTCTTGCCCTGCAGGAGGCGCGCGAATTCGTCTCGAGCTTTGATCGCCCCAATCTGAACTACACCATCGTGTCCAAGGACGATCCGCGCAGGCAGTTGTTGCGACTGATTCGTGATGAGCATGAAGGGGACAGCGGCATCGTCTACTGCGCCACCCGCAAGCGGGTGGACGACACGGCGCAATGGCTGAGCGACAAGGGCATCGAGGCGCTGGCCTATCACGCCGGAATGGATGCATCCGAGCGCGCGGCCCATCAGCAGCGCTTTTTGCAGGAAGATGGCCTGGTCATGGTGGCCACGCTGGCCTTTGGCATGGGCATCGACAAGCCCGATGTCCGTTTCGTGGCTCATCTGGACATGCCTCGCAGCCTGGAGGCCTGGGTGCAGGAGGGCGGGCGTGCCGGCCGGGATGGCCTGCCAGCAAAGGTCTGGATGAGCTATGGGCTGCAGGATGTCGTCAACCACCGACGCATGATCGATGAGTCGGCGGCGGATCAGGCCCATCAGCGGCTCGCAAGGGCCAAGCTTGAGGCCATGGTGGCGCTGGCGGAATCTGCGGAGTGCCGTCGCGTGCACCTGTTGCGGTATTTCGGCGAAACCTCGGCGCCTTGCGGCAACTGCGACCGTTGCCTGAATCCGCCCCGCCGCGAAGATGCGACGGAGGCGGCCCGCATGCTGCTCTCCTGCATCTGGCGGGTGCAACAGGCCGGTGGCACCGGCTATGGTGCGCACCATGTGATCAGCGTGCTGCGCGGTGAACGAGAGGCCCGGATTCTGGAGCGGGGCCATGACCGCCTGTCCACCTTCGGTCTGGGCGCGTCGGTGCCTGCATCCGACTGGCATGCGCTGTTGCGCCAGATGGTGGCGGGGGGGCATGTCAGGGTGGCTCACGAACGCCATGGCGTGCTCGAGCTCACGGATGAAGCCCGCCCGGTGTTGCGCGGTGAGGTCCGTATCGAGCGGGTTCGCGAGACGGTGCCGCCCGCCCCCTCAGGGCGGCGCGGTGAGTCGGGCTTTCGCAAGATATCGGGTACTCGAGCTGCCTCGGGTGTCCGCAGCACCATCGCACAGGACCTGGAGGGAGACGCGCTCGGGCGCTTTGAGGCCCTGCGTCGCTGGAGGGCAAGGGTCGCGCGCGATCAGGGCGTGCCGGCCTACGTGATTCTCCACGATGCGACGCTGCGCGACATCGCGCATCTGCGCCCGGGATCGCTGGACGCGCTGCACACCACATCCGGTGTCGGCGCCCGCAGGATCGAGGCCTACGGCGAGGAGAT
>JBMSOD010000072.1:0-13132 GCA_049422085.1 Burkholderiaceae bacterium
ACCGGTCGATCCGCGGCACCGGCAGCATCCTCGAGGCCATCGCCGATCCCGAACTGTCGGCCGAGATCACCCTGCAACCTGTTCGCCGCTACGGCGTCGACGCGGCGATCCTCTACTCGGACATCGTCGTCCCGGTCGCCGCCATCGGGTTCGGTGTCGACGTCGCACCGGGCGTCGGTCCGGTCGTGGCCGAGCCGTTCACCCGCGCAGCCGCTCGAGATCGCGCTTCCAGGCCGCGGCGCGCTGCTTGGACAGGGCCGGCAGGACGCCGATGATCAGCAGCAGGACGGCCATGGCCTGCAGGGGGGCCGACAGCGGCCGGGTAAAGAACACCGTGGGATCGCCACGCGAGATGGTCATGGCCCGCCTGAGGTACTCCTCCATCAGCTTGCCCAGCACGAAGCCCAGCAGCATCGGTGCCGGCTCGCAATCAAGCTTCTTGAAGATGTAGCCCAGGATTGCAAACGGGATGGTCATGAACACGTCGAAGACGTTGTTGTTGATCGAATAGCAGCCAATGCAGCAGAACAGCAGAATGGCCGGGTACATGATGCGGTAGGGCACCGACAGCAACTTGACCCACAGGCCGATCAGCGGCAGGTTCAGGATCACCAGCATCAGGTTGCCGATCCACATCGAGACGATCAGGCCCCAGAACAGCTTGGGATTGCTGGTCATCACCTGCGGGCCAGGCTGGATGTTGTGGATCATCATGGCCGCAACCATGAGCGCCATCACCGGGTTGGTGGGAATGCCCAGGGTCAGCATCGGAATGAAGGACATCTGCGCGCCGGCATTGTTGGCCGACTCAGGCCCGGCCACACCCTGGATAGCGCCCTTGCCAAATTCCTCGGGGGTCTTGGAGACCTTCTTCTCGATCGCGTAGGAAGCAAACGAGGCCAGCACCGCGCCACCGCCCGGCAGGATGCCCAGCAGAGAACCAATCCCGGTCCCCCTGATGATGGCTGGCAGGGCAATCTTGAAGTCGGCCCACCTGGGGAAGAGATTGGTGACCTTGCTGGTGAAGACCTCGCGCTTTTCCTTTTGCTCGAGATTCAGGATGATCTCGGCGAATCCGAACATGCCCATGGCCACCGCCACGAACTCGATGCCATCGGACAGTTCCGGAACATCGAAGGAGAATCGCGCCACGCCCGAGTTGACGTCGGTGCCCACCATGCCGAGCAGCAGACCGAACACCACCATCGCAAGGGCCTTGAGCACCGAACCGTGGGCCAGCACCACGGCACCGATCAGACCCAGCACCATGAGCGAGAAATATTCGGCAGGTCCGAACTTGAAGGCGACCTCGGCCAGGGGCGGCGCGAAGGCAGCGAGCATGAGCGTGCCCACCGTGCCGGCAATGAACGAGCCGATGGCCGCAATCGCCAGAGCGGGTCCGGCACGCCCTTTGCGGGCCATCTGGTAGCCGTCGAGCGTGGTCACCACCGACGATGACTCGCCGGGCAGATTGACCAGAATGGCGGTGGTGGAACCGCCGTACTGGGCGCCGTAGTAGATGCCCGCCAGCATGATGAGCGCCGTGGTCGGGTCGGTCATCTTGTAGGTGGCCGGCAGCAGCATGGCGATCGTGGCCAGCGGCCCGATGCCCGGCAGCACGCCGATCAGCGTGCCCAGCACCACCCCGATGAAGCAGTACATCAGGTTGACGAGCGTGCCCGCAGTGGCAAGACCGAGGGCGAGGTTGTTCAGCAGATCCATGTGAAGGTCCTGTCTCTAATCGTGAGTGTTGTGCAGACCGGAATCAGCGGGTCAGGAAGACGGGGAGGAAGGGGAACTGCAATTCCAGACCCTTCACGAACACGAGGTACGAAAAGACCAGCAGCACCACCGAGGACACGGCCGTTGTCTTCCAGGTGAACTCATGGCTCGCCATGGATGAGATGAAGATCAGCAGCACCAGGGAGACGATGAAGCCGAGCGCGGGCAGGGTGGCTGCATACACCGCGACCGCGAGCAGGATGATCCCGATCACCTTGAGATCGATGCGGTCGACTTTCACCTCGGGCGATTTTGCACTGATGGCCGGCACCATAAGCATCAGCCCGAGAACAGTCATGATGCCGCCCAAAACGGTCGGGAAGTAACCCGGGCCCATCTTGGCTGCAGTACCGAACTGGTATTGCCGCGACAGGATCATGAAGAGCACACCGGTGACCACGAAGAGCACACCGGACCAGAAGTCGCGTTGGTTACGGATTTTCATGACAACGTCTCCAGAAATATGTGAGGCAGATCTTGCCTGCACGCCACGCCCCGTCGGAACGCTGCGGGTCGTTGGACAGCGCGAAGTCTACCCGAGCAGATGCGTCTGGCAAGCCTTGAGCGAGTCCCTCGGCCAAATTTTTCGAATTTCCGTTTGAATTGAGAGGCAGCGCCACCTGGGGCTTCAGTCGTACTTCAGATTGAGCCTGCCGATCGCGCTGCAGCAATCTTCGCCTCGTCCCATCCGAGCACCCGACTCAGAACGCTGTCGGTATGCTGACCCAGTCGCGGTGGTGCACTGCGATAGGCGGGCGGCGTACGCGAGGCCTTGATCGGATTGGCCACCAGTTTGACCGCTCCCGCATCCTCGCGCGGCAACTCGATGCACATCCCTCGGGCCTGCACCTGCGGGTTTTCGTACACCTGCCGGAAATCGTTGATCGGACCGCAGGGAACGCCTTCCGCTTCCATTTCGTCGATCCATTGCTGCTGGGTCTTGCGGGCCACCATGACCTCGAGCAGGGGAATGAGCGTGTCACGGTTGCGGATCCGGTCCTGAACCCGGGCAAAGCGCACGTCATCAGGAAGCTCGGGGCAACCACCGATGTTGCAAAAGCGCCGCCATTGGCCGTCGTTGCCACAGGCCACGATGATCCAGCCGTCGCTGGCCTTGAAGGTCTGATAGGGCACCAGGTTGGGATGGGCATTGCCCCAGCGCTTGGGCGGCTCACCGCTGTGAAGGTAGTTCGAACTCATGTTGGCGGTCATGGCCACCTGCACATCGAGCAGGGCCATGTCGATGGACTGGCCCTCGCCTGTGCGCTCGCGGTGAAAGAGCGCCGCCAGGATCGCCTGGGTCGCATACAGGCCTGTGGAGAGGTCGGCGATGGCGACACCGGCTTTCTGGGGGCCGCCGCCCGGTTGGTCGTCGGCCTCGCCCGTGACCGACATGAGTCCGCCCATGCCCTGAACAATGAAGTCGTATCCAGGCCGATGGGCGTAAGGGCCGGTCTGTCCAAAGCCGGTGATGGAGCAATAAATCAGGCGCGGGTTGTCCCTGGAAAGACTGGCGTAGTCCAGACCATATTTGCGAAGGTCACCCACCTTGTAGTTTTCGATGACCACATCGCTGCGCGCTGCCAGTTCGCGGATGATGGCCTGGCCTTGCGGCGAGGCGAGGTTCACGGTGATGGACTGCTTGTTGCGGTTGGCCGCGAGGTAATAGGCGGAATCCTCGCTGTCGCTACCGTCGGCACGCTTCAGGAAGGGAGGGCCCCAGCCCCGGGTATCGTCGCCCGCACCGGGCCGCTCCACCTTGATGACCTCGGCGCCGAGGTCGGCGAGGTTCTGGCCGCACCAGGGGCCTGCGAGGACACGGGACAGGTCAAGGACGCGAATGCCGTCAAGGGCACCAGGCATGGGGAGTCTCCTAGATCAGGGTTTCAGGTCAGGCCCATTGGAATGTCGGGCAGGGCGCCATGGTAACCTCGACGGCTTTCCAGAATTGCCTGACAAAACAACACGATGAACTCGGCAGAAATCCGTCGCAGGTTCCTCGAGTACTTCGAGGCGCAGGGCCACACCATCGTGCGCTCGTCCTCGCTGGTGCCCGCCAACGACCCCACGCTGCTCTTTACCAACAGTGGCATGGTGCAGTTCAAGGATGTCTTTCTGGGCAAGGACCCAAGGCCCTACAAGCGGGCCACCACCTCGCAGCGCAGCGTGCGCGCGGGGGGCAAGCACAACGATCTCGAGAACGTGGGCTACACCGCCCGGCATCACACCTTCTTCGAGATGCTGGGCAACTTCTCGTTTGGCGACTACTTCAAGCGCGACGCCATTCACTTTGCCTGGAACCTGCTCACCGGCGTCTATGGTCTGCCCAAGGAACGGCTCTGGATCACCGTCTACCAGGATGACGACGAGGCCCACGGCATCTGGGCCAATGAAGTGGGCGTACCTCTCGAGCGCATCGTACGTATCGGTGACAACAAAGGGGCGCGCTACGCCTCCGACAACTTCTGGCAGATGGCCGACACCGGCCCCTGCGGGCCCTGTTCAGAGATTTTCTTTGATCATGGCCCCGAGGTGGAGGGCGGTCCACCCGGAAGCCCCGAGGCCGATGGCGATCGGTACATCGAGATCTGGAACCTGGTGTTCATGCAGTTCGATCGCGATGAGGCGGGCGTGCTGCATCCGCTGCCCAAACCCTGCGTTGATACCGGCATGGGTCTGGAGCGCATTGCTGCGGTCTTGCAGGGTGTGCACAGCAACTACGAGATCGATCTCTTCCAGCATCTGATTGCCGCCGCCGCCCGGGAGACAGGGGTGAGTGATCTTGAGCTTCCCTCGCTGCGCGTCATTGCCGACCATATCCGGGCATGTTCCTTCCTGATTGTCGATGGTGTGATTCCAGGAAGCGAAGGCCGTGGCTATGTGCTGCGCCGCATCTGTCGCCGCGCCCTGCGCCATGGGCACAAGCTGGGTCAGCCCCAGCCCTTCTTTCATCGCCTGGTGCCTGATCTAGTGGCCGTGATGGGCGATGCCTACCCTGAACTGCGCGAGGCACAGCAGCAGGTGATGGACGTGCTGCGCCAGGAAGAAGAGCGCTTCGGGGAAACACTGGGTCACGGCATGCAGATCCTCAATGCCGCCCTGACCGAGGGCGTGAGCACCCTGGATGGCGAGACCGCCTTCAAGCTCTACGACACCTATGGATTCCCGCTGGATCTGACCGCCGATGTCTGCCGCGAGCGCGGTGTGGCGGTCGATGAAGCCGGCTTCGAAACCGCCATGAACCGGCAGCGCGAGACAGCCCGGGCGGCTGGCAAGTTCAAGTCGGGCGCGGGCCTTGAGTACTCAGGCGTGGCCACGCATTTTCATGGCTACGATCAGCTTGAGGTCTCGGGCGCACGCGTGTCGGCCCTTTATGTGGCCGGCACCGCGGTGCAGCGCGTGAGTGCAGGCACTGACGCGGTGGTTGTGCTGGATCACACCCCTTTCTACGCCGAATCGGGCGGTCAGGTGGGCGATCAGGGTCTCATCAGTACGGACTCGGTGCGCTTTGTGGTGGCCGACACCCAGAAGATCCAGGCCGAGGTGTTCGGTCACCATGGACGACTGGAGTCGGGTGAACTGGCCGTGGGCGACGAGGTGAGAGCTCAGGTCGATGGCGCGCTGCGCGCGCGCACCATGCGCAATCACTCGGCGACGCACCTGATGCATACCGCGCTGCGCCAGGTGCTGGGCGGGCATGTGCAGCAGAAGGGCTCGCTTGTTGATGCAGGCAAGACCCGGTTTGACTTTTCGCATCATTCGCCCATGACAGCGGGCCAGATCGCTCAGGTGGAGTCGCTGGTCAATGCCCAGGTGCTGACCAATGCTGCCACACAGGCGCAGGTCATGGGATTCGATGATGCGGTGGCAGGGGGCGCCATGGCGCTCTTTGGCGAGAAATACGGCGATACCGTGCGTGTGCTCGATATCGGCAACAGCCGCGAACTGTGCGGCGGCACGCATGTGGGCCGCACCGGCGATATCGGTCTGTTCAAGATCGTGGCCGAAGGCGGTGTGGCTGCGGGCGTGCGTCGGGTCGAGGCCGTCACCGGCGATAACGCGCTGCAGTGGGTTCAGGGCCTTGAGACCATGGTGGGCGGCGCGGCAGCGGCATTCAAGGCGCCGCTCTCGGAGCTGCCGGCCAAGATCGAACAGCTCATGGAGGCTCATCGGGCGGCCGAGAAAGAACTGGCTCGCCTGAAGTCCAAACTGGCTGCGAGTCAGGGCGATGAACTGGTCGGGCGGGCGATCGAGCTTGCAGGTGGTGTGCGCCTTCTGACGGCCAGCCTGCAGGGAGCCGATGCCAAGGTGCTGCGCGAGACCATGGACAAGCTCAAGGACAAGCTGGGTTCGGCTGTGATCGTTCTTGCTGCGCCTGGTGACGGCAAGGTGCAACTGGCGGCCGGTGTCACTGCGGATCAGGTCGGCAAGGTCAAGGCAGGCGAGCTGGTGAACTTTGTAGCCCAGCAGGTGGGTGGCAAGGGCGGTGGCAAGCCGGATATGGCCATGGCAGGCGGCACCGATGCAGGTGCGCTTCCAGCAGCGCTGGCCTCGGTTCAGGCCTGGGTGAGTGACCGTCTCTGAGACTGCGACGCTGATGCGCACACGGGTGCGTTCGGGAACAGCCTGATGGCATCAGGGTTCCCGACAGCGTCCATGCAGCCTCCCGGCATTCGCACGCTGATTGGTCTGTGCGTGCTCAACCATGTGGCCTTCTCAGCGGCCCGCGTCACGCTGACACTCTCGGCGGTGCATCTGCAGACCTCCACCTTCGGGGTCGGTCTGATGATGTCCTTCTTCTCGGTGCTGCCCATGCTGCTTGCGCTGGCAGGAGGGCGTTGGGTCGATCGGATTGGCGCGCGTTTTCCGATGCAGCTGGGCTGCTTTGTGCTGGCTTGTGGCCTGACCCTGCCGGTCTTTGCGCTGCAACAATGGATGCTCGATGTTGCCGCGGTCGTGATCGGGGTGGGGTTTCTTCCCTTCCACCTGGCTGTCCAGAAGCTGATTTCCCAGCTCGCCAGCGGTGAGGAGCGACGCCACAACCTCAGCCTGATGACCATCGGATTTTCGGTGTCCACCTTTCTCGGACCGATCTGTTCGGGGTTCATGATCGATGGCTTAGGTCACCAGGTGGCATTCGCTGTGGTCAGCGTCTTGCCGATGTGCGCATTTTTCTGGCTGTACACACTGCGCCAACGTCTTCCTGACCGTCGCGGCGAGCCTGCGGACAGCCTGCCTGCCGGGGCGGTCTTCGATCTCTTGCGAACGCCCGAGTTGCGTCGTCTGTACCTGGTGGTTTCGCTGATCTCTTCGGCCTGGGAGGTGCATCAGTTTCTGGTGCCTCTGTATGGCACCCAGGCAGGATTGTCGGCCTCGGGTATCGGGCTGATTCTGGGGGGCTTTTCGATTGCCACCCTGGTGGTCAGGCTGGTCGTGCCGCTGTTCCTGATGGATGTGCCCGAGTGGCGCGCAATCCTGGTGGCACTCGGCATTTCGGCACTGGTCTATGCCGCCTATCCCTTTTTCAATACCCTGGAGGCGCTGATCGGGCTGTCCTTCCTTCTGGGCCTGGGGTTGGGCGTCTCACAGCCCATGGTGCTCTCGATCATGGCGCGCAGTGCGCCCGCAGAGCGACTCGGGGAGGCGACCGGATTGCGCCTCACCCTCGTCTACGGCACCCAGACCGCCCTGCCCTCAGCCTTCGGGGCCATGGGCAGCCTCCTGGGTGTCGGCGCGCTGTTCTGGGGCATGGCTGTGCTGCTGGGCGGGGGGCTGCTGGGCGTCGGGCGCTCGGTGAGTCGGGACGGGCGTTGAGCTGGCCTGGGTGCTCAAGTGCGTGAATCGTGCAATCCTAGAGGTATTCCAGAGGAACACCCCTCGCCATGACCCTGAACGCTGCTGCTGATGCACTCCCGTTGGAACCGCCGGTGCCCGATCTCGACGTCGATGCCTCGGGGCTGAACTGCCCCTTGCCCATCCTGAAGGCCAAGAAGGCACTGGCCACACTTGCCAGCGGTCAGGTTCTCAGGCTGGTGTCGACCGACCCCGGGTCAAAACGTGACTTCGAGGCCTTTGCCCGGCAAACCGGCAATCCGCTTGTCGCTCAGCATGAACAGGGCACAGGCTGGGCGTTCTATCTGCGTCGTCGCTGAAGACAGCTCCCGGACCGATAGAACCCGGGCGCTTGCCCCGATCTCGCAGCGTCCCGGATCGCTCAGTTGAGACGCGACCGCTGTTCTCCCAACCTCTGAAGCGTCGCCTCGAATGCCGCAAGTCGCTCGCGCTCCTGAGCCACGACCGCCGCAGGAGCTCTGGCCACGAAACTCTCGTTCTCAAGTTTGGTGCGGGCCTTGCCGACCTCGCCCTGGATTCGGGCGATCTCCTTGTCGAGCCGCTCCTGCTCTGCGGCCACATCGATCTCCACCTTGAGCATGAGCCTGAACTCACCCACGATCTGCACCGGGGCAACCGCGCCGGCAGGCAGGGCATCCAGGACCTCGACCGCGGAGAGCTTGGCCAGCGCCTGCAGGTAGGGGGCATGAGCCTGGCCGCGCGCCTGGGGGCCGGCAATCAGCAGCGGCATGCGCTGCGCAGGCGAGAGGTTCATCTCGCCGCGCAAGGCACGACAGGCTTCGATCATGGCCTGGAGTTCGGCGACCATCGCCTCACTGTCGGCATCGTGTTTGCCGGGCTCGGCCACCGGGAAGCGTTGCGTCGAAATCGAATGACGCGCTTCGGCAAGGGCCTGGACAAGGGCGTCATCCTGCAGGATCTGAACGCCACGATCGCCATACCGCTGTGCCAGCGGAGCAACCTTCTGCCAGAGTTCCTCGGTAATGAAGGGGATGATGGGATGCGCCAGGCGCAGGATGGTCTCGAGCACGCGCAGCAGGGTTCTGCGGGTGGCCCGCTGTACCGCAGGGTCATTTGAGGCAAGGTTGACCTTGGCCAGTTCGAGATACCAGTCGCAGTACTCGTTCCAGGTGAATTCGTAGATCTCGCGGGCGGCATGATCGAAGCGGTACTCCTGCAACGCCTGTTCCACTGCCGCCACTGTGCGTTGCAGCCGGCTGGTTATCCATCGGTCGACCGCATTGAAGTACAGATAACCACCGGGCACGCACTGATCGGCGGTGTGCGGCGCAAAGCCGCATTCCTTGCCCTCGGCCTGCATCAGCACAAAGCGCGTTGCATTCCAGAGCTTGTTGCAGAAATTGCGGTAGCCCTCACAGCGCTTGAGGTCGAAATTGAGGGTGCGGGCAAAGGTGGCCAGGGCTGCAAACGTGAAGCGCACCGCGTCGGTCCCGTAAGCAGCGATTCCGTCGGGATAGTTTCGCCGGATCTGCTTTTCGATGCGGGCCTTGTGATCTGCCCGCAGCAGACCGCTGGTGGATTTGGCGAGCAGGTCCTCGAGCGAAATGCCATCGATGAGGTCGAGCGGATCGATGGTGTTGCCCTTGGACTTGCTCATCTTCTGTCCTTCGGCATCGCGCACGATCGCATTGATGTAGACATCGCGAAACGGCACCTTGCCGGTGAACAGGGTGGTCATCATGACCATCCGGACCACCCAGAAAAAGATGATGTCAAAGCCGGTGACCAGCACCGCAGACGGCAGATAGCGGTTCAGATCGGGCGTGGCCTGGGGCCAGCCCAGTGACGAGAAAGGCACCAGCGCCGACGAGAACCAGGTGTCGAGCACATCAGCATCGCGCACCAGCGCGCCCTGCCAGCCGGCAGCGCGGGCCTGATTCAATGCATCGGCCTCATTGCGGGCCACGAACACCGTGCCGTCCTGGATCGCCTGTCCTTGGGCGTCGGCCTTGTACCAGGCCGGAATCTGATGGCCCCACCAGAGCTGGCGCGAAATGCACCAGTCCTGGATATTGTTGAGCCAGTGATCGTAGGTGCTGCGCCAGTGATCGGGCACAAAGCGCACCTGGCCTTCGTCCACCACCTGAAGGCAGACCTCGGCAATGGATTTGCCTGGGAAGAGGGTGTTGCGATGCTCGCGCGAGCTCATGGCCACGAACCACTGGTCGGTGAGCATGGGCTCCACGATGGTGTTGGTACGTGCCGAGCGCGGCACCATCAGCTTGTGAGGCCGCTCACCGACCAGAAGTCCTTGGTCCTTCAGGTCTTGGAGCACCTGTTCGCGGGCCTGCTCGCGGGTCAGCCCCCGATAGGCAGCCGGTGCAGCTTCAGAGACATGGGCGGTCAGGGTCAGGATGCTGGGCGCTGCGAGCCCGTGGCGTTCGCCGACCTGCCAGTCATTGAAGTCATGTGCGGGGGTGATCTTGACGCAGCCGGTGCCGAAACTCGCATCGACATAATCATCGGCAATGACGGGAATGCACCGGGCATGACCTGTACCGTCATCGGACAGTGGCAGCCTGAGCATGCGTCCGACCAGCGGCGCGTAGCGTGCATCGCCGGGATTCACCGCCACGGCCATGTCACCCAGCATGGTCTCCGGCCGGGTGGTGGCGACCACCAGGCTATCCACCGTGATGGTTCGAGCGGGCTCGCTCTCGGTGGCGGGCAGATCCACCATGACCGGTGCGCCTTCCAGCGGATAGCGGATCTCCCAGATCCTGCCTTCTTCTTCCTCGCTGTCGACCTCCAGGTCGGACACCGCGGTCTGCAGGGTGGGGTCCCAGTTGACCAGCCGCTTGCCACGATAGATCAGGCCCTGCTCATGCAACTGGACAAACACCTCCAGCACGGCGGCGCTCATATGCGCATCCATGGTGAAGTAGCCGGCCCGCTTGCCGTCGGTATCGGCATAGTCCCAGTTGCCCGAAGTACCCAGGCGGCGCATCTGGCCGATGATGGTGTTGCCCGACTGCTCGCGCCAGGCCCAGACCCGTTCGAGGAAGGCCTCGCGGCCGAGGTCGTGGCGTGTCTTGCCTTCAGCCTGCAGCTGGCGCTCGACGACCACCTGAGTGGCGATGCCGGCATGGTCGGTGCCGATCACCCAGTTGACATCCTTGCCCTTCATGCGCTGCCACCGGATCAGGGTATCCATGAGGGTCTGCTGGAAGGCATGGCCCATGTGCAGCGTGCCGGTCACATTGGGCGGTGGCAGCTGGATGCAATAGCCGCCTGCGCCATCGTCGCTGCGAGACGGATTGCGAAACAGGCCACGCTCATCCCAGAGGGGATACCAGCGCCGCTCGATCTCGGCAGGTTCAAAGCTCTTGGCCGTCCCCTGGGAGGCGGGGACGCTCGAGGAGGAGGGCGTTGAGGGGGAGGGCGATGAGGAGGAGACGCTCATGGAAGCGGAGGCGGTGAGAGAGGTTTGCGCAGGCGCTGAATTTCGGCGGAGACCGCTCGATCAACTGCCTCGCTGACCCTCAGTTCAAGGTCAGCACGTAGGGAGGCACTGGCCTGGGACAGGGCCGGGCCAATGGCCAGGCGTACGGATTCGGCCATGCGGGCCGAGAGCAGTCGGGTGACGCTGTCACCGAGTTCGGCCATGACCGACTGGCGCAGGCGATCGGCCAGATCAACCCAGTCGAGGTCGTCGAGGGCCCCGGGGCCGTGGTGACCGGCGGGTAATTCGACTTCTTCGGTGAGCAGTGGCACTGCATCATCGTCGCCGTCGGGTGCATCGGCATCATGGCCTGAGAGTCCTGCGGGGCGATCGGTGTTCATGCCGTTGCCCCTGAGGCCGAGAGATCGTGGGTATGCAGCGGATAGCCGCGGTCGCGATAGAAGCGCCATCGTTCGCGACCAGCCTCCCGGTCGGCCGGATCCAGTCCGATGACCTCGATCAGGCGTTCGTATCGCGAGAAGCCTGCAGGCGTACTGCGGCCCAGGTTGATCAGGACTTCGTGCATGTCGAGTGATGCCGGCACCTCAGCGTCGGCAAGCAGCACCGGAGTTCGATCGGCCAGGGTATCGGTGGCGAGCACATGCGGAATGAAGTCCTGCGGCGAGAAAGTCCACAAGGCTTCATTGAGGGATCGCAGCAGTTCGGGGGCGTCGCACTGAACGACGATGCGATGACCCGCCCGGTGCACCTTGCGCACCAGCCGACAGGCATAGGCCAGTCGGTCTGCCGCGTTGAAGTGGAAGTCGATGCGGGTCATGAATCCCTGGAGGCCTTGAGGTGCTCTTGCGGCAGCCCAGTCCGTCAGGCCGCCCGACCCAGCACGAAGGCCGAGAGCAGGGGAACCGGGCGTCCGGTGGAGCCCTTGGCTGCACCGCTGCGATGCGAGGTTCCCGCAATGTCGAGGTGAGCCCAGGGATAGGCCTTGGTGAATCGCGCCAGGAAACAGGCTGCGGTAATGGCACCCCCCGCGCGTCCTCCCACGTTGGCCATATCGGCGAAGTTCGACTTCAGGCCGTCCTGATAGGCGTCATCGACCGGCATGCGCCAGCAGGTGTCCTGAGCCTGACGGCCACGCGAGATCAATTCGTCGGCCAGGGCATCGTCGGTACTGAACAGGCCACTGTGATGGTGCCCCAGGGCGACCACGCAGGCGCCGGTCAGGGTGGCGATATCGACCACCGCAGCGGGCTTGAACCGCTCGGCATAGGTCAGGGCATCGCACAGGATCAGTCGACCTTCCGCATCGGTATTGAGGATCTCGATGGTCTGACCCGACATGCTGGTGACCACGTCACCAGGGCGGGTGGCCTTGCCCGAGGGCATGTTCTCGCAGGTGGGCACGATGCCGATCAGATTGACCTTGGGCTTGATGGCCGCGATGGCCCTCATCGTACCGAGCACCGAGGCTGCGCCGGACATGTCGAACTTCATCTCGTCCATGTCGGGTGCGGGCTTGAGCGAAATGCCCCCCGTATCGAAGGTGATGCCCTTGCCAACCAGCACGATCGGCGCCTGCTTGCTGCCCGCGCCGTTGTAGTGCACCACGATCAGCTTGGGCGGCTGCTCCGAGCCCTGGGCGACCGACAGCAGCGACCCCATCTTGAGCGCCTCCATCTGCTTGCGCTCCAGCACCTCGACCTTCAGGCCGAACTGTTTGCCCATTTTCTTCGCAGCATCGGCGAGATAGGCGGGCGTGCAGATGTTGGCCGGCGTGTTGCCGAGGTCGCGCGTGAAGTCCATGCCGTCGGCGATGGCCAGAGCAGTCTGAACGGCCCGTGTGATCGCCGCTGCGTCCTGGCGGTCGCATCCGATCTCGAGCGATTCCACGCCGGCGGCAACCGGCTCGGGCTTGCTCTTATGGCGATCAAAGCGGTAGGCCAGTTCGCGGGCCACGCTCACCACCGCTGCAGCCTTGCCGGCAGCATCCGTGTCCTTGACCTCGAGCTCGCCCAGCCAGCTGGTGGCCTGCCGGGCGCCCGTGCCCAGGCCTACGACCTGGTGCTCAACGGCCTG
>JBMSOD010000073.1:0-13079 GCA_049422085.1 Burkholderiaceae bacterium
CGACCACTTCCAGCAGGAAAATCCGTGTCGCGATCTGCGACGACCATCCCATCGTGCGTGCGGGATTCAGGCAGTTTCTTGCCGGACAATCCGACGTGGACGGTGTGCGCGAAGCCGAGAATGGCCGCGAGGCGCTCGAGCTTGTTCGAAACGATCTGTGCGATGTCCTGCTGCTCGACATCTCGATGCCCGGCCAGAACGGCGTGGACATTCTGCGGGCTGTGAAGTTGCGGCGCCCGGACCTGCCCGTGCTGATGCTGTCCGGTTTTCCGGAGCAGCACTACGCGCTTCAGATGCTCAAGCTAGGCGCCAGCGGCTACCTCGCCAAGGACTGTGACCCGGTCGATCTGTTGCGGGCCGTCCGGTCGGTGGCACAGGGCAGGCGCTTCGTGAGCGAGGCCGTGGGCGACCTGCTGGCCAACGGGCTCGGCGGCCAGAACGACGAGCCGCCCCACGCCCAGCTGTCTGATCGTGAACTCCAGGTGTTTCTGCGTCTGGCCAAGGGCGAGTCGGTGACGGCGATCGCCAATGTTCTGAACCTGAGCTTCAAGACCATCAGCACCTATCGCTCACGGGTCCTCGACAAGCTCAGCCTGCGCTCGAACAGCGATGTGACCTACTACGCGATGAAAAACGGGTTGATTCAGTGAAACGGGTTGATTCAGTGATGCAGGCGACTGACTCGTGAGCAGGTCGATCGCGGTGGAGCATCACGCAGGGATCAGAACATCTGATCCCTGACCCGATCTCCTGTGCTGCCGCTGCCCAGACCTTCCTCGGCCAGGCCGAGCGAGGCAACCCCTTTGCCTGGCGTTGACTCTTCGTAGTACCACTCGCCATTGACCTGCACGACCCCGGGTGGCGGCACGGGGGTTCTGTCCGCAACGCCTTGCAGAGCCACTTCCATGGCGTCGATCCAGATGGGCAGGGCCAGTCCGCCTCCGGTCTCGCGATCGCCAAGCTTGCGCGGCTTGTCGTGTCCGACCCAGGCCACACCGGCCAGCCCCGGCTGGTAGCCGGCAAACCAGGCGTCATGCGAGTCGTTGGTGGTTCCTGTCTTGCCGGCCAGATCCTGGCGTTTCAGACGCAGTGCGGCAGCTGCAGTGCCTTTGCGAACCACATCGCGCAGCAGGCTGTCCATGATGAAGGCATTGCGCGCATCGATCACGCGGTTGGCTTCATCGCCCGCCTTCACGGGTTGCGCCTGCGCGATCACCTTGCCTTGCGAATCGGTGATGCGGGCGATCAGGTAGGGCGTGACGCGGTAGCCTCCATTGGCAAACACCGACATGGCGCCGACCATCTGCCAGGGCGTGACCGAGCCCGCACCCAGCGCCATGGTCAGATAAGGCGGATGACGCGCAGCCTCGAAGCCGAAGCGGGTGATGTAGTCCTGGGTGTACTGCGTTCCGATGGACTGCAGCAGACGGATCGAGATCATGTTCTTGGACCGGGCCAGGCCGGTGCGCAGGGTCATGGGCCCATCAAACTTGCCGTCATAGTTCTTGGGCTCCCAGACCTGCCCGCCGGTCACCGAGGCACTGACCACGATGGGCGCATCGTTGACCATGGTGGAAGGCGTAAAGCCGCGCTCGAGGGCGGCTGAATAGACGAAGGGCTTGAAGCTGGAGCCCGGCTGCCTCCAGGCCTGTGTGACCCGGTTGAACTTGTTCCGGTTGAAATCGAACCCTCCGACCATGGCACGGACTGCACCATCGTCGGTACTGGCTGAGACATAGGCAGCCTGCACTTCGGGCAGCTGGGTGATCTCCCAGCCCTTGCCGCTCTGACGGATGCGGACCACCGCGCCTGCCGTCAGCTTTCTTGCAGCAGGTGCCGAGTCAGCAAGCCAGGGAGCCACGAACTTCAGGCCTTCGCCTTCAATCGTCAGGGTCTGGCCCCGACTACGCCCGACAATCACCTTGCGTGCCGAAGCCTCGAGGACGACCGCAGGAGTGAACTCGTCAATTTCGCCCGCTTCGAGCAGGGCTTCTTCGATTTTTTCGTCCCGACGGGCCCGTTCGGCGGGCAGTTCGATGCGCGCCTCCGGGCCACGGTAGCCGTAGCGACGGTCGTAGCCGATCACCGCCCGGTTGAGTGCCTGAGTGGCGGCCCGCTGGTCCGCCGCCTTCAGGGTGGTGTAGACATTCAGGCCGACCACATAGGCTTCCTCGCGGAACTGCTCGACGGTGAGCTGGCGGGCCAGCTCGGCCGCATACGGGGCGCGCACCGCGAACTCGCCCCGCTCCGGTTGCAGCCGCAGCGGCTCCACCAGGGCCTCCTGATACTGCCGGTCGGTCAGATGGCCGAGCGAATTCATACGCCCCAGGATGTATTCCTGCCGGATACGGGCCCGCTTTGGATTGACCACCGGGTTATAGGCCGAGGGGGCCTTGGGCAGACCTGCCAGCATGGCTGCCTCGGCTGCGGTGACCTGGGCGAGGGGCTTGCCGAAATAGATCTGCGATGCGGAGGCAAAGCCATACGCCCGCTGGCCCAGGAAGATCTGGTTGATGTAGATCTCGAGGATCTGTTCCTTGCTGAGGGCCTGTTCGATCCGGATCGAAAGCAGGATCTCGTAGATCTTGCGGCTGTAGCTTCGCTCGTTGGAAAGAAAGAAGTTGCGCGCCAGCTGCATGGTGATGGTGCTGGCCCCCTGCGCCTTGCCGCCTGCGGCCACATTGGCCAGCGCCGCCCTGACAATGCCGAGGATGTCCACCCCGTGATGTTCAAAGAATCGGTCGTCCTCGGCAGCAAGAATGGCCTGCTTCATGACCTCGGGCACCTCGCCGATGCGCACCACGCTGCGGCGCTCCTCGCCGAACTCGCCGATGAGCACGCCATCGGAGGTAAAGATGCGCATGGGCATCTTGGGGCGGTAGTCGGTAATGACCTCGAGCGAGGGCAGCTTGTCCCAGGCCAGCACTGCGGTCAGGGCGAGCGCGAGTGCCAGCACGAGTGCGAGCACCGATGGGAGCAGGATCAGCCAGCCGATCAGCCCGAGACCCCGCTGGCGTAACAGCGCCCGGGAGCAACGCCCGGACCAGTGCAGGCGGCGCAGGCGAATCGATGAGCCGGGCATTGAGGCAGGCCAATGACAATCGGAGAGGCGGGAGTATACCGGGGGGCCGGGGGCTGTTGTGCCCGGTTTGCATGGGTCGCCGGTCAGCCCGCCGGTATGCGACGAACGGGCAGGTGAAGGGGGACCGACGGGTTTGCAGCGACTTCGGCTCGTTCCCGGAAAGCGTTACAGTGTGGCCATCATTGTCGAAAACTCCCTCTGAACCGACCACATGGGTCTGAGCCTGCCCGGATTTTCTCGTTCGTCGTCGTCTGCGCTGCTTGGCGTCGACCTCAGCACCCATCGGGTGAAGGTGGTCGAGCTTGCGCAGGAAGGGCGCGACCGGGTGCGCCTCGAGCGCTATGCCATCGAACCGATCGAGGCGGGTGCCATCGTCGATGGCCAGATCGAAAAACCCGAGGTGGTTGCAGCCGCACTGACCCGTGCCATTCGCCGCAGCGGCAGCAAGGCCCGCAATGCGGCGCTCGCACTGCCCTCATCGGCCGTGATTGCCAAACGCATCCTGCTACCCGCCGGACTGAGCGAAGACGATTACGAAGTGCAGGTCGAATCCGAGGCCAGCCAGGTCATTCCGTTTTCAATGGATGAAGTCAACCTCGACTTCCAGGTGCTCGGGCCGGCCGAGGGCTCGGAGGAAGATGTCGAGGTGCTGCTCGCGGCATCGCGGCGAGAGCGTGTGGAGGACCGGGTCGCTCTGGCCGAGATGGCCGGACTGAAGCCGGTGATCATCGATGTCGAGCCCTTCGCGGCGCGCCGCGTGATCGACCGCGTGTGTACCGCCCTCCCCGAACAGGGAGCGGGGCAGATTCTCGCGGTGTTCGACATCGGGCACTCCAGCACCACCCTGATGGTGGTTCTCGATGGCAAGACCGTGTTCGAGCGCGAGCAGGCCTTTGGCGGCGATCTTCTGACCCAGGAGATCTCACGGCATTTCGGCCTGAGCCTGGAAGAGGCCGAGGCCCGCAAACGCACTGCTGACCTCCCCGAAACCTATGGCAACGATGTGCTTGCCCCCTTTCTGGAGCAGGCCACCTCGGAGGTTGTTCGAGCCATTCAGCTGCTCACCACCTCCACGTCCTACAACCATGTCGACCGGATTTTCCTGGCGGGTGGGGTTGCCGTCACGGCAGGCCTGGCCGAGTCGGTCGCAGAACGGACTCAGGTGGCGACAGAAATCCTCAGCCCCTTTCAGGACATGAGCGTCTCCAGCGCCTCCAGGCAGGGCGCGCTCGCTCTGGACGCGCCTGCTTTGATGGTCGCCTGTGGACTCGCTCTGCGACGGTTCAATTCCTGAGTTCCCCTGAGACCCCCGAGACCCTACATCCGAGACGCCACGGTCGATGCAAGCGCCCATCCTCATCAATCTTCTGCCTTATCGAGAGGCCCGACGGGAACAGCGCAAGCGCGAGTTCCTGGTTGTGCTTGCCGGAATGGCGGTGGCGGGTGCAGCAACGGTTTTTGCCGGGGGACTGGCGATCGATCAGGCCATCGCCCAGCAGGCCGGACGCAACCAGTTCATCAAGGGCGAGAACGCCAAGCTCGATGCCCAGATCGCCGAGATCCGGACGCTGAGAGAAGAAATCAACGCGCTGCGTGCGCGGCAACAGGCCGTGGAGAACCTGCAGTCCGACCGGACTCTGCCGGTTCGTCTCTTTGATGAATTGTCCCGCCTTGCGCCCGAAGGGGTGCTGCTGCGCCAGTTGCGTCAGGACGAGCTCCGCGTGAGCCTTGCGGGCCATGCCCAGTCCAACGAACGCGTCGCGGAATTCCTGCGCAACCTGTCCGACAAGAGCCCGTGGCTCGAGCGCCCCGAACTCGGCGAGATCAAGGAAGGCGTCCTCGCGCCTCCTCCCGGGACGCGCGATCGCGATCGCGAGCGGGAGTCGCGCAAGGTCTACGAGTTTTCCCTCAATGCGCTGATCCGACGCGCAGAGTCCGGGAAGGAGCGCTGAGATGGCAGGCTCGGCAACGCCTTCGCTCGACGGATCCCGTTTCAAGGCCCAGTTCCAGGGCCTGAGCGGACGACATCCAGGTCTGTGGCCTGTGCTGCCCAGGGTGCTCCTGGCACTGGGCCTGTTCGCCGCGCTGGTCGCGGTCGGATACAGCCTTTATTGGCGCGATCTGTTCGACCAGCTGGAGGCGGGCCGTTCCGAAGAGGCGCGCCTGAAGTCCGATTACAGCGACAAGATCAGGCAGGCGGTCAATCTGCCGGTCCTTCGCAAGCAGAAAGAGCAGGTGGATCAGGCGGTCAGTCAGCTTGAAAAGCAGTTGCCCAGCCGCGCCGAAATGGACGCCCTGCTCTCTGACATCAATCAGGCAGGCGTCGGACGCGGGGCCCAGTTGCAATTGTTCAAGCCCGGTCAGGTGGTGGTGCGTGAGTACTATGCGGAACTGCCGATTGCGGTGCGGGTGTCGGGCAACTTTCATGACCTGGGCTCATTTGCAAGCGATGTGGCCAATCTGCCCCGCATCGTGACGCTCAACAATCTGGCAATCACCCTGTCCGACAAGACCGGCGGACTCACCATGGATGCGGTGGCCAAGACGTTCCGGTACCTCGATAGCGAAGAAATCGCCAAACAGAGACAGGAAGCGGCACGACGCAAGAAGGGGCCAGGCGGCAAGCCCAGCGGGGCCGCGCCGGCTGCTTCGGGCAGAGCATCGCCATCGACGCCTGCCGCAAAGGGGACGCCATGAAGCAGTTGCTGATCGCATGCGGGATCGGACTGCTCCTTGCAGGCTGCGAGAGCGGTCACGCCGACTTGCAGGCCTGGATGGACGAGACCCGTCGAAACACCCCCGCACGGATCGAAAAGATCGAGGAACCGAAGCGATTCGAGCCTTTCCGGTATCAACCCGGCAATGGCACCGATCCCTTCGCCCTCAACCGGTTGCGAGGCGCAAGCGCCGCGATGGCGGCCGGGAGCTCAGCCGCACAGGCGCAGCAGTCCCTGCGCCCGAATGACAAGCGTGTGCGCGAACCCCTCGAAGCCATTCCGCTCGACCAGTTCCAGATGGTGGGCAGCCTTCAGAGAGGCCGGGAAAACATCGGCCTGCTGAGGGCTGACAAGCATCTGCACCAGATCCGGGTCGGTCAGTACATCGGTCAGAATCACGGGCGCGTGATGCAGATCAGTAACGAACGCATCCTGATTCGCGAACTCGTCGAAGATGCTGCCGGCGAGTGGACGCAACGCGATACCGAAATGCGCCTCCAGGAGAGCGCCTCATGAACCCCCTGTCTTATCGTTTGCCCGCCCTTGCTCTTGCCCTCGCCCTGACATGGGCAGCCGGTCTGCTGGCCTCTCCCGCGCACGCTCAGGCCGAGGCCAATGCCAATGCCATTGAACGCATCGAGTCGTCTGCTCAGGGCGGCAACACCCTGGTCGTGCTGACCCTCAGGCAGGCGCCTGCCGCAGTGCCGGGTCTGTTCCTCATCAGCAATCCCAATCGCCTGGTGCTTGATTTTGCGGGCACAGGCAATGGCATCGGACAAAACACGGTGAGGCTGGGTGCCGGCGAGGCCCGCACGGCCCAGCTGGTCCAGACCGCCGAACGCACCCGGGTGGTCTTCAGCCTGCAGCGGTCGGTGACCCACGACATCAAGCTCGACGGCAAGACGGTGCAGCTCACGCTGGCGCCTGTGGCCTCGAGCGACCCGTCCTCGGCGGCTTACCGGGTGGGTGCAGGCGAGGGTGGCCCGGTGCACAGCCTGCGTCAGGTGGATTTCCGCCGTGGACCCACCGGCGAGGGACGCATCGAGATCGAGATGTCCGATGCATCGGCGGGCGTCGATATCCGGCAGCAGGGCCAGCAATTGCTGGTGGATTTTCAGCGGACCCGTCTGCCCGAGGCCTTGCGTCGCAAGCTCGATGTCGCCGACTTCGGTACGCCCGTGCGCTCGGTGAGCACGTTCGAGCAGGCGGACGCCACCCGAATGGTCATCGAGCCCACGGGACAATGGGAGCACAGCGCCTATCAGAGCGATACCCGCCTCGTGATCGAGGTACGTGCCCTGCGTGCCGATCCCAGCCGCCCCGCCGGGGCTGCCCGGCCCGGATACACCGGCGAAAAGCTGTCACTGAACTTTCAGAATGTCGACGTGCGCGCCCTGCTGCAGGTGATCGCCGACTTCACCAATCTGAACATCGTGGTGCGTGAATCGGTCTCGGGCAATCTCACCTTGCGACTGAAGGATGTGCCCTGGGATCAGGCGCTGGACATTGTTCTGCAGGCCAAGGACCTCGGCATGCGACGCAATGGCAATGTGATTGTCGTGGCGCCTGCCAAGGAAATGGCCGATCAGCTCAAGGCTGAACACGAGTCGCGCAAGGAGATCGCAGCGGTTGAACCGACCCGTGTCGAGACCTTCAAACTCAATTACCAGAAGGCCGAGTCGGTCCAGAAACTGCTCTCCGATGAAAAGCAGCGTGTGCTGTCGCGATCGGGCAGTGCGGTGTTCGACGAACGGACCAATACTGTCTTTGTGCGCGATACCGCCAGCCAGCTCGAGGAAGTGCGCCGCATCATCGGGCAGCTTGATGTTCCGGTACGCCAGGTGCTGATCGAGGCCCGTATCGTCGAGGCAGACGACGGTTTTTCTCGCAACCTGGGCATCAAGTGGGGTTACAACGACCTGCGCAGCACGGTGGCAGCTGCGGGAAGCCGCAACGATCCTGTCACGGGGGCGCCGACCGCGGTCAATGTGCCTGTCTATGGGCCGGGCTCGGCGATCGCAGGGAGCAACCTCTACTCCACCGTCTCGGGCAACCTGCAGGGCACCGTGGATCTCTCGTCCCAGGCGGGCAGCAACCTGAGCGGCACCAACCTGATCGGACTCGGGCGGCCCACCGTGGTCGGCAACACCAACTTCGTCAACCTGCCGGCCGCGGCGATCAATGGCGTCAACCCGGCGAGCGTGGCCATCAGTCTGTTTGGCTCCTCGCTCACCCGCTTCATCAACCTTGAGCTCTCTGCGCTCGAGGCGGATCAGCGCGGCAAGGTGGTCTCCAGTCCGCGGGTGCTGACCGGAGACAAGTCCAAGGCCGTCATCGAGCAGGGCACCGAGTTGCCTTACCAGGCGGCGACGTCCAGCGGCGCGACCCAGGTGCAGTTCAAGAAAGCCTCGCTCAAGCTCGAAGTCACGCCTCAGATCACGCCGGAGGGCACGGTGATCATGAAGGTGGCCGTCAATCGCGATGCGGTCGGCCAGCTGACCCCGGCGGGGTTTGCCATCAACACCCGGGCGGTGCAGACCGAGGTGCTTGTCGAGAACGGGGGCACCGTGGTGATTGGCGGCATCTACGAACAGACCGAGATCAGCCGGGTCAACAAGGTGCCGCTGTTGGGTGATGTGCCTTATCTCGGGACCTTGTTCCGCAACACCTCGCGGACCAGCAACAAGACCGAACTGCTCGTCTTTCTGACCCCCCGTGTGATCACCGACACCGCCATGGCCCGCTGAGGGGCCTGGCGCAGGGGCGCAGGGGCGCAGGGGTCGACCGCGCAATGAGCGGCCGGCTCCAGTATCCTTCGCGTCATGTCTCGCGAAACTGCCCAGCCCCCTCGCGGCCTGATCTGCCTGGTCGGCATGATGGGGGCCGGGAAGACCACGGTCGGAAAGCGGCTCGCGCGCAGGCTTGAATGGTCTTTCGTCGATGCGGATCGCGAGCTTGAAGCCCGCCTCGGCGTGTCCATCCCGACCATCTTCGAACTGGAGGGCGAGGCCGGTTTTCGGCGTCGCGAGGCCGAACTGATCGAGGAACTCACCCAGCGCAGGGCAACGGTGCTTGCCACCGGAGGTGGTGCGGTTCTGGCACAGCAGAATCGTGAAGTCCTGCATGCGCGGGGCCATGTGGTCTATCTGCGAGCCACGGTCCAGGACCTCTGGCACCGCTTGCGGCGCGACACCTCACGGCCCCTGTTGCGTACTCCGGACCCCAGAGCGCGAATCGAGTCCCTCCTGCGGGATCGGGAACCCCTTTACGAATCGGTGGCCCATCAGGTGGTGGACACCGGAAGGCAGCCTGTCGAGCGGGTGGTTGATGCCCTGCTTGCGCACTGGCCCAGCGAAACCCTTCCTCCAGCGGAAAACAGCCATGATCCAGGTTGAGGTCGCGCTCGCCGAGCGTTCCTATCCCATCCTCATCGGGCAGGGACTGCTTTCCCAATCGGATGCCCTGCAGCGCATCGCCACCGGGCGCATGGTCGCCATCGTGACCGACGATCAGGTCGGCCCCCTCTATGCAGGCCGAATTGAAGCCGCGCTTCGTGGCGTGGCTTCCAGCCAGATCACGGTGACCTTGCCGCATGGCGAGGCCAACAAGGGGTGGACGACCCTCGAGCGCATCTTCGATGCCCTGCTGACGGCCCGTTTTGACCGCAATGCACTGATCGTGGCCTTGGGCGGAGGCGTGGTGGGTGACATGGCTGGCTTTGCAGCTTCCGTCTATCAGCGGGGCATCGATTTCGTTCAGGTGCCGACCACGCTCCTGGCGCAGGTCGATTCCTCGGTGGGCGGAAAGACCGGCATCAACCATCCGCTGGGCAAGAACATGATCGGGGCCTTTCATCAGCCGCGGCTCGTGCTGATCGATACCGACACCCTGAGCAGTCTGCCCGCACGCGAAGTCTCTGCCGGGCTGGCCGAGATCATCAAGCATGGCGCCATCGCGGACGCGGCCTATTTCGACCAGGTCCGGGCCGACCTGCCAGCGCTCAGGGCAGGCCATGCCGACGCGCTTGCGCGGGCGATCGCCCGGTCCTGCGAAATCAAGGCCGATGTGGTCTCCAGGGATGAGAGAGAGGGAGGCCTGCGCGCCATCCTCAATTTCGGCCACACCTTTGGTCATGCCATCGAGGCGGGACTGGGCTATGGCGAATGGCTGCACGGTGAGGCGGTCGGTGCCGGCATGATCATGGCGGTCGATCTGTCGCACCGGCTCGGTCTGGTCGATGCGGACATCCCGGTACGGCTCAATGATGCGGTTGCCGCTGCCGGGCTTCCGGTGCGTGGACCGGACTGGCCAGCCGCGCGCTATATCGAACTGATGTCGGTCGACAAGAAGGCCGAGCAGGGCATTCCCAAATTCGTTCTTCTCGATGGTCTGGGTTCGGCCGTGGTCAGGCGCGCTCCCCAGGCGCAGGTCGAAGCCACCCTGCAGGCTTGTTCAGCATGACGGCCTTCGATTCCCTCATGTCGCTCACCCTCGCACCCTATGCCGCGCATCCCGCTGCAAGTCGTGGCCGTGTGCACGACGAACCAGCGCCCGAGGGTCGGGACGCTTTCCAGCGTGATCGAGACCGCATCGTGCATTGCGGCGCCTTTCGCAGGCTCGAGTACAAGACTCAGGTCTTCGTCAACCATGAGGGCGATCTCTTCCGGACACGTCTGACCCATTCGATCGAAGTGGCCCAGATTGCCCGATCGGTCGCGCGACGCTTGCGACTGAATGAAGACCTTGCCGAGGCCATCTCGCTGGCTCACGACCTGGGCCACACGCCCTTCGGTCATGCTGGTCAGGACGCCCTCAACCGCTGCATGCAGCCCTGGGGCGGCTTTGAGCACAATCTGCAATCCCTGCGCGTGGTCGATGAACTCGAGGAGCGCTATGGCGCGCATGACGGCCTGAATCTGTGTTTCGAGACCCGTGAGGGCATCCTCAAGCACTGCTCGGCCAGTCATGCGGCGCAACTGGGCGAACTCGGCCGAAGGTTCATCGAACGCACCCAGCCCTCGCTGGAAGCCCAGCTGGCCAACCTTGCGGACGAGATTGCCTATGTGAACCACGATGTCGACGATGGTCTGCGTTCCGGACTGCTGCGGCTGTCCCAGCTGCACGAGGTGGCGCTCTTTGGCCATCACCATCGGGAGGTGCTGGAGCGCTTTCCGCAGGCGAGCGAGCGACGACAGATCCATGAGACCGTTCGACGCATGATCAACGAACTCGTGACCGACCTCACCACCCACAGCGCATGGCGCATCGCAGAGCGCGCGCCGACCGATATTTCGGCGGTGAGGGCGGGGGCGCCCCTGATCGGATTTTCGGACGCGGTCGCGCAGCGCGCGCGCGATCTCAAGCGTTTCCTGTTCGAGAACCTGTATCGGCACTTCCAGGTCGTGCGCATGACGAACAAGGCGGCGCGCATTGTCACCGAGCTGTTCGAGGCCTTCGTGGCGGATCCCCGACTGCTGCCCGATGATCATCGCCGCCGCGCCGAGCGCGATCTGCATCGTGCGATTGCCGATTACATCGCCGGCATGACCGACCGCTACGCCATCCGCGAGCACCGGCGCCTCTTCTCCTTCGAAGAGGCCTGAGATGGCGCGTGCTGCGCGCCCGGTCGTCACCGGACTGCCGCTGCATGTCATCCAGCGGGGCAATAACCGTCAGCCAGTCTTCCTCGATGATCAGGACCGGCGCGATTACCTGAGCTGTCTGAGCGATGCCGCCATCGAGCATGGCCTGAGCATCCATGCCTATGTCCTCATGGACAACCATGTCCACCTGCTATGCACGCCCGAGCGGGAAGGCGCCCTGTCGGGCGCCATGCAGGCGCTGGGCCGTCGCTATGTGCGCCACTTCAATCGCAGGCATGGCCGGACCGGCACGCTCTGGGAGGGGCGGTTTCGATCCTCCCTGGTCGAGGCGGATCGCTATCTGCTCGCCTGCCATCGCTATATCGAACTCAATCCGGTGCGGGCGGGACGGGTGGATGACCCGCGGGCCTGGCCCTGGTCCAGTCACCGGCACCATGTGGGGCTGACCGTCGATCCGCTGGTGCGGCTGCACCCGCTGCTGTATAGCCTGGGCAACACGCCGTTCGAACGAGAGTCCGCCTACCGCCGGCTCTTTGAAGATGCCGGACCCGAAGTCGGCCGGGAGCAGGATTGGATGACCCGTTGTCTGATCTCAGGAAAACCGACAGCAAGCACTGACTTTCAAAGGTCGATGGAGTCAGGTCATGGCCTGAACCTCATCGCCCGGCCAGTGGGAAGGCCGCGGCGCCCGGTCAGCTGATTGAACCTAGCGGCCGCCTAGTGTCAGTCGAAATTTTCATCTGACCCCAATTATTTTTAGGCCGAGCAAGCAGGGTCAAGAAATTGTCATCTGACCCCATTTTATTTTGGTTGAGCGGTTTGCTGCGTCGCACTATGCTCACGGTCCGCTTTTCCGGAGGACCACGCGATGGCACTGCCTGCAGCCCAAGGCCTGTACAACCCCGCCAACGAACATGACGCCTGTGGCGTCGGTTTCGTCGCCCACATCAAGGGCGCCAAGAGCCATGCCATCGTGCAGCAGGGGCTGCAGATCCTCATCAATCTCGATCATCGGGGTGCCACGGGTGCGGACGAACTGTTCGGCGACGGCGCCGGCATCCTGATCCAGATTCCCGACGACCTCTACCGCGAAGAGATGGCCCGTCAGGGCATCGTGCTGCCGCCGCAGGGCGAATACGGCGTGGGCATGGTCTTCCTGCCCAAGGAGCATGCCTCGCGCATCGCCTGCGAGCAGGAGCTCGAGCGTACCGTGCGGGCCGAGGGCCAGCGCGTGCTGGGCTGGCGCGATGTGCCTGTGGATCACGGCATGCAGATGAGCCCGCTGGTGCGCGAGTCCGAGCCGGTCATCCGTCAGATCTTCATCGGCCGCGGCCGCGACGTGATGGTGCCCGACGCCCTGGAGCGCAAGCTCTACATCATCCGCAAGGCCGCCAGCCATGCCATCCGCAACCTGGGCCTGAAGCACGGCAAGGAATACTTCGTGCCCTCGATGTCCACCCGCACGGTGGTCTACAAGGGCCTGCTGCTCGCAGGCCAGGTGGGTCAGTACTACGCCGACCTGCAGGATGCCCGATGCGTCTCGGCGCTGGCCCTGGTGCATCAGCGCTTCTCCACCAACACCTTCCCGGCCTGGGAGCTCGCCCACCCCTACCGCATGCTGGCCCACAACGGCGAGATCAACACCGTCAAGGGCAACTACAACTGGATGCGCGCCCG
>JBMSOD010000074.1:0-13055 GCA_049422085.1 Burkholderiaceae bacterium
CGGGCAGCATCATGGGAACGAGGCCGGCGTCGGAGGCGCCCTGGACATTGTTCTGGCCGCGCAGCGGATGCAGGCCGGTGCCGGGCCGGCCGATCTGCCCTGTGATCATCGATAGCGCAATCAGGCAGCGTGCATTGTCGGTGCCATGCACATGCTGGGAGACGCCCATGCCCCACAGGATCATGGCATTGCGTGCACCGGCAAAGGTTCGCGCCACCGTGCGCAGGGTCTGGGGCGCAATGCCGCAGATCGGCGCCATGCGCTCGGGCGAGGTCTCGCGGACCATGGCGGCGAGCTGATCAAAATCTTCGGTGCGTTCGCTCACGAACTGCGTATCGACCAGGCCCTCGTCGATGATCACATGCAGCAGGGCATTGAGCAGAGCCACATCGGTATCGGGCCTGAACTGCAGCACATGAGCCGCCTCGCGGGCCAGATCGGTGCGGCGCGGATCGGCCACGATCAGGGTGGCGCCAGCAGCCACCGCGTTGCGGATCCAGCTCGCTGCGACCGGATGATTGGCCGTGGGATTGGCCCCGATCAGGAAGATCACATCGGCCTGCAGCACATCGCGCACCGGATTCGAGACCGCACCCGAACCCAGGCCCTCAAGCAAGGCCGCCACCGAAGACGCATGGCACAGGCGCGTGCAGTGATCGACGTTATTGCTGCCAAAGCCGGTGCGCACCAGCTTCTGGAACAGGTAGGCCTCTTCGTTGCTGCACTTGGCCGAGCCAAAGCCCGCCAGCGCGCGCGGTCCATTCGTCTTGCGAATCCGCATCAGGCCGGCAGCCGCCACCTCCAGGGCCTCCTGCCAGCTCGCCTCGCGAAACGAGGCCCGCCAGTCTTCAGGCACCCGATCAAAACGGGCCTGCTTGGGCGCATCTTCGCGGCGGATGAGGGGCACGGTGAGGCGCTCGGCATGATGCACATAGTCAAAACCGAAGCGGCCCTTGACACACAAGCGCCCCAGGTTCGCTGGGCCGGAACGCCCCTCCACGAACACGATGCGCTCGGTGCGGCCATGATCGGCCTGAGCATCGGGCCGCACGTGATAGGTCATCTGGCAGCCCACGCCACAGAAGGGGCACAAGGACTGCACCTGGCGATCCTGGGACTCGGGCACCACGGCTTTGCCCTGCACCGGCTCGCGCGGCAGCAGGGCCCCGGTCGGGCAGGCTTGTACGCACTCGCCACAGGCCACGCAGCTTGAATCGCCCATGAGGTCTGCCTGATCGAACACGATGCGGGTATCGGCTCCCCGCAGCGCCATGCCGATCACATCATTGCCCTGAACCTCGCGGCAGGCCCGCACGCAGCGGTTGCACTGGATGCAGGCATCGAGTTGCACGGCCATGGCCGGATGCGACAGATCGTGCGCGGGCGCTTCGCGCGTGGGCTGGGCGAAGCGGGAGGACTCGACACCCAGATGCGAGGCCCATCGCAGCAATTCGGAATCCGGTCGCTGTGCCTGCGCGGGCGCGTCACCCAGCAGAAGTTCGATCACCATGCGCTGCGAGGCGCGGGCGCGATCGCTCGCCGTGCTCACCTTCATGCCTGCTGCAGGCTGTCTGCAGCAGGACGCCGACAGTGTGCGTTCGCCTGCGATCTCGACCATGCAGGAGCGACAGTTGCCATCGGGCCGAAGCCCCTCGCCCGCACACAGGTGAGGCACCGCGATGCCATGACGCTGGGCGCAGCTCAGCAGGGTCTCGCCCGGCAGGGCCTCGACCACTCGACCATCAAGTTCGAAGGCGACGGTCATCGCGAACCTCCGGTCACTTCCTGAGGAAAGAAGCGCAGGACCGATGCCACCGGATTGGGCGCCGCCTGGCCGAGCCCGCAGATCGAGGCATCACGCATCACCTGCTCAAGGGCATGCAGCGCGGATTCGGACCATTCAGGTTCGGCGATCAATCGGGCCATCTGGACCGTTCCGGCGCGACAGGGCGTGCACTGGCCGCAGGACTCATGCCTGAAAAAATGCATCAGATTTCTGGCCACATCGCTGGCAAGGTCGTGCTGGGAGAGCACCACGATGGCATGCGAACCGATGAAAGCCCCATGCGCGGCCAGGGTCTCGAAATCGAGAGGTTCATCGGCCAGCGAGGCCGGCAGAATGCCTCCGGAGGCGCCACCCGGCAGATAGCCGTAGAGGGTATGGCCCTCGGGCATGCCCGCGCAGTACTCGTCGATCAATTCGCGAAGACTGATGCCGGCGGGCGCAAGCTTCACACCGGGCTGATTCACCCGACCCGACACCGAAAACGAGCGAAGACCGCTGCGGCCACGCCGGCCCTGTTCGGCAAAGTGCCTGGGGCCATGCTCCAGGATGCGCGAGACCCACATCAGGGTCTCCGGATTGTTGACCAGCGTTGGACGACCGAACAGCCCGCGCTGCGCCACATAGGGAGGGCGCAAGCGGGGCAGGCCACGCAGCCCTTCGATGGAGGCGATCATGGCTGACTCCTCACCGCAGACATAGGCGCCCGCACCGCGCCGCAAATGCAGTCGCGGTGCCTCACGCGGCGGACCATCCTGCCAGTCCCAGTGCCGATCGATCCAGGCCTGAATTTCAGGCCACAGGCCCTCGAGCGCCAGACGCAACTCGGCATATTCATCGCGCAGATAGAGCCAGATCGCATCAACCCGAACCGTCCAGGCGGCAATCAGTGCCCCTTCGAGAATCCGGTGCGCCGCCTGCTCGAACCAGTGCCTGTCCTTGAAGGTGCCCGGTTCGCCTTCGTCGGCATTGATCGCCATGAGACGGGGCCCGACCTGTTCGCTCACGGTGCGCCACTTGCGCGAGGTTGAAAAACCCGCGCCGCCCATGCCTCGTACACCCGCCTGCTCGATCTGATCTAGGATCGTCTTGCGTTGCAGCGCGCCTGACCAGGCCGCCTGCAGACGGCGATAGTCACCCCGATCAAGGGCTTGCGCCAGGGCCGGCACGGGCCAGGCCTCGGTAGTGCCGCGAGACTGGCCCTGCACGATGCTCCGGATCACGCCTTCCGGGGACGCGGGCGCCACTGCCTGCAGACCGATCACGGCAGCGGGTGCCTGCGCGCAGCGTCCGATGCAGGGCACACGCTGAATCCGCACACCGCGCATCCGAAGGTCGGGCGATTCAGCCAGGGTGCTGGCCAGTGCCTTCGCACCCTGCAACTCACAGCTGATCGACTCGCAGACCCGCACGGTCAGAGGCGCAGCGGGCGCAGCGCCTTCAGGAACACAGTCGAAGTGGTGATAAAAGCTCGCGACCTCGAAGACATCGGCCTGAGACAGGCGAAGGTGATGGGCAAGCGCAGCCAGGTAGGGCGCAGGCAACTGGCCCAGATGGTCCTGGAGTCGATGCAGATGTTCGATGAGCATGTCCTTGCGCGGGGACAAGCCTGCGCACAGCGTCTCGATCTCATGGAGCAGTCCCGGTTCGACCACCCGTCCCTTGGCGCTATTGCGCCTGCCCCTGACTGGCCGCTGACCCCGGGACGCTCCCTGCCCTGTCTTGTCCTGCGTTTTCATGGGCTCAAGGGTAACTTCAAACGCCCGATAAACTACGATGGAATGCAATCGACTACGATGCGAAATTCGCATCGCAACCGAGCATCACATTCATCAACGGAGACCCTCAACGATGTCCTCACGTGCCCCCAACGCTTCCCGTCGTGCCATCAGCTTTGCGCTCCCCGCTGGCGCATTTGGCCTGGCTCTCGGTTCAGCCCAGGCCCAGTCAGGCTGGCCCAACAAGCCGATCCGCATGATCGTGGGTTACACACCCGGGGGGTTTACCGACAACATGGCCCGCACCGTGGGTGAGCCCCTGGGCAAGATCCTGGGCCAGCCCATCCTGTTTGATTACAAGCCGGGGGCCAACAGCATCATCGGATCGGACATGGTCGCCAAGTCGGCTCCCGATGGCTACACGCTCACCACCGTCATCGCAGCCCACTCGGCCAATCCTTCGCTCTACGCGAAGATGCCCTTCGACGGCGTGAACGACCTGGTTCCGGTGGCGCTGTCCGGCGTGGCCCCGCTCATCCTGGTGGCCAATGCCGCCTTCCCGGTCAACAACGCCACCGAGCTGGTGGCCCATGTCAAGGCCAATCCGGGCAAGTTCAACTTTGGTTCGAGCGGCATTGGCGCAGCAGCGCATCTGGCCATGGAGCAGTTCATGCTCAACCACGGACTGAAGATGTCGCTGGTGCCTTACAAGGGCACGCAGCCCGCGCTGACCGATCTGATCGGCGGGCAGATCCAGTTGCTCTTCGATGTGCCCCTGGCGATGGCCCAGCATGTCCGCAGCGGCCGCATCAAGCTGATCGGCATGGCCAGCGAAAAGCGCCTGCCGGGCTATGCCGACTTCCCGACCATGGGCGAAGGCGGCGTGCCCTTCATCGCCAATACCTGGGCCATGGTGCTGGCACCGGCCAAGACGCCGCGCGACATCATCGTTCGCCTCAATACCGAGATCAATCGCATCCTGGCCTCGCCCGAAGTCAAGCAAAAACTGGACAGCACGGGCGTGATTCCTGGTTCGGGCAATCTGGAGGAAACCCTCGCCTTCCTGAAATCCGAGATTGAGCGCAACGCCAAAGTCGTGAAGGCGGCCGGCATCAAGCTCGAACAGTAATCGGGGGAGCCTTGCGCCATGTCTGATTCGAGCTCGTTGCCCGTGCAGGGTCTGCAAATCCGCTCGATGCGTCGGGACGAACTCGACATGGCCCTGGACTGGGCTGCTGCAGAGGGATGGAACCCAGGCCTGCAGGACGCCCAGCCTTTCTTTGAGGCCGACCCGGGCGGGTTTTTGCTGGGCTCGGTCGACGGCCAGCCCGTCTCGATGATTGCCGCCACCCGTTACGGCACGGGCTATGGCTTTATCGGGTTCTATATCGCCCATCCGGAATCGAGAGGCCGCGGCCTTGGCTTTGCGGTCTGGCAGGCGGCCATGGCGCGCCTGGAAGGGCGAATCATCGGACTGGATGGCGTCATTGCGCAGCAGGACAATTACCGCAAGTCCGGATTTGTTCTGGCCCATCGCAATGTGCGCTATGAAGGACGATCCCAGGGAAGTGCTGCAGAGCAAGCGCCCAGGGGGCTGAGTCTGCGCACGATCAATGCCGCGTCTGTTGCTGCACCTGCTTCTCCGTATGGTGCTGTGGCGGGTGCTGCGGCGGGTGCTGTGCCAGACACCGTCTCCTTCGCCCAACTGCTGGACTACGACCGCCGTTTTTTCCCGGCAAGCCGTGACGCGTTTCTTCAGTCATGGGTGACCCAGCCGGCCAGCGTCGTGAGAGTGCTGGTCAGCGACATTGGCGGCATCGAAGGCTATGGCGTGATTCGGGCGTGCCGCAGCGGCTGGAAGATCGGTCCGCTCTTTGCGCAGACGCCCCTGGCCGCCGAGGCGCTCTTTAACGCGCTGAAAGCGCAGGTGCCCGCGGGTGAACCCGTGTTTCTGGACATTCCGCAGAGCCAGCCTGAAGCCCTTGCCCTTGTGGAGCGTCATGCCATGACGCCGATGTTCGAGACAGCGCGGATGTACAAAGGGCCTGCACCCGAGATTTCTCTCGGATGCACCTATGGGATCACTTCGTTCGAACTGGGTTGATGGCCTGAGCCGGCAGCAACCGCCGGCGTCACGCGTGTCGCACGCGCATGAATCTGCGCCGCAAAGTCAGAGATCTTTTACTGAAAAAACTCTCGGACCTTGTCTTTCCAGGACTTGGATTGGGGGCTGTGTCGATCGTCTTTCAGGGTGGCCTCGAGTTCACGCAGCAACTGCTTTTGCTTGTCGGTCAGGCGCACCGGGGTTTCAACCAGGATGTGGGCATACAGATCGCCCGCAACGCTCGAACGCACGCCCTTGATGCCCTTGCCCCGCAAGCGGAAGGTCTTTCCGGTCTGAGTGCCTTCGGGTAGCTCGATCTCGGCGTCACCGCCCAGGGTCGGCACCTTCATGGCCCCGCCGAGCGCCGCCAGCGTGATTCCGACCGGCACTTCGCAATGCAGGTCGTCACCATCGCGCTTGAAGACCGCATGTTCCTTGAGATGGATCTCGACATAGAGGTCCCCTGGCGGCCCCCCGTTGACCCCAGGCTCGCCATTGCCTGCCGAGCGGATGCGCATGCCGTCATCAATGCCGGCGGGAATACGCACCTGCAGGGTCTTGGTTCGCTTGACGCGGCCCACACCTTCGCAGGCTGTGCAGGGGTCGGCAATGGTCTTGCCGCTGCCACGACAGGTCGGACAGGTCTGCTGGATCGAGAAAAAGCCCTGCTGCACGCGCACAGCGCCCTGACCACTGCAGGTCCGGCAGGTCTGCGGCCGGGTACCCGCCTTGGCACCGCTGCCCTTGCAGGTCTCGCAGGAATCCCAGGAAGGCACCCGGATTTCGGTCTCGTAACCGCGCGCGGCCTGCTCCAGCGTGATCTCCATGGCATAGCGAAGATCGGCTCCGCGATAGACGCCGTTGCGCCCTCCACGCTGCCCTCCGCCACCGCCGAAGATGTCGCCGAAAATGTCGCCAAAGACATCGCCGAAACCACCCCCGCCGACACCACCTCCGCCTGCACCCACATTGGGGTCGACCCCGGCATGGCCATAGCGATCGTAGGCCTCGCGCTTGGACGCGTCAGAGAGCATCTCGTAGGCTTCCTTGGCCTCCTTGAATTTCTCTTCGGCGTCCTTGTTGTCCGGATTGCGATCCGGGTGGTACTTCATGGCGAGCTTGCGGTACGCCTTCTTGATGTCGTCATCAGAGGCGTTCCTGGCCACACCAAGAACTTCGTAGTAATCCCGTTTCGCCATGTCCGTTCCGTGTTGACTTCAGCAATGCCCGATCAGGCGTCGCGCTTGACTTCCTTGAACTCGGCGTCGACCACATCGGCATCCTTGTCGGCACGGCCTGCCGCACCTGACGCTCCTGCCGCACCGCCGGCACCCGCCGCCCCGGCTGCCGCCGCAGCGGCCGCGGCCGCGTCGCCGCCCTGCGCAGCATAGAGCTTTTCGCCGATCTTCTGTGCTGCGGTCATCAGGGTCTGGGTCGCCGCATCGATCGCCGCCTTGTCATCGGTCTTGAGCGCTTCCTCGGTTCCCTTGACCGCAGCTTCGATGGTGTCCTTCTCGGCCGCATCGAGCTTGTCGGCATGTTCGGTCAGTTGCTTGCGAACCGAATGCACCAGCGAATCGGCCTGATTGCGGGATTCCGCGAGCTCGCGACGACGCGAGTCCTCTGCGGCATTCATCTCCGCATCCTTGACCATGCGCTGGATCTCGTCCTCGTTCAGTCCCGAGTTCGCCTTGATGGTGATCTTGTTTTCCTTGCCGCTCGCCTTGTCGCGGGCCGAGACATGCAGGATGCCGTTGGCATCGATGTCGAAGGTCACCTCGATCTGCGGCATGCCCCTGGGAGATGCCGGGATGCCTTCGAGGTTGAACTCGCCCAGCAGCTTGTTGCCCGAGGCCATCTCGCGCTCACCCTGATAGACCTTGACCGTGACGGCCGGCTGATTGTCCTCGGCCGTGGAGAAGGTCTGTGCGAACTTGGTCGGGATGGTGGTGTTCTTGGTGATCATCTTGGTCATCACGCCACCCAGGGTCTCGATCCCCAGCGACAGCGGCGTCACGTCCAGCAGCAGCACGTCCTTGCGCTCGCCGGAGAGCACTGAACCCTGGACCGCAGCACCCACGGCCACCGCCTCATCGGGATTCACATCGCGACGCGGGTCCTTGCCGAAGAAGGCCTTCACGGCATCCTGGACCTTGGGCATGCGGGTCATGCCACCCACCAGAATCACATCATCGATCTCGGACACCTTCACACCCGCGTCCTTGATCGCCACCCTGCAGGGCTCGATGGTGCGCTCGATCAGGTCCTCGACCAGCGCCTCAAGTTTGGAACGGCTGATGCGCAGGTTCAGGTGCTTGGGCCCGGAGGCGTCGGCGGTGATGTAAGGCAGGTTGATCTCGGTCTGCTGGCTCGAGGAGAGCTCGATCTTGGCCTTTTCGGCTGCATCCTTCAGGCGCTGCAGCGCGAGCACATCCTTGGACAGATCGACACCCTGCTCCTTTTTGAACTCGGTGATCAGGTGATCGATGATGCGCTGATCGAAGTCCTCGCCACCCAGGAAGGTATCGCCGTTGGTCGAGAGCACCTCGAACTGCTTCTCGCCATCAACATCGGCAATCTCGATGATGGACACGTCGAAGGTACCGCCCCCCAGGTCATACACGGCGATCTTGCGGTCCTTGCCGCCCCCCTTGTCCAGACCGAAGGCCAGCGCCGCCGCGGTGGGCTCATTGATGATCCGCTTGACTTCCAGACCGGCAATCCGGCCTGCGTCCTTGGTGGCCTGACGCTGGGCATCGTTGAAGTAGGCCGGTACCGTGATCACGGCTTCGGTGACCTCTTCGCCGAGATAGTCCTCGGCGGTCTTCTTCATCTTGCGCAGCACTTCGGCCGAGACCTGAGGCGGCGCGATTTTCTTGTCACGGGCCTGCACCCAGGCGTCGCCATTGTCATTGCGCACAATGCCGTAGGGCATCAGACCGATGTCCTTCTGCACTTCCTTTTCTTCGAATTTGCGGCCGATCAGGCGTTTGACCGCATACAGGGTGTTCTTGGGGTTGGTGACCGCCTGGCGCTTGGCGGGCGCGCCCACCAGCACTTCGCCATCTTCCATGTAGGCAATGATGGACGGCGTGGTGCGAGCACCCTCGGAGTTTTCAATGACCTTGGGCTGTCCGCCCTCCATGACGGCCACGCAGGAATTGGTGGTGCCGAGGTCGATGCCAATGATCTTGCCCATGAGAGGAGTCCTTCAGGAGAGGTGTTTGGGAATGAGGAGCAGATGCGGGGTGCCTGGCGGAATTCAAGTCCGGCGTGATTCCTGTCGCAGGCCTTGCGGTTCAGCCCTGGCCGTTGCTGACCGTGACCATGGCAGGACGAAGGACCCGCTCATTGATCAGAAAGCCCTTCTGCATGACCGCCACCACGGTATTGGCTGCCACGCCCGGGGCCGGCACCATCGAAATCGCCTGATGCTGGTTGGGGTCGAACTTCTGCCCGGCCGGGTCGATCGCGAGCAGCTTGTTGCGTTCAAACGCGGTATCGAGCTGCCTGAGGGTGGCCTGAACGCCCTCCCGCAGGCTCTCCAGGCTCGGCGCCTCGACCCTCAGCGCCATCTCGAGACTGTCATGAACCGCCAGCAGGCTCTCGGCGAAGCGCTCGATGGCGAATTTGTGCGCGGCGGCGACATCGAGCTGGCTGCGCTTGCGCAGGTTTTCCAGGTCGGCCTGGGCGCGAAGGGCGCGGTCCATGTACTCATTGGCACGGGCCTGGGCCTCGGCAAGAAGAGCCTCGATGCCTGCCTGCGTCTGGGGTTCGGTCGACCCGCCCGCCTGCGGATCGGACGGCTGAGTCGCCTGGGTACCGCCTGCAGCCTGCCCGGTGCTGTTCGGTTCTGGCGAGGTGGTGGTCTCGGTCGCAGCCTGCTCCGGTCCGGAAGCTGCGGCATTCGGTTCGGTCATGTCAGATAAATCCGTTGTAAATCAATCAACCTGAGCGGTATTGGGGCGGTGCGCTCAATTTTCAAGGGGGGCTGAGCGCCGATGCCAGTCGCAGGCCTCCTGGAAGGCCTGCACCGCCTTCAACAGTCTGGCCTCCTGCAGGGCACCACCGATCAGCTGCATGCCCACCGGCAGTCCTGCCTGGGTCGAGCCACACGGAAACGACACAGTCGGGTGGCCACTGAAATCGGTGGGCACCGTAAATCTGGACAGGCGCTGCCGATAGCCCGGCTGTTGGCGTAATCCGGCGATACGTTCAAGACTCGGGGCAGCCAGAGGCATGCCCGGCACTGCCAGGACGTCGACTTCAGACAGCAGGGCATCAAGGGCACCCTTGACCCTCATGCGCTCAAGCAGCGTCTGCTGCATGCGCAATCCATCGAGCGCCCTGCCTTTGTCCAGCAGACCGGCCAGCATTGGCCCATAGGCCTCGCGCCGCGAGGGGAAGGTCTGCTCGTGCGCGATCGCTGCCTCGACGCCGCAATAGGCCTCCCAGCCCTCCACCAGGGCGTCTGTCTGGGGCATGCGCACTGCGTGAACTTCGGCACCGAGCGCCGTGAACACCTTGAGCGCCTCGGTCATGGCGGCCTCGATCTCGGGATCGCTGATCTCGAAACAGTGACGCTCGTCGATGCCGATGCGCAGCCCGCGCAGGCTGCCCGCCCGCAGGGAGGGCGGCTGCGGCAAGGCGGCCTGCACCGCCGTCGGATCCAGTGGATCGGGGCCCGCCATGGCCTGCAGCATCCAGGCGCAATCGAGTGCGGTGCGCGCCATCGGGCCAATATGGTCAAGCGAGGCGGCGAGTTCAAAGGCACCGAACCTCGACACACGGCCCCAGGTTGGCTTGAGTCCGGTCAGGCCAAGTGCCGCGCAGGGAAAACGGATGGACCCCCCGGTGTCGGTGCCCACCGCCAGGCAGGTCAGGCCGGCCGCAAGGGCCACACCCGAGCCACTCGAGGAGACCCCGGTCCACAGACCCTCACCCCAGGGATTGATCGGGGCCTGAATGTCCGGGTGATGCGCCGAATAGGCCCCTTCGGTCATCTGCGCCTTGCCGATCAGCACCAGACCGGCATCGGCCAGCCTCCGGGTGACCGTCCCGTCCTGTTGAGGCACGAACTGTCCGTGAATCGGCATGCCCGCCTGGGTGGCGATGCCCTGGGTCCAGCACAGGTCCTTGAGCGCAAGCGGCAGGCCATCGAGCGGACCGAGGGTCTTGCCCTGCGCTCGACGCGCATCGCTTGCTCTGGCCTGGGACAGCGCCAGTTCCGGGGTCAGCCTGGCATAGGCATGAAAGCGTGGCTGAAGGCGCGTCGCCCGTTCAAGACACGCTTGTGTCAGTTCGAGGGCGCTGTACTGTCCGCGGGCCAGCCCCTCGGACAAGGTTGCAGCATCGGCCCAGGCGAGCGCTTCAGGACTCATGGTGTCGACTTTTGTCAGAACGTGAAAAGAAAGGCACGGTTCGGATCGAACCGCATGTCGGTGACTCAGGTCTTGGCACCCAACTCGCGGGCTCGCTGCAGACGCGCCTGCAGGGCCTGCTCATCCGGACCCTGACCCGGCGCAAGCGGCCAGCCTGCGGTGTGCTCGACCACCAGATCTGCCAGGGCACGCAGGAAGGGTTCACCGTCGTTCAGGCAGCCGAGGTAGTTGAACTCCTCGCCTCCGGCCTCGGTGAAGGCATGGCGCGCCTCAATCGCGATTTCCTCGAGGGTCTCCAGGCAGTCGGACACGAACCCCGGACACAGCAGATCGACGCTGCGGGTGCCCGCTGCGGCCAGCTCGACCAGCGTGGGTTCGGTATAGGGCTGCAGCCACTCGGCCTTGCCGAAGCGGGACTGGAAGGTGACCACCCATCGTTCCCGTGGCAGCCCCAGCCGTTCGGCCAGAAGCCGTGCGGTGACGAGGCACTCGCAGTGATAGGGATCCCCCAGATCAAGGGTCCGGCGGGGAACCCCATGGAAGCTCATCACGAGCTTGTCCGCCGGGGGCTTGCGTGACCAGGCCTGCCGGACATGCTCGGCCAGTGCCTCGATATAGGCCGGATGGTCATGGAAATTGCGCACCCAGCGCAGCTCCGGGAGGTTGCGCCAGCCATTGAGTTCGCGGGTGACCGCATCGATTGCCGTGGCCGTGGTGGACCCTGCATATTGCGGATAGAGCGGCAACACGAGGATCCTGCGCAGCCCCTGGTCGCGCAACTCGCGCAGCACACCAGAAATCGAGGGCTCGCCGTAGCGCATCGCCAGCGCGACGGTGGGCTGCAGCCCGCGTTGCGCCAGCTGCCTGCGCAGGCCCTCGGCCTGGCGCAGGGAATGGGCCATCAGGGGAGATCCGTCGGGGGTCCAGACACTGGCGTATTTCTGTGCCGACCGTGCAGGCCGGGTATTGAGGATGATGCCGTGCAGGATCGGCCACCAGATCAGCCGGGGAATCTCGACCACGCGAGGATCCGACAGAAACTCCCTCAGATAGGGACGAAGCGCTGCCGCCGTGGGTGCGGCGGGCGTGCCCAGCTGCACGAGCAACACGGCGGTGTGCTCCGGGGCGTCGTGACGAAAGGAGGATGGACTGGTGAAACGCTGCATGCGCGCAGTCTACCAATCCGGATCAGGCCTCCCGCGAATGCCACAGCGCGGCTCGAGGGCGCCCCCGGGGCGCCGCAATGATGGCTGAGCGCGCTGGAGACCAGTCGGGCGGTGATATCGACAATCGGGATGACCCGCTCGTAAGCCATGCGCGTCGGACCGATCACGCCGAGCGTGCCGACCACCTTGCCATCGACCACATAGGGCGCCGCGACCACCGAGAGCTGGTCCATGGGAACCAGCCTTGACTCGCCGCCGATAAAGATCTGCACCCCCTCGGCGCGTGTGCTTGCGTCGAACAGCTGCACCAGGCCGGTTTTCTGTTCGAACATGCCAAAGAGCTGGCGCAGGCGGTCCATGTTTTCGGTGAGCTCCTGCACAGCCACCAGGTTGCGTTCACCCGAAATCATGACCGTCTCCGAATGCTCGGCAGCCGCCTGGCTGCCTGCCGTCGCCGCCTGATGCAGCAGACGGGTCATGTCATCCCGAAGACTGATCAGCTCGGACTGCAGCCGGTGCAGGATGTGACCGAACTCCTGGCCCGCAAAGTGCTGATTGACGTAGTTGGAGGCCTCGGTGAGTTCGGTGGGCGTGTATTCACGCTCGACATGCAGGATGCGGTTCTGAACATCGCCCTCGGGGGTGACGATGATGAGCAGCACCCGCCTGTCGGACAGGCGCAGGAACTCCACCTGACGAAAGCTGGTACTGCGCCGGGGGGTGACCACCACCCCGGCGAAATGCGACAGACTGGACAGCATCTGCGCAGCCTGGGTCAGCACCCGCTGAGGTTCATCGGCAAGGATCTGACCCTGAAGCCGGGTCGCCTGATCGAGCTCGAGAGGCTGAACCGTGATCAGGGTATCCACGAACAGGCGATAGCCGCGAGGCGTCGGCACGCGT
>JBMSOD010000075.1:0-13009 GCA_049422085.1 Burkholderiaceae bacterium
TCGCCGCCGGAGGCGGCGAGGAGGCCATGGCGCGCCTTCGTTCGCGCGGCAAGATGCCGCTGCGCGAGCGCATCGCCATGGTCCTTGACCCCGATTCGCCCTTTCTCGAGATCAGCCCGCTTGCGGCCTGGCGCTCCAACTTCACGGTGGGCTCAGGCTTCGTGGTGGGCATTGGCGTGATCGAAGGCGTCGAGTGCGTCATCCTGGGTCATGACCCCTCGGTGCGGGCCGGCGCCTTCAATGCCTTCAATGCCAAGAAGCTGATGCGCGGGCTGCAGATTGCGCGCGAGAACCGCATGCCCTATGTGCAGTTCGTCGAGTCGGCGGGCGCGGATCTGCGGGGCGAGGCCGATGGCGATCCTGAAAAGGCCATGCGTCGCGATACCGAGCATTTTGCCGAGTCGGGGCGTCTGTTTTACGAGATCACCGAGCTGTCCAAGCTGCGCATTCCGACCATCTCGGTGGTGTTTGGCGCCTCCACGGCAGGCGGGGCCTATCAGCCCGGCATGAGTGACTACAACATCTTCATTCGGGGCCAGTCCAAGGTCTTTCTGGGCGGCCCGCCGCTGGTCAAGATGGCCACGGGTGAAGACGCCGATGAAGAAAGCCTGGGTGGCGCCCAGATGCACTGCACCATCTCCGGTCTGGGGGATTACCTGGCCGAGGACGAGATGGACGGCATCCGCATGTGCCGGGATGTGGTGGCCCACCTGAACTGGCGCAAGCAGGGCCCGGGCCCCACGCTGCCGGCGGATGAACCGCGCTACAGCAGCGAGGACCTGCTGGGCATCGTCTCCAAGGATCTGCGCCAGCCCTTTGACATGCGCGAGGTGATCGCGCGCATTGTGGATGGCTCCCGCTTTGAGGAGTTCAAGCCGCTCTATGGCCCCACACTGGTCACCGGCTGGGCCTCGGTGCATGGCTTTCCGGTGGGCATTCTGGGCAACAACGGCGCGCTCTTTCCCGAGTCGGCCGAAAAAGCGGCGCAGTTCATCCAGCTGTGCAACCAGATCGATGTGCCGCTGCTCTTTTTGCACAACATCACCGGCTTTCTGGTGGGCACCGACTTCGAGCAGAACGGCATCACCAAGAACGGCTCGAAGATGATCAATGCGGTGTCCAACTCCACCGTGCCGCATATCTCGGTGATCGTCGGTGCCTCCTACGGCGCAGGCAACTACGGCATGAGTGGCCGCGCCTTCGGGCCGCGCTTCACCTTCATCTGGCCCACGGCGAAGATTGCCGTGATGGGCCCCAAGCAGATGGCGGGCGTCATGACCATCGTGCAGCGGGCCGCCACCGAGCGTCGGGGCGAGGTGTTTGATGAAGCCGCCAACGACAAGCGGGTTGCGGTGGTTGAGCACTGGGCCGAGGAGCGCTCCAAGGGCCTGTATGCCACCTCGCGCATCTCTGATGACGGCATGATCGATCCGCGCGATACCCGCACGGTGATTGGAATTGCACTGTCTGCCTGCCACAACAAGGCCGTGGTGGGCACCAAGGAGTACGGCACATGGCGCATGTAAGCGTGAAGCCGATTCGTCGGCTGCTCGTGGCCAATCGCGGCGAGATTGCCCGACGCATCTTTCGTACCGCCCATGCCATGGGCATGTCCACGGTGGCCATCTATGCCGATGGCGATGTCGATGCGCCCTTCGTGCGCGAAGCCGACACGGCCGTGGCTCTGCATGGCCGCACGTCAGCGCAGACCTATCTGGATGTGGGCAAGGTGATCGATGCCTGTCGACGCAGCGGCGCCGATGCGGTGCATCCCGGCTATGGATTTCTGTCCGAGAACGCCGGTTTCGCGCAGGCTGTGATCGATGCCGGCCTCACCTGGGTCGGTCCCTCCCCCGAGGCGATCCGTGGCATTGGCGACAAGCTGGCCGCCAAGCACCTCATGCAGCAGGTGGGCGTACCCACCCTGCAGGCCCATGAACTGGTGGAGGGCGAAGACGCCACGGCCGCCGCCGAACGCATTGGTTATCCGGTGCTGATCAAGGCGGCCGGCGGTGGCGGTGGTCGGGGCATGCGCATCGTTGAATCGCCTGCGGGTCTGGCTCAGGCCATCGAGGGCGCACGCCGCGAGGCCAAGGCAGCCTTTGGCAATGGCACCGTGTTCCTCGAGCGCTGGCTCACCCGATCGCGCCATGTCGAGATCCAGGTGCTCGGCGATCTGCACGGCAATCTGGTGCATCTTTTTGAGCGCGAGTGCTCCATCCAGCGCCGGCATCAGAAGATTATCGAAGAAGCGCCTTCACCCGCCATGACGCCCGCCCTGCGCGAGCGCATGGGGCGTGCCGCGCTCGATGCGGTGCGGGCCATCCGTTATCACTCGGCGGGGACGGTCGAGTTTCTGCTGGCGGGTGAGGAGTTCTTCTTCCTCGAGGTCAATACCCGCCTGCAGGTGGAGCATCCGGTGACCGAGGCCATTACCGGCCTCGATCTGGTGCGCGAGCAGTTGCGCATTGCCGAGGGCGAGGCCCTGGGCTACGGGCAAGCCGAGCTGCGCATTGATGGCCATGCCATCGAGGCGCGGCTGTGCGCCGAGAATCCGGCCCGCAGCTTTCTGCCCACCCCGGGCACGGTCGATGTCTGGGGCCCGGCCGAGGGTCCGGGCGTGCGCTTTGATTCCGGCATCGAGTCGGGCAGTGCGATTGCGATCGAGTTCGATCCCATGATCGCCAAGGTGATCGTCAAGGCGCCCACACGTCGCGAAGCCGCAGCAAAACTGGCCCGGGTACTCGAGCAGACTCGTCTGCAGGGCATCACCTCCAACCGGGACTTCCTGGTGTCGGTCTTGCGTACGCCCGAGTTCATCGCCGGGGAGACCACCACCGATTTCATCGAGCGGGTCAAGCCCCAGCCCGTGCGCGAACTCAGCACGCAGGACAGGCTCACCGCCGCTGTAGCGGCCACCTTGCATGCCCGCGCGCAGCGACGCGCCTCGGCCCGGGTGCTGGCATCGGTGGCCGGCGGCTGGCGCAACTCGATCATGCCGCCCCAAAAGACCAGCTATCGGGACAAGGGGGTGCGTGATGCCAGGAACGATCTCGAGATCCGCTATACCCAGCATCGCGAGGGCCATTTCGAGATCGAGGCGCAGGGGCAGGAGCACCGTGCGCAGGTCATGCGAACCGGCGAGCACGAGATCGAACTCGATCTTGACGGCGTGCGCAGCACGGTCACCCTCAGCCGCATCGACGATCGTGTGCTGGTGCATGGCATGTTTGGCGATCACGAGTTCATCGAACTGCCGCGTTTCCCGCGTGCCGACCGAGCCGACTTCCGGGGCGGACTGATGGCGCCCATGCCGGGCCGGGTGCTGTCGATTGCAGTCAAGCCGGGGCAGGTGGTTGAAAAAGGCCAGCTTCTGCTGGTGCTTGAGGCCATGAAGATGGAGCACCGCATCACGGCGCCCACGCCGGGGACGGTGACGGCGGTCAAGGTGAGCGAGAACGAGCAGGTGGCCAATGGCGCCATGCTCGTGATGCTCGAAGAAAGCAAGGACGCCTGAGGAGAGAGGCCATGAGCGGCACCGAAGCCACGCAATACCGCGTCGAAGACGGCGCGGCCTGGATCACGCTGAACCGGCCCGAGAACCGCAATGCGCTCTCGGCGGTGCTGGTCAACGAACTGGCCGCCCACTTCGATGCAGCGCAGGCCGATCCCCAGGCCCGTTGCATCGTCATCACCGGCAACGGCCCCGCCTTCTGTGCCGGAGCCGATCTCAAGAACCCGCCCGGGTCGGCCACCGAGGGCAAGACCTCGGTTTCGCTGGCCGAGATCCTGGCCCGCATGCAGGACAGTCCCAAGCCAGTGATCATTGCGGTCAATGGCGCAGCCTTCGCAGGCGGTCTGGGCCTGGTGGGCGCGGGCGATATCGTCATCGCGGTTCAGGATGCGCCCTTCAGTTTTTCCGAGGTGCGCATCGGCGTGATCCCGGCCGTGATCTCGGTGGTCTGTGTGCCCAAGCTGGGCACACACCATGCCATGAAGCTCTTCATCACCGGCGAGCGCTTCAGCGGCGAGCAGGCAGTGGCCTTTGGCCTGGCGCATCGGGCCGTGCCGGCCGATCAGCTGCGTGCCGCCGTGCAGGAAGAGATCGACATGATCCGCGCCGGCGGTCCGATTGCGGTGGCCGAGTGCAAGCGGCTGGTCCGCCGAGTGCAGGAATTGCCTCGCGATGAAGGCTTCGAGGCCATGTCGGTCTGGAGCCGTCAGATGTTTGTGTCTCCTGAGGGCCAGGAAGGCATGGCGGCCTTCCGCGAAAAGCGCAAGCCGGCCTGGATGCAACAGGGCTGAGCGGAGACGCACGAATCTGAACGCACTCGAACGGATTTGAACAAAGTCGACCCCATGAAACCGACAAGGTGACCGAGATGGCTGCAGTGCTCGAATCAAGCCCCGAGGCGCGCTTTGCGCCGCCCCCCGCAGGCGGCTGGCCCACCGACGAGGCCAGCCTGGCCGCCTTTCGCGCCGAGGTGGCGCAGTGGCTGGAACAGAACCGCCCGCCGCAGCCGGATTTTCTCCTGCCCGAATCCTTCATGGAGGTCGGCACCGACGCGCAGTTCGAGTACCTGCGCGATTGGCAGCGCAAGGTCTACCAGGCCGGCTATCTCGGTATGGCCTGGCCGCGGGACTATGGCGGCGGAGGCCGCCCGCAGGTCTATCAGGACATCGTCAATGCGGAGATGGCCCGCCTGAAGGTGCCTTTTGTGCCCAACACCATTGGTCTGAACTGGGCAGGTCCACTGATCCTCTCGATCGGTAGTGAAGCCGAAAAGCGTCGCTACATTCCGGGCATTTTGAGTGGCGACGAGATCTGGTGCCAGGGCTTTTCCGAACCCGATCAGGGATCGGATCTGGCCAACAGCCAGACCCGCGCGGTACGCGATGGCGACCATTACGTGCTGAACGGCTCCAAGATCTGGACCAGCCTGGGCAGCTATGCCCGTTACATGATCCTGCTCGCCCGCACCGATCCCGAGCAGCCGCGCTATTCGGGCCTGTCCTTCTTTCTGGTGCCGATGGATGCGCCGGGCATCGACACCCGGCCGATCCGCAAGCTGACCGGTGAATACGGGTTCAACCAGACCTTCTTCAATGAGGCCCGCATTCCGGCCAGCTGCCTGATGGGCCGCGAGGGCGAGGGCTGGAAGATCGCCATGCTCACGCTCACCTTCGAGCGCGGCGCCACCGGGGGCCAGGCCGGGGGCCTGTCGCGCATGTATCTGAGCGTGGACGATGTGGTGGCCATGGCCCGCAAGGCGCGTCGCGATGGCCGCCCTGCGATCGAGGATCCGCTGATCCGCGACCAGCTGGTCCGTTTCATCATCGAGGATCAGGGCGATCGGCTGTGCACCGCCCGCGCCGCGCATCCTGCCCTGTGCAGCGAACGCCCGCAGGCCATTGCCCTGTCGAACAAGTTGCGTGTCTCCGAGCACAAGCGCCGGCTGTTGCAGTTTGCGCTCTCGCTGCAGGGCGCCAATGCCGCCCGCTGGGTGGGCGATGCCCATGCCATCGAAGGCGGCAAGTGGCAGCGCGCCTATTTCAATTCCTTCGCCTCCACCATTGGCGGAGGGACCAGCCAGATCCAGGCCAACATCGTGGGCGAGCGTGTGCTCGGCCTGCCCAAGGACTGATTCGGCCCTCTGTTCCATCCACGGATTGCGACCCATGTCGAACACAGCAGTGCTTTCGCGCCAGATGGCCTTCACCGATGAGCAGGCCATGCTGCTTGATGCAGCCATGACCTTCTGTCGTGAGCAGTCACCCATCGCACGGGTCCGAGAGCTCATGACGACCGAGACCGGCTTCGACCCTGCGGTATGGCAACGCATGACCGAACTGGGCTGGCCCGGCCTGTGCATTGCTGAAGCGCAAGGCGGCGCAGGCCTCACGCTGGCCGAGGCTGCAGTACTCACCGAGTGCATGGGCCGTCATCTTCTGAGCACGCCCTTTGTGAGCACGCAACTGGCCGTGGCTGCGCTGCAGGCCGGTGCCGATGAGGCAGTGCAAGGCCTGTGGCTGTCGCGGATCGCCGCCGGTCTGCCCGCCACCGTGGCCTTGCTGGAGGATGAGGGCGACTGGCGTCTGACCGCCTTCGAGGCCTGCGCGAGCGTTGCGGAGGCTTCAGGAGACAGCGACCTGATCCTGGCGGGCACCAAGACGCTGGTGCCCGATGCGGCTGTGGCGGGCGTGGTTCTTGTGGCGCTGGCCTTCGAAGGGGCGCCTGCAATGGCGGTCCTTCCTGCGGCGCTGTTGCAACAAGGCCGCATCCAGCGCGAGACCGTGCTCGACGAAACCCGCCGTTGCTACCGGATCGCGCTTGACGGCATTCGCATGCCCCGCACTGCGCTGATCCGGGGGGAGGCCGCCGGCAGGGCGCTGCGCGCAGTGCGACAGGCAGGCCTGCTGCTGACCAGTGCCGAGGCCGCGGGAGGCATCGCCTCGGCCCTCGAACTCATCATCAACTACCTCAACCTGCGCACCACCTTTGGCCGCAAGATCGGCAGCTATCAGTCGCTCAAGCACACCAGTGCCGAGATTCTGGTGGGGCTCGAGCGCTCGCGCTCGCATGTTGCGCATGCCGCCACCCTGATCAGCACAGAGCAGAGTCAGGACGCACTGGAGACCGCCCTGCGCATGGCCAAGGTCGAGTGCTGCGAGAGCTATGTGTTCGCTGGCGACCGTGGCGTCCAGTTCCACGGCGGGTTTGGCTTCACCTGGGAGTGCGACGCCCAGCTGCATCTGCGACGCGCCCTCGTGTTGCAGCACAGCTTTGGCGATGCGACCCACCATCGACGCCGGCTGGCCGAAGCTCTGCTCGGGCCCATCGAGCCGGTGGCGGTCTGATTGCATCTTGTTGAATACCCATGAATACCCCTTGAGCACATCAAGGCGTACCGACCCGAACCCTCTCACGGAGCCCTCATGGACCTGAACTACGGACCGCGCTACGACGCCTTCCGGGCTGAGTTGCGCGCCTTCATCGACACCCATCGTTCGAAGGCCCCGAGGGCGGGCGGCCCGCGCGACGCGCAGGCCAAGGCCTGGCAGCGTCTGCTCATCGATCATGGCTATGCCGCCCGCACCATTCCGAAGGCCTACGGCGGCGCAGGGCATGCACCCGATCTGCTCGAGTCGCGCATCCTCGCCGAGGAATTTTCGCGTGCACGGGTGAGCCCCGGGCTGGGCGGGCAGGGCATCAACATGCTGGTGCCCACCCTGCTCGAGATGGGCACCGAGGCCCAGAAGCGCGAGTTCATTGCGCCCACGCTGCATGGCGACCTGGTGTGGTGCCAGGGCTATTCCGAGCCGGGTGCGGGCAGCGATCTGGCCAGCCTGCGGACTTCTGCCGTCCTCGATGGCGATCACTGGGTCATCAATGGGCAGAAGATCTGGACCAGCACGGCGCATCTGGCCGACTGGATCTTCTGCCTGGTGCGCACCGAGCCTGATGCCCCCAAGCACAAGGGCATCAGTTTCCTGCTGTTCCGCATGGATACCCCGGGTATCGAGATCCGTCCTCTGGTCGACATGACCATGAATGCCAATTTCAACGAGGTGTTCTTTACGGATGTGCGTGTGCCGGCCCATCAGATCGTGGGTCGCCGGGGCGAAGGCTGGAAGGTGGCCAATGTCATTTTGCGCAATGAGCGCAATTCGCTGGCCGATCCCAATATTGCCCAGGCCCGCCTGAATGCCCTGATCGAACTGATGCGCACCGAGACGCTGGATGGCGTGCGCCTGATCGAGCAGCCCCAATACCTCGACCGCCTGATGCGCTTGCAGGGTCGCATCCTGGCCATGCAGCAGCATGACCTGCGCCTGCTTTCGGCCGATCTGAACCAGACGCCGGGCGTGGAGCTCGCGCGGCTGGTGGTCAAGATGCAGGGCACCGAGCTGCGCCATGAGCTCGAGATGCTGGGCATCGATGTCATGGGCGAGCGGGGCCTGGCCTATGGCAGCCATCCGCAATTGCAGGATGAGGGCTCATGGCAGGTGCACTACATGTACTACCTGGGCCTGATCATTGGGGGCGGCACCAACCAGATCCAGAAGAACATCATCAGCGAGCGCGGGCTGGGCATGCCGCGCGAGCCTCAGATTGCGGGAGCCTGACATGGAATTCGGTCTGTCTTCCGAGCAGCAGCTGTTGCGCGATACCCTCGATGAATTCCTGAAGGCCCGTTGCCCCCTGTCCCGTGTACGGCAGTTTGCCGAGTCTGGCGAGGGCCATGCCCAGGACCTCTTCGAAGGCCTGGCCGAACTTGGCCTCTTCGGGCTGATCATTCCGCCCGAGCAGGGCGGCACGGGGCTTGGCCTGCTGGACGCCTGCGTGGCAGCCGAGGCCCTGGGCCATGCTGTGGCGCCGGTCCCCTTTATTGCGCAGGCCGTTCTGGTGCCCCTGGCACTGATGAGGGCCGGCTCACCCACCCAGCAAGCCCGGTGGCTGCCCGATCTGGCCAGCGGCCGACGCCGCGTCGGGGCGGCACTTTCCGAACTCGCCGGCCTGCGCGGCGGTGCTGGCGTGCATTGCAGTGAGGGGCGGTTGCACGGCATCGCCCGCTATGTGCTGGACTTTGATGCCGAGGCCTGGCTGGTGGCCGATGCGTCGACCGGCCTGCACCTGGTGCAGGCGGGGACACCCGGACTCACCGTGCGTCGGCTCGAGACGGTGGATCGCTCCCGGCCCACCGGCGAGCTGCTGTTCGAGGGGGTTCAGGCCGAGACTTTGGAGGGTGCGAACGAGGGGGTGTCCCGCCTGCTTCTGGATGCAGGCCGGACCCTGCTCGCCGCAGACTCGCTCGGCGCCGCCTCCAACATGATCGATCAGGCCGTGACCTACGCCGGACAGCGGGTGCAGTTCGGCCGGGTGATCGGGTCGTTTCAGGCGGTCAAGCATCTGTGTGCCCAGGCCGCCGCCGATCTCGAACCGACCCGAGCCCTGTTGTGGGGCACAGCGCATGCCTTCGAGGCGGCGCCAGAGGACGCGCACGGGATGGCCTGCCATCTGAAAGCCCACCTGTCGGAGGTGGCGACTTCCGTGGCCAAGTCGACCACCGAAGTCCATGGCGGCATGGGTTTCACCGATCTGGTGGGCCTGCATTACTGGTTCAAGCGGATCGGTTTCAACCGTCAGATGCTCGGCTCACCGGAACGTCTGCGCATCGAGGCGGCGCAGGCGGCAGGGCTGCGGTAGAGTACGGGTTCGGATTGATTAACAACATGGCCGCAACACGCGGCCAACAGGGTGGCATGGGCTGCCCGCCACAGGAGGAGAAGCATGGGTAATCTTGCAGCCGTTCAGCCGAAGGGAAATGCCTTCGCCATGAACCCATCGGACGATCTCAACGATCTTCGCATGTCCGAGTCGGCACAGCCGCTCTACGAGCATGTCAAGCGTTTCGTGCGCGATGTGGTCGACCCGATGTCGGTCAAGTTCCACAAGCTCGGCGAAGGCCGTGCCGATCGCTGGAGCTATGCCCCGGGCCAGCTCGACGTGCTCGAAGAGGCCAAGAATCAGGCCAAGAAAGAAGGCCTGTGGAACTTCTTCCTGCCCGATGCCGAGACCGGTGAGGGTCTGAAGAACCTCGACTATGCCTACATTGCTGCCGAACTCGGCAAGAACCGGCTGGCCTCGCAGACCATGAACTGTTCGGCGCCCGACACCGGCAACATGGAAGTGCTCGAGCGGGTGGGCACCCCCGAGCAGAAGGAGCGCTGGCTCAAGCCCCTGCTCAATGGCGAGATCCGCTCGGCCTATGCCATGACCGAGCCCGACCGCGCTTCATCCGATGCCAAGAACATCGGCATGCGCGCCCACAAGGAAGGCAACGAGTGGGTGCTCAATGGCGAGAAGTACTACATCTCGGGTGCTGGCGATCCGCGCTGCAAGATCATGATCACCATGGTCAAGACCAACCCGGATGCCCCGCCGCACAAGCAGCAGTCGCAGATCCTGGTGCCCATCGACACCCCCGGGGTCACCATCCTTGGCCCGATGTGCGTCTTCGGTCATGACGATGCACCCCATGGCCATATGCACATCCGCTTCGAGAATGTGCGCGTGCCCGAGTCCAACATGCTGCTCGGCGAAGGCCGCGGGTTCGAAATCTCGCAGGTCCGCCTTGGCCCGGGCCGCATTCACCACTGCATGCGTTCCATCGGTTCGGCTGAAAAGGCGCTCGATCTGATGATCCAGCGCGGCCTGTCGCGCGAGGCCTTCGGCAAGAAGATCGCGCATCTGGGCGGCAACATCGAGATCATCTCGCGTGCCCGCATCGAGATCGAATCCATGCGCCTGATGGTGCTCAAGGCGGCCAAGGCCATGGACGTCCTGGGCAACCGTGAAGCCCGCATCTGGGTGCACATGGTCAAGGCTCTGGTGCCCGAGCGTGCCTGCAAGATCATCGACGACGCCATCCAGATGCACGGCGCCACCGGTGTGTCGCAGTGGACGCCGCTGTCCGAGATGTACACCCAGCAACGCACCCTGCGGATTGCTGACGGTCCCGATGCGGTTCACCACCTGGTGGTGGGTCGTAACGAGCTGCGCCGCTTCGAAGGCGGTGAAGACGATGTCACCTCGGCCGCCGTCTGGCGCAACTGAGGCCCTCGTCTGAAGTCACGCAAGTGACTGGCGAGGCGACTGCGCGCAGCCCGTCGGCTGCGCGCTCGCCCCGCGAGCAGGCCCTGATCGAAGGGCCGATCGCACCCACCCTGGTGCGATTTGCCCTGCCCCTGCTTGCCACCAATTTGTTGCATGCCCTCACCGGCACCTGGGCTGCCCTCTGGGTGAGCCGGGAGCTGGGTGAGTACGCCCTCACGGCGGTCGCCAACACCACCATCTTCATGTGGATGGTGATGGGTGCGGTCATGGGCCTGGGCACCTCCGCCGGCGTGGCCATCGGTCAGTCGCTTGGTGCCGGAGATCGTCAGGGCATACGCCAGATCGTGGGCACCACGGTGAGCACGGCCTTTGGCTTTGGGCTGTTGATGGCCCTGCTGGGATGGCTCTTTGCGCCCATGCTGCTCAAGGGCATGCGCATGCCCGAAGAGAGCCTGGCCGACGGTATCACCTACATGCGCTGGGTCTGCATGACCATGCCGACCTTCTTTGTGTACGTGGTGATGCTCATGATGCTGCGTGGCACGGGAGATGCGCGCACCCCGTTTCGTTTCAATCTGGTCTGGATCGGGCTGACCCTGATCTTCACGCCCCTCATGATTGCGGGCAGCGGCCGCCTTCCGGGCCTGGGGATTGCTGGAGCGGCCATCGCGGGCTGGAGCGCGCATGTCATTGCGCTGGTGGCGATGGTGCTGACCCTCATGCGCAAGCGCAGCCCCATTGCCCTGCGCGGCCCACAATTAAGGCACCTTGTACCGCACTGGCCCCTGGTCGATCGCATGGCCCGTCGCGGTGCGCCCATGGCGCTGGAATCGGTGCTGGTGCAGGGCGCCTACTTTGTCCTTCTGGGGCTGGTCAATCGGCATGGTGCCGACACCGCAGCCGCCTACAGCGCCGCAGCCCAGCTCTGGGGCTATGTCCAGATGCCCGCCTCGGCGGTGGCGTCGTCGATGACCGCCATGGCGGCCATGAACATCGGCGCGCAGCTGTGGCCCCGGGTCGAGCGCATCGCCTGGCGGGGCTGCATTGTGGGCGTGAGTCTCACCACCTTTGCCACTGCGGTGGTCTATCTGCTTGAGGATGTATTGCTCGGACTTTTCGTGCCTCGTGGCGGTCAGATGCTTGCTCAGGCCCGCGAGATCAACGCCATCGTGCTCTGGGGATGGATTGCGCTGGGCATCACCTCGAGCCTGTGCGCAGTCGTTCGGGCCAACTCGGCCATGATGGCGCCGACCCTCATCTTTGCCGTGACCATGTGGCTCTTCCGGGTGCCTTGCGCCCTGGCACTGGAGCCCTGGCTGCATGAGGCGGCCATCTGGTGGAGCTTTCCGGCGGGCACGCTCAGCTCGGCCTTGCTGGCCTGGGCCTACTACCGATGGGGCCGCTGGCGCGAGAATCGGCTGATGATGTCTGGCATGCGTTGATGACGGCCGACGTGCGCTGAGGCGGTCTGGCGAGGTCCGTTGAGGCCCGGCGTGCGGGTCTTCGATGAGCCGGCCCTGCAGATCAGCGGCTTCCGCGCTCCAGCCGCTCCACTGCCTGCTCGGCAAGCATCAGGTACTGATCAACCGCCAGCCTCAAGCCAGGCATGTTGACGCCCTCGGTGCTCTTCTTGCCTTCGCAATAGCGCGCATACACGCCATGCACGATCGCCGCCGATTTCCATCGATTGAAGCCGACGTAGTAGTCGAGCCTTGAAAGATCGCGACCCGTGCGCCGCGCGTAGCGCTCGGCCAGCTCGGGCCGGCGAGGAAAGCCGGGCAGCGAGGTGGGTGGTTCGACGCGGGGGTTCGGCGGGTCGGAAGGATCGAACCACTGATTGAGCGCATAGGCCAGATCGGCCAGGGGGTCGCCCAGGGTGGAGATTTCCCAGTCGACGACTGCCGCCAGCGCGCCACTTGGGCCAATCAGGGTGTTGTGCAGTCCGTAGTCGCCGTGCACGATGCGTGCCGGTCCCTGATCGGGCATGTTCTCGAGAAAGTATTTCTGCAGGGCATGGGCACGCGGGTCATCGTATTGCGCCGGGCCTGCCGAGGCGAGCCAGGAGCGATACCAGGTCTTGAGCTGACGGCCTATGTAGTCGTCCTTCTTGCCCAGGTCCGAGAGCCCCACCGCATCGACATCCACGGTATGCAGGTCGGCGAGCACATCGATGAAGGATTCGGCCATGCGCTGGCGGTTGGCCTCAGGCACCCACTTGCGGGTGTCGTCGGCGCTGTAGAGCGGGTGGCCGTCAATCAGCCCCATGACATAGAAGTGAGCGCCAGTGACCTCGGGGTCTTCGCAAAAACCGTAGGCAGCCGGCACCGGCACGGGCGTGGCGCCCAGCGCCGTGATTACCCCCCCTTAGCGGCCCATGTCATGGGGCGTGGG
>JBMSOD010000076.1:0-12943 GCA_049422085.1 Burkholderiaceae bacterium
ATCTGGTGCAGCGGTCTGAATTCGGACTCGGGATCCCACCAGCGGGCAGCCAGAGCCTCGAACTTCGAGATCTCGGCAGGGTCGGCATTGGCGTGAGCCGAATCGTTGGCGCGCTCAGGAAGATCGGTCACGGAAGTCATGTCAGAAGGATACAAAAGAAAAACTGCAAAAGAAAAACCCCGCCGAAGCGGGGTTCTGATCGAAGGCAGGGCAGACGCCCTGCGGAACGATCACTTCTTGGCGCGGGTACCCACGACCTCGATTTCCACGCGGCGATTCTTGGCGCGGCCATCGGCGGTCTTGTTGTCGGCGACGGGCTGCTTCTTGCCCTTGCCTTCGGTGTAGACGCGGTTGGCTTCGATGCCCTTGCTCACCATGTAGGCCTTGACAGCCTCGGCACGGCGCAGCGACAGCTTCTGGTTGTAGGCGTCGGAACCCACCGAGTCGGTGTGACCGACAGCGATGACCACCTCAAGGGTGATGCCCTTGATCTGACCGACCAGACCGTCGAGCTTGGACTTGCCTTCGGGCTTGAGGACGGCCTTGTCGAAATCACAGAAGGCGTCAGCGGCGAAGGTGACTTTCTCGCTGGTCGGGGCGGGAGCAGGACGCGGGGCCGGTGCGGGCGCGGCCGGACGCGGTGCCGGAGCGGGCGCGGCGGGACGCGGAGCCGGTGCCATGGGCGACGGGGCCGGGGCGGGCTTGGGCATCAGGTCGGCATTGCAATCAACCTGTGCATCTTTGGCATCCCACCAGGGCGTGCGAACGCAGGTGCCTTTGGGGCTGCCCGGCTGCTCGGCGAAGGGGGTGACGACGATCCCACCATAGGGGGTCTGCACATAGCCTTTCTGCTCGGGCTTCTTAGCCTCGATCTGGGACTTGTCGGTGCTGGGTGCGGACGCGCAGGCAGCCAGCAGAGCCGCAGCAGCCAGAACTCCCAATTTGAGCGATTTCTTCATGTTTCTCCTCTCGGTGAGATGACTCACATCTGAAAAATCAACGCCTTGCAGACCGTTCGCAAAACACCGGCAGTATACCGACCCGCGAAACAACGGCAAAGCAACCCTGAACATGCCTGATGCCAGAAGCCCTGGAGAACAGGACAAAGGGATCAAAAGCGGAATATCCCCGTTCGTCCACCTTCCGGCACCACCTGACCGGCGCGATTGTGCCACACCCGTCTGCGCGCACGAACCCCAGCCAGAGCGTCCAGGGCGGCTGTAGCCACGATTTGTCGCATCACTACAACAGGCCTGCCCTGCACCCAGACATGGCTGACCTGTTCCCTACCGCCGGAAAAAAGCAGGTGGGAGACCGGATCGACAATCAGCGCTCCATTCTCGTCCGACAGATCGAAGGCGGCCAGGTCGGCGAGCCGGCCTGGCGCAATGGCACCAATCTGATCCTCCATGCCGAGCGCTCTGGCGCCGCCCAGGGTGGCTGCTTCAAGTGCCCGATGTGCATCCATGCAGCTCGGATCTCCGCTGCGACCGCTGGCCAGGAGACTGGCCATCCGTGCCTCGAGCACCATGTCCAGGCGGTTGTTGCTGGCCGAGCCGTCAGTTCCGATGGCGACATTGGCGCCTTGCGTCAGCAGTTCAGGTACGGGCGCGATTCCGCTGCCGAGTTTGAGGTTGGAATTGGGGCAGTGAACCAGGGATGCGCCGTGCTCTGCGAGCAGCGCCTGATCAGATGCATCAAGATGAACGCCATGCACAGCCATCAGGTCAGGGCTGACCAGGCCCAGTTGGGCAAGGCGGGCCAGGGGGCGCTGGCCATGACGTGACAGATGGTCAGCCACCTCGCGGGCTGTTTCGTGCACATGGATGTGCACCGGCAGCTCCAATTCGGCAGACAGCCGTGCGACTCGCTCGAGCGGGCCGTCAGAGACGGTGTAGGGCGCATGGGGTGCCAGGGCAAAGGTCAGCAGGGGCTCGTGCCGACAGGCATCGCGCAGGGCAAGGCCCTTCTCGAAATAGGCGTCTGGACTCCCCGCCCAGGCCGTCGGGAAATCGATGATGATCAGTCCCATGACCCCGCGCATGCCCATGGCCACGGCAGCGCGCGCGGCCGCGTCCGGAAAGAAATACATGTCGTTGAAGGTGGTCGTGCCGCCCAGCAGCATTTCGGCACAGGCCATGATCGTGCCGTCGTACACGAAGTCGCTGTTGACCAGTGCAGCCTCGAGGGGGCCGATGCGCTCGGCCAGCCAGCGCTCCAGCGGCAGGCCGTCCGCGGTACCGCGCAGCAGCGCCATGGCTGCATGGGTGTGGGCGTTGACCAGCCCCGGAGTCAGCAGGTGCGTGTCGAGAACGGTCTCCGTTGCACCGGGATAAGCGCGTCTGGCTTCGGGCGTAGGCATCACCGCTTCGATGACGCCATCCCGGACAAGCAGGCTGTGATCGCCCAGAACGGTGCCTGAGGGCGCAACCGTGGCCATCCACCGGGGCGAGATCAGATGCGGATCTGCCCTGGGATCAGGGGGTACCGGGGCATGGGCGGCGACGGGATTGCCGGAGGCGGCTAAGCGCATGGGACAGTGATTTCACGGTCAAAGCCGGAAAGGATAGCCGCTTGGTCTAAAATTCAAAGGTTTATCTGTTGCGTGGCCTGTATGGACTCATTCGCCAAAGAAACCCTGCCGATCAGCCTCGAAGAGGAAATGCGTCGTTCCTACCTCGATTACGCCATGAGCGTGATCGTGGGTCGGGCGCTGCCCGATGTGCGTGATGGGCTCAAGCCGGTGCACCGGCGGGTGCTCTTTGCGATGCACGAGCTCAACAATGACTGGAACCGCCCGTACAAGAAGTCGGCGCGGATCGTGGGCGATGTGATCGGTAAATACCATCCGCACGGCGACCAGTCGGTCTACGACACCATCGTGCGCATGGCGCAGGATTTTTCGCTGCGCTATCTGCTGGTCGACGGCCAGGGCAACTTCGGGTCGGTCGATGGCGACAATGCTGCCGCCATGCGCTACACCGAGATTCGGCTGTCCAAGATCGCGCACGAGATCCTCGCTGACATCGATAAGGACACCGTCGACTTCGGGCCCAACTACGACGGCTCTGAGCGCGAGCCCCTGCTGCTGCCTGCGCGCATCCCCAATCTGCTGATCAACGGCAGTTCGGGCATTGCGGTGGGCATGGCCACCAATATTCCGCCGCATCATCTGGGCGAGGTGGTCGAGGGTTGCCTGCTCCTGCTGCGCCGCCCCGAGGCGTCGGTGGATGAACTGATCGAACTGATCCCAGCGCCCGACTTTCCTACCGCCGGCATCATCTACGGCGTCAATGGCGTGCGCGAGGGCTATCGCACTGGTCGGGGCCGTGTGGTGATCCGGGCGCGGACCCACTTCGAGGACATCGATCGCGGGGCCCGTACCGCCATCGTGGTCGATGAGCTGCCCTTTCAGGTCAACAAGCGCACGCTTCAGGAAAAGATCGCCGAGCTGGTTCAGGAGAAAAAGCTCGAAGGCATTTCTGACATCCGGGACGAGTCCGACAAATCGGGCATGCGTCTGGTGATCGAACTCAAGCGAGGCGAAGTGCCCGAGGTGGTGCTGAACAACCTGTTCAAGCAGACCCAGCTTCAAGACACCTTCGGCATGAATATGGTGGCGCTGGTCGATGGCCAGCCCCGTCTGCTCAATCTGAAGCAGATGCTCGAGGCCTTCCTGTCGCATCGGCGCGAAGTGGTCACACGCCGCACGGTCTTCGATCTGCGCAAGGCACGCGACCGCGGCCATGTACTTGAAGGCCTGGCCGTTGCGGTCGCGAATGTCGACGAGATGATCGAGCTGATCAAGGCCTCGCCCACGCCGCCCGTGGCGCGTGAGCGTCTGCTTGCGCGCACCTGGAATCCAGGCCTTGCGCGTGACATGGTCGAGCGCGCCGGCGCCGATGCCTCGGCCTTCAAGCCGCTGGGCATCGAACCGGGTGCGGGGCTGTCCGACCAGGGCTATCGCCTGTCCGAGGTGCAGGCTCAGGAGATTCTGCAGATGCGTCTGCAGCGGCTGACCGGACTGGAGCAGGACAAGATCCTTCAGGAATATCGCGAAGTGATCGAGACCATTGCAGACCTGCTTGACATCCTGGCCCGACCCGAGCGCATCAGCACCATCATCAGCGACGAACTCAAGGCCATCCGTGCCGAGTACAGCGACCCCAACAAGGATCCGCGTCGCTCGCAGATCGAACTCAACGCGACTGAACTCGAAACCGAGGACCTGATCGCGCCCACCGACATGGTGGTCACGCTCTCGCACACTGGCTACATCAAGAGCCAGCCGGTGTCCGAATACAGGGCACAGAAGCGTGGAGGCCGTGGCAAGCAGGCCACCTCCATGAAGGAAGACGACTGGATCGATCAGCTCTTCATTGCCAATACCCACGACTACATCCTGTGCTTCTCGGATCGCGGCCGGGTGTACTGGCTCAAGGTCTGGGAAGTGCCTCAGGGATCGCGTGCCGCACGCGGCAAGCCCATCGTCAATATGTTCCCGTTGGTCGACGGCGAGAAGATCACCGTGGTGCTGCCGGTCAAGACCTTTGATGACCAGCATTTTGTCTTCATGGCGACCCGGCTGGGTACGGTCAAGAAGACCCCGCTCACCGAGTTCTCGCGCCCCCTGCGCAAGGGCATCATCGCGGTTGACCTGGACGAAGGCGATTACCTGATTGGCGCCGCGGTCACCGATGGTGCCCACGATGTGATGCTGTTTTCAGATGCCGGCAAGGCGGTGCGCTTCGATGAGAACGACGTGCGTCCGATGGGACGAGCGGCCCGTGGCGTGCGAGGCATGCAACTTGAAGATGGCCAGAACGTGATCGCCATGCTGGTGGCCGAGACCGAGACTCAGTCCGTGCTGACCGCCACCGAAAACGGCTTTGGCAAGCGAACACCCATTGTCGAGTACACCCGGCACGGCCGTGGCACCAAGGGCATGATCGCGATCCAGACCAGCGAGCGTAACGGACGCGTGGTGGGGGCGGTGCTTGTTGAAGCAACCGACGAGATCATGCTCATCACCACGGGCGGTGTGCTGGTGCGCACACGTGTGTCCGAGATCCGCGAGATGGGCCGGGCGACCCAGGGCGTCACGCTGATTGCGGTTGAAAAGGGCACCACCCTGACCGGTCTGCAGCGGGTCGTCGAGTCCGATGTCACCGATGTCACCGATGCAGCAGATGCTTCTGATGCTTCTGATGCTTCTGATGCGGCCGACCCGGCTTCGGGCGAAGGAGAACCTGCATGAGCCGCGCCGTCTTCAATTTTTCGCCGGGCCCGGCCCTGATTCCGGAGCCCGTGCTTCGGCAGGCAGCCGATGAGCTGCTGGACTGGCACGGCACCGGGACCTCCATCATGGAGATGAGCCACCGGGGCAAGGAGTTCATGGGCGTGCATGCCGAGGCGATTGCCGATCTGCGCACGCTCCTGAACATTCCTTCCGACTACCGGGTGCTGTTCATGCAGGGCGGGGCGCTGGCTGAAAACGCGATCGTGCCGCTCAATCTCATGGGGCGAACCGGACAGGCCGATTACCTGGTCACGGGCCAGTGGTCTGCGCGGTCCATGAAAGAGGCCGGCCGCTATGGTCAGGTGAATGTGGTTGCCGATTCGGCAGACACCCAAGGGGCCTATCGCAGCATCCCGTCGCAGTCGCAGTGGCGCTGCTCGCCCCAGGCGGCCTACCTTCATGTCTGTACCAACGAGACCATCGATGGCGTGGAGTTTCACCATGACATCGAAGTCGGGTCGGGGCCGGGTCAGGTCCCCGTCGGGGTTCCCATTGTGTCCGACGTGTCGTCCCACATTCTGTCGCGTCCGATGGATGTGACCCGGTTCGGCATGCTGTACGGCGGCGCCCAGAAAAATGTTGGTCCGGCAGGCCTGACCTTCGTCATCATTCGCGAGGATCTGCTGGGACATGCCCACCCGCTGTGTCCGAGTGCCTTTAACTACAAGGTGGTGGCCGAGAACGACTCCATGTTCAATACGCCGCCGACCTTCGGCATTTACCTTGCCGGCCTGGTGTTCAAGTGGATTCTGGATCAGGGGGGGCTCGAGGCCATGGCCCGCGTCAATGCCGAAAAGGCGGCGCTGCTCTATGGAGCGATCGATGGCAGCGGGCTGTATGAAAACCGGGTCGAAAAGGCGCATCGCTCGTTCATGAACGTGCCTTTCTTTCTGCGCGACGAACGCCTGAATGAGCCTTTCCTGGCCGAGGCCCGGCAGGCCGGACTGGTCGCGCTCAAGGGCCATCGGGTGGTTGGAGGCATGCGTGCCTCGATCTATAACGCCATGCCGCTGGAGGGCGTGCAGGCTCTGGTGCAGTTCATGCGCGAATTCGAACGCGCCAGGGGCTGAGCATGACCGATCGCCTGTCAGAGATCCGTCAGCGGATTGATGCGGTGGATGCCCGCCTGCTGGAGCTACTGGCCGAGCGCGGTCGGCTGGTTCTTGAAGTGGGCGCGCTCAAGCATGCCACCAACGCGCCCGTCTGGCGCCCGGAACGCGAAGCCCAGATCATGCAGCGGCTGGCTGACACCAATCCCGGCCCCTTGCCTGATGGCGCCCTGCAATCGATCTGGCGGGAAGTGATCTCGGCATGTCGTGCGCTTGAGAGCCGCTTGCGGATCGGCTATCTGGGCCCGGTCGGCACGTTTTCGGAGCAGGCCGTCATTGCACAGTTCGGGCAGGGGGTCGAGGCTGTGCCCTGCGTGTCCTTTGATGAAGTGTTTCGCGCCACCGAAGCAGGGACTGTGGACTTTGGGGTGGTGCCGGTCGAGAACTCGACCGAAGGCGCCGTCAACCGAAGCCTTGATCTCTTTCTGCAAAGCCCGCTTCACATTTGCGGCGAGGTGACTGTCCCCGTGCGGCATCATCTGCTCAGCCGAAGCGGCACCATGGAAGGCATCACCCGCATCTGCGCCCATGCTCAGGCGCTTGCGCAGTGCGTTGGATGGCTCGATCGAAATCATCCAGGCATCGAGCGTGTACCGGTCGCCAGCAACGCCGAAGGAGCCCGGCTCGCCGCAATCGAGCCGCACACGGCGGGCATCGCAGGCGATGGCGCCCTGGGGCGCTATGACGTGCAGATCGTGGCCGAGGCCATCCAGGACGATCCTCTCAATCGCACCCGTTTCGTTGTGATCGGCAATCATGCCTGTGGGCTGTCTGGCGCCGATCAGACCTCCCTGATTCTGTCGGTGCCTGACCGAGCAGGCGCAGTGCACGCCCTGATCGAGCCGCTGGCCCGGCATGGCGTGTCCATGAAGCGGTTCGAGTCCCGACCCGCGCGGCAGGGCACCTGGGAGTACTACTTCTACATCGATCTGCTCGGTCACCAGGACGAGCCGCATGTTGCCGCCGCGCTCGCGGAGATCCGGTCGAATTCGGCTTTTTACAAGTCGCTGGGATCCTATCCGCGCGAGGCAGGGTCGCGATCGTTTTCGTGATCCTGCTGCCTGTTTTCTTTTTTTCCTGAACCCCTTCCGGGGACATGTCATGACCACGCATTCTGCTGACCGAATTGCCGAACAGGCGCCCGACTGGGTCCGGGCCATCGCACCGTATCGTGCGGGCAAGCCCATCTCCGAGGTGGCACGCGAATACGGCCTGGATGAGGCCCGCATCGTCAAGCTCGCCTCCAACGAAAACCCGCTGGGCATGCCAGAGTCGGCCCGCCAGGCAATGCTCGCCGCAGCCGCCGATCTGGGGCGCTATCCGGATGCCAATGGCTTTGACCTCAAGGCGTCCCTCGCGGCCCGCTATGGGGTCCCGGCCGACTGGGTCACGCTCGGCAATGGCTCCAATGACATCCTCGAACTGGTCTCGCAGGCCTTCCTGAAGCCAGGCAGCGCGGCGGTCTACTCGCAGCATTCGTTCGCGGTGTACGAACTGGCCACGCAAGCCCGAGGCGCACGCGCGATCGTGGTGCCAGCACGCGAGTTTGGCCACGATCTGAAGGCCATGCGGGCGGCCATCACCCCAGAGACGCGGGTGATGTTCGTGGCCAACCCCAACAATCCCACCGGCACCTTCCTGCCGGCCGCAGAGCTGGAGGCCTTTCTGGCCTCTGTTCCGTCCGATGTTGTGGTGGTGCTCGATGAGGCCTATAACGAATATCTGGAGCCCAAGGATCGCTATGACGCGCTTGTCTGGGTGCGTCGCTTCCCCAACCTCGTGGTGTCGCGCAGTTTCTCCAAGGCCTATGGTCTGGCCGGTCTGCGCGTGGGCTATGGCGTGGCGCAGCCGGCCATCACCGACCTGCTCAACCGCGTCCGTCAGCCTTTCAATGTCAACAGCATTGCGCAGGCCGCCGCGGTGGCAGCGCTCGCCGATGTCGATTTTCTTGAACGCAGTCGCGCCCTCAATGCCGCCGGCCTGAAGCAGCTCTCGCAGGCCTTTGACGGCATGGGTCTGCGCTATCTGCCTTCCTATGGCAACTTCGTGCTTGTGGAGGTGGGCGATGCAGCGGCAGTCAATGAAGCCTTGCTGCGTGCCGGCGTGATCGTGCGTCCGGTGGGCAATTACGGGCTGCCGACCTGGTTGCGCATCAGTGTGGGGCTGCCCGAAGAAAACGATCGATTCCTTGCTGCACTGCGCGGCGCGCTAGGCAAGGCCTGACAGCCGCCCGATGAGCCCTTCTCTCCAATCCCTTTCCCGACCGAGTCTCGCCGTGTTGGGCACCGGGGCCTTGGGCGGCTCCGTTGCCGCTGCCCTGCGTGAGCGCGGACTGGTCGGCGAGATCCGGGGGTTCGATCCCTCCAATGCGCCGCAGGCGCTGATACTGGGTCTGATCGACCGGGTGGCGTCAAGCCTTGAGGAGGCGGTTGCAGGGGCGGACATTGTGGTGCTGGCAGCGCCTGTATCGGTCAACGTACAGTGGCTCGCAAGCGGCGCCCTGGCACACGTGCTCGCATCCGATGCCTGGCTGACCGATGTTTCGAGCACCAAGGCCAGTGTCGTGGCTGCGGCCCGCGCCGGACTCGGGGCACGGCTGGGACGCTTTGTGGCCAGTCATCCGATTGCCGGATTCGATCGCTCGGGGCCACAAGCCTCGCGGCCCGATCTGTTTGCCGGGCGGCATCTGATCACCTGCCCGACGCCTGAATGCCATGCGGATGCCTTGCAGGGCATCGAAGCCTTATGGCGCGGTGTAGGCGCGAGCGTGTCGCGCATGGCGGCGGCCGAGCACGACGCCCTGTTTGCCGACATTTCGCACTGGCCCCATGCGGTGGCATTTGCCTTGTCGGCTGCGATCGGCGAAGGGCCTCGCGCCCAAGCCGCCATCCGGTTTCACGGAGCGGGCCTGCGCGATACCTCCCGAGTTGGGGGATCACCCGCGGATCTGTGGGCAGGCATCCTGCTCGACAATCGCGAAGCCGTCATGGCCTCGGCGAAGGCGTTCAGGGCGCAACTTGATGCGCTGGAGTCTGCCCTGGCCCAGTCCGATCGCGAGACGCTCAAGGACGTGCTGGCCCGAGGAGAGCGCTGGCGCAGTCAGTTCTGAGCCCTGCGCCGAGCGTCTGCTGCCCGGGGCATGCAGCGCTTCGGCGACGGGGTTTCAGAAGCGCCGAAGATCAGCCCTTGCGGGGCAGGCGCCGGATCAGGCTCGAGGTGTCCCAACGGCCTCCGCCCATTTTCTGGATGTCGGCGTAAAACTGATCGACCAGGGCCGTGACCGGCAGGCTCGCCCCGTTGCGGCGGGACTCACTGAGGACCAGTCCCAGGTCCTTGCGCATCCAGTCGACCGCAAAGCCGAAGTCGAACTGATCATCCACCATGGTCTTGCCGCGATTGTCCATCTGCCAGGACTGGGCGGCGCCCTTGCCGATGACATCGAGGACGAGCTTCATGTCGATGCCGGAGGACTGACCAAAATGGATGGCCTCAGACAGACCCTGAACCAGGCCCGCAATGCAGATCTGATTGACCATCTTGGCCAGCTGACCAGCACCCGAGGGACCGATGCGGGTAAAGGCGCGCGAAAAGGCCATGGCCACGGGGCGCGCCCGCTCGACACTGGCCTCATCGCCGCCGCACATCACGGTCAGCATGCCGTTGACCGCACCGGCCTGCCCGCCAGACACCGGCGCATCGATGAAATCGAGTCCAAGGCTGCGGGCCTGGGCATGCAGTTCACGCGCCACCTCGGCCGAGGCCGTGGTGTGATCGACGAACAGCGAGCCCGGTTTCATGCCAGCAAAGGCGCCGTCAGCGCCGAGGACCACGCTGCGCAGATCGTCATCGTTACCCACGCAGGCAAAGACAATGTCTGCACCCGCCGCCGCCTCGCGCGGCGTTGCGGCGGCGCGGCCGCCATATTCTGTCGCCCAGGCCTGCGCCTTGGCCGCCGTGCGGTTGTAAACGGTGACCTGATGGCCGGCACGGGCCAGATGTCCAGCCATGGGCGCACCCATGACCCCCATGCCCAGAAAGGCGACATGCAGGGAGGGTGTCGGATCGTAAGTGCGGGTCATGTGGATCTCGAAAAGGCTTAGAACACGGCTGCGTGGCCGTCGCGACGGCTGTCGCTCGCTGCCACGTAGCCATCGATCATGTCGTCGGACAGGCGCCTGATGAACTGACCCGACCCGAAGTCCATGTAGGGATCGGCCACCGGCGCGAGGTTGTGGCCCATGGCGCGCAGCGACTCGACAACATTGCCCTGCATGGCGGGTTCCACATCCAGGTCGAGACCGCGGTTGACCTTCCAGCGCGGCGCATCGCAGGCGGCCTGGGGATTCTGGCCCCACTGAAGCATGCGCACCAGGGTCTGCATGTGTCCCTGGGGCTGCATGTTGCCGCCCATCACGCCAAAGCTCATCTGCGGCTTGCCATCGCGGGTCAGGAAGGCCGGGATGATGGTCTGGAACGGACGCTTGCGCGGCGCCACGACATTGGGGTGCTTCGGATCGAGCGAGAAGCAGTGGCCGCGGTTTTGCAGCGAGACGCCGGTGCCTGGCACCACCACGCCCGAACCAAAGCCCATGTAGTTGGACTGGATGAAGCTCACCATCATGCCGCTGGCATCGGCTGCAGTGAGATAGATGGTGCCGCCTGCAGGCGGTGTGCCATGCTTGAAGTCGGTGGCACGGTCATGCCGGATGAGCTTGGCCCGTTCGGCCAGATAGGCCGGATCCAGCAGCTGCTCGGGTGTGACCTTCATGTGCCGGATGTCGGCCACATGCGTGTAGACATCGGCAAAGGCGCACTTCATGGCCTCGATCTGCAGGTGCCGCGCCTGGGCCGAATCCGGATGCAGGCTGGACAGATCGAAATTCTTGAGGATGCCCAGCGCCATCAGGGCGGCGATGCCCTGGCCATTGGGAGGAATCTCATGCAGCCGGTGGCCCATGTAGTCCATGCCGATGGTCTCAACCCAGTCGGGCTGGTACTCGGCGAGGTCGGCGGCGGTCATTGCGGCACCGTGTTCGCGGGCATGGGCGACCAGGCGTGCGGCCGTTTCACCCTCGTAAAGATCCCGGCCTCGGGTGGCCGCAATGCGGCGCAGTGTGGCGGCGGCGGAGGGATGAACGAAACGCTCACCAATCGCCGGGGCACGGCCATGCGGCAGGAAGTGTTCTGCAAAGCCGGGCTGGTCCTTCAGGATCTCGACATGGGCCAGCCATTTGCGGTGCACGATGGTCGAGACGATGTAACCCTGCTCGGCGTACTCGATGGCGGGCTGCAGGCAGTCTTCAAACGACAGCTTGCCAAACTTCTCGTGCAGGGCGGCCCAGCCAGCGACTGCACCCGGCACCGTCACGGTATCCCAGCCCCGCATCGGAAAGACGCCGCCATGCTTGCGCGCATAGTAGGCTGGGTCCCAGGCGGCCGGAGACCATCCGGATGCATTCAGGCCATGCAGCTTGTTGCCGTCCCAGACGATGGCGAAGGCATCCGAACCCAGCCCGTTGGAGACCGGTTCGGTCAGTGCAATGGTTGAGGCTGCCGCCACGATGGCGTCAATCGCATTGCCTCCGGCGGCCAGCATGCGCAGGCCTGCTTGCGCTGCCAGAGGTTGGGAGGTGGCCACGATGTTGCGCCCGAAAACAGGGGTGCGAACGGTGGGGTAGGGATTGTTCCAGTCGAAGGAGGTCATGTCGTATCGTGCCGCCAGATGCTGCGCGGCGTGTCGTTGGAAAAATTCTGGCTCAGCGGATCAAACGATGAACCGCCAGAGACTTCAGCAACCCAATTGTGCCGCGAGATCGCGCAGATCCCTGGACTCCATATCAAAACGGTCGGATGAGGCGGGAATGTCACCTCGACGGTCAGGACCCCATTCAAGGGGTCGATCGACATAGGCTGTACGCAGGCCGCAGGCGGCAGCGGCTCTCAGGTCGGCCGCGTGGGCCGCACACAGCATCGCCTGATGGGGTTGCAGGCCAAAGAGCTCGACCGCACTTCGATAGGCTTTGGGATCGGGCTTGTAGGCCTGGAAGGTTTCTGCACACAGGACGGCGTCCCAGGACAGGCCGGCATGCTTTGACAGATTCACCAGCAGCGCCGTATTGCCGTTGGAGAGCGTGCTCACCACGAAACGTGCTCGAAGTCGCTGCAGACCCGCTGCCGCGTCTGGCCAGGCTTCGAGCCGATGCCAGGCAAGGTTGAGGTCTTCCAGGGCGGCTTCATCGAGCCGATTGGCCACGCCAAAGCGCTCCAGCACCGCCTCGAGATTTTCGCGATGCAGGCCGTCGAGGTTGACCCAGGGCCTCTGGCCCTCGCGAACCGCCTGCATCGAGGGCAGATAGCGCCTGCGCCAGGCGTCGGCAAAAGCGGCGCCGTCAAGACCAAGACCCAGCGCTTCGACTTCGCGGGCCACTGAGGCGCGCCAGTCGACGACGGTGCCAAAGACATCGAAGAGCAGCAATTGAACGTCGCTTGCGGGGTGCATTTTGTGACGGGTTGGTCAGGGTCTAAAGGGGCGGTC